>JANOWT010000226.1:0-4713 GCA_031418115.1 Gemmatimonadota bacterium
TTCCGCACCGCCTCGAGGCCCTTGAGGACTTGGATCCCTGAGGCGTCGTAATTGGACTCGGCGGCGTCGTTGGTCTTGGCCATTGGGCGGAGTTGGGGTCGGTGGTCCGGCGCACGGCGCGCGGGGATTCACCCCCAGAAATGCACTCGCGCGTGACCCCGAAAAATACCCAGCTGCGCCGGTGAAAGCAACGCGAGCAAAGTCCTGTTCTCAGAGGGGGAATGCGCCCTCCGCGCGCTGAGCTACGGCATCGACTCCCCGACGATCCGCGTCAGCGCCTCGAGTCCATACGGCTTCTGCAGGAAGCGCGTGATCGCATCCGTCGCGATCATGTCGGCGGATTCCGCATGGTCGTATCCGCTCGCGATCACCACCGGCAGCAGCGGTCGCTCGCTGCGGATGATGGTCAACACTTCCGCGCCTCCCAGCCCCGGCATCGTCAGGTCGAGGATGACGAGCCCGAGTTCCTCGCGATGCTCCCGAAAACGCGCTAGTCCCTCGATGCCATCGGCCGCTTCGAGCACGCGCAGCCCCAAGCGCTCAAGGGCTCGGCGGCAGACGCGCCGGAGCGCCGCTTCGTCGTCGATCACGAGCACAGTGCCGGTGCGGGACATGGGCGTCGCCGGCGCGTCAGCACGTACCTGGCTATCCGGGTCGGCGGCCGCGGGGAGGAACACAGCGAACCGGGTGCCGACGCCGACGACGCTCTCCAGCTGAAGCACGCCGCCGCTTGAGCGAATGATCCCGTTCACCGCACTCATTCCGAGCCCACGTCCCGGGCGCTTCGTACTGAAGAACGGCTCGAAGACTCGTCGGCGAACCTCCGGCGTCATCCCCTCGCCGGTGTCTTCGACCGTGAAGCAGATCCACGAACACATGGCGTCGCCGGCCTTGCTCTCATCGGTCGGTGCGGACGGTGGCACGGAGGGGCCCGCGCTCAGCGAGACCACTCCCACGGCATCGCCGATGGACTCCGCAGCGTTCGTCAGCAGGTTGAGCGCGACCTGCGACAGCTGCGCGGGATCGACCTCGACCCAGAGCGGTAAGCGCATCGGCAGCACGCGAAACTCGACCTTCTTCGACTGCGACGCGCGCACGAGCGCGAGTACGTCGGTGAGGACCGCGCGCAAGTCAGTGACCTCGCGCCTCAGGTCGGCCCTGCCGGCGTACGCGAGCATCTGTCGCGTGAGTTCCGCAGCGCGGCGGGTGGCGCGCTCGATCTCCGTCAGTGATTCTCGGAGGTCCGCTGGCACGTCGGCCGTCGCAAGGGCGAGCTCGGTGTGGCCGAGCACGGCGCCGAGGATGTTGTTGAAGTCGTGAGCGATTCCGCCGGCCAGAATGCCGAGGCTCTCGAGCTTCTGCGCCTGCTGCACTGTGGCATCGTGTTGTCGACGCTCCTCCTCGGCACGGGCGCGTTCAGTCAGATCGGAGGCGACGATCCCGAGGGCGTATGTGGTGCCGGCGACATCGCGCAGGGGGAACGTGACGGCCTGCCAAGTGTGCGACTCGACCGCCCCGAGGACCACCTCGCGTTCGACCACCGCGTCCTGTGCGCGCGTTTCGTCGAGTGCGGCTAGGAGCAAGGTGCCCGCGTCGCCCGCGAACGCGTGCGCCACGGACCGACCGAGCACCTCACCCGGCCCGAGACCGAGCACCCTCTCGACGCGCAGGTTCGCGAGGCGCACATGGTTCTCGAGGTCCACCACGACGACGATCGCAGTGGTATTGTCGACGACGCCCTGGAGCAGAGACCGACTCGCCCTGGCATCGTCGAGCGCGGCTGTCGTAGAGGTGACCTGCTCGCTGAGCTCCCGGTAAAGTGAACTCAGTTGCGTGGTCATCGTATTGAACGACCGCGCGAGTTGGCCGACCTCGTCGTCCGAGGTCACGAGGGGTTCGCTCGTGAAGTCGCCCTGCGCCACCCGGCCGGCTGCGGCCGCGAGCGCGAGCACCGGTCGCGTGGTCGATCGCGCGATTGCGACGACGCCGAACGAGAGCAACCCGATGGCGAAGAGACCAACGAGCAGCGACGATTCGAGCAGGCGCCGCGCGGGCTCGAACGCGGCCAGTTGCGGTGCTTCGACGACCAGCGCAACGCCGAGATCCGGAAGCCAACGCCAGGCGCCGATCACCGGTCGGCCCTGGTAGTCGACATACATGCCCCCTCCCTCCTCGCCGCGGGCGGCCCGTGCGATCCCCTCGCTCTGCGCACCACGACGGTAGTCTGCACGGCCGAACCGCTCGGCGGAGACGAACTCGCGGTACGCATCCACGAGATACGCGTCGATGGGGACGTCGCCTCGTCGTTGCGGCAGTATGCGTTCCGCTTCCTGAAGGTCCAAGTCGGTCGCCAGGACAGCGACCGTCTGGTCCGCTCCGCTGCGGACTGGGGTCGCGATCGTGAGCGTCGGACGGCCGTCGCGAGGGGTCGGGTAGATGCGCTGTGTGTTCGTCGAGTCTCGGGCGCCCGCATAGTAGAGTTCGTCGGCGGCGTAGGTGCCGAGCAGGGTCGAGTCCGTCGAGGCGATCACACGCCCCCCGGGAACCTGTATGAGACGGACGTCGCTGCGCTGCAGCACGGCAGCGCTCTTCAGGTGTTGCGTGAGCCCGGCGGCCGAGGCGTCCGAATGCGCATGGTCAGCTTCGGGCGCCAACACGAACGACTCGATGCTGCTGGCGACGTAGCGCAGGCCATCCCTTCGGTGCGCTACCCACTCCGTGATACTGCTTCTCCCGAGGTCCGCCAACCCGTTCAGACGTTCCTCCAGGCGACGCTGCAGGGCCTGCTCCGCACTTCGATACGAGACGAAGGTGACCAGCAGCACCACCGTGACACCCAGCGCGAGGAATCCCACGGCAAGACGGAGCGACAGGTGCCTCCGCAGCACTCCATGGCCGCGCCAGCCGCGTGCCAGTGTCAAGGCGACACCTCGATCCAGCGCGTCGAGTCGGAGCCGTCGAGAAGTCGCGTGATGATCCCGCCGCGAACCGGGTTCTGAGTTCCGTGAAATACGAATGTCGCCGTGACGCCCGCATAGGTCCCAGCGTTGGAGAGTGCTCGGGCGAGCGCGGTGCCATCGAGCGATCCGGCACGCGCCGCGACGAGCGCGACGAGCTTCATTGCGTCGTACGTCGCGGCGGCGTTCGTGCGCGGCGGCGCGTGATGGAGCGCCTCGAACGCGGCGATGAACTGTCGCGACTCGGGCCGAGCGCTGCGCCAGTGCCAGTTCCCCACGATCGCGGAGCCCTTCGCCGCGTCGAGCGGACCGAGTTCCACTGGATCCCAGCTATCGGGTCCGAGAAAGTGTCCGCGGAACCCGAGCGCACGCGCCTGTCGCATCTGGATGGAATCAGGATGGGCAAAGCCCGGCAACAGGATCACATCGGGACGACCGGCGATGATGCGACGGAGTTGCGTCCGATAATCGAGTCCATCTTCGCGACTGAATAGCTCGGCGCCAACGACGGTGCCTCCGCGCTCCCCGAACGTCTGTCCGAAGATCCGGACGATATCGCGGCTGTAGAGACTCGCGGGATCGTACAGCGCGGCGGCGCGGCGAGCGCGGAGTGAGTCGTACGCGAATCGCGCCAGCAGAACACCTTGGAACTCATCGAGGAAGGAGAGTCGGAATACGAAGCGCCGTCCAGCGGTAACCGCGGGATTCGTTGCCATCGGCGCGATGAGGGGGACACCGGACGCCTCGGCGACGGCCCCGGCGGCGGTGGCGTGCGCACTGAGTTGCGGACCGATGATGACGTCCACGAGATCGAGGTTGATCAACGCGCGCGCACCCTGCGCCGCCGCGTCGGGACGATCGTCGGCAATCCGCTCGATGAGCACGACGCGATGCCGCACGCCGCCGATCAGCACGCCCCCGCCCTTGTTCAACTCATCGAGAGCGAGTCTGGCCCCACGCTGCGCAGCCTCGAGGCCGGAAGTCGCACTCATGGCACTGCTGGCCACGCCGAGCAGGCCGATCCGCAGTTGAGGCTCGGGTTTGGGGCGACAGGCGGCGAGTGCCAGGAGCAGGCAGCCAGCGACGACGCCCGCTCTGGTCGGAGTCGAGCGCAGCGAGCGAGCGATTGTCGTGCGACGCGAGCGCATCAGCGGCAGCTCTGGGTGGCGGGGGCCGGTATCTCTTATAGTAGCATCGTAACGTACGCCGATCTGCCCTGGCCGCGAGCGCCGTCGTCGGCGCTGCGCCGAGCACCGCGCTCAGCGCAGCAGTTCCCAACGGAGGCGCCTCACCGGTGTCGGCGACGGCACGGTCGCGAGTTTCGCGATGAGCTGCGCCTCCATCATCGTGAGCTCCTGCATCCACCCGTGCGTCTTCACGCCGACAACCAGTGTGCCATCCTCGGTCATCATGCGCGGCTCGGTCACGCCGGCGATCTGCGTACCCACCGCGGCGGCCCAGGCGGACATCACGCCGGCGCGCGCGACGTCGGCGTCGAGACCGGTGGCCTTGAGGAGATCGGCCAGAGCGTCGGCGATCGCGCGCGGGCGATGCGCGTCCTGCCAGTCGTAGGGGCGGCGTCTCATGGGCGCACTTCCCGAGCGAGGACTCCACCGGTTCGCATCATGAGGTCGCCAACGGCGTGAACGCACCGTCGCACACGCGCCACCGGGCCAGCCGCGTGAACTGCGCGGGGATCTCATCCTCGCGCGGTACGCAGAGCACACACTGGCCCGTCCCCACCTCGTCGAGCAGC
>JANOWT010000227.1:0-2203 GCA_031418115.1 Gemmatimonadota bacterium
CCGATGGCCGGTCTAGCGCGGCCGCCCACCTGCATCTCATGGAAGCGCCCGAAGGACAACCAATCGTTAGCCGTCCCGATGGGCACGAGCTCGCGAGCTCTCATTGTGCGCTGGGCTACTGCGAGATCGAGAACCGATCGCCCAAGGGGAAGCTCATCAGGACGCTCACGACGGGTGACGTCGTGTTCGAGACCGGATTGCATTGGTCGCATGACGGCGCCATGGTGCTCGTGGCGTCGCAGGACCTCACGAACCTCGCGTTCAAGACCGCTCCGATCAAGGTGCCGTGACAGGGCACGAGCGAGCGCGGTAGCCGACCGAACCCGGCACCGCGCCCGCGCACCCACACCATCGCGTTGAACGCGACAAGGCCTCTTGTCAGTATGCGAATGCGACGAGGGGATGCGCCACGCTTCCGACTATTCGTCCACGCGTGTGCGAAACAACGACGCGGGCAGCCCCAACCCGTTCACGAGATTCGCGTCAGGGTTGTAATCCCAGGCGTAGCGAACCGACCGCGGATTCGTCACGGCCGCGCTTCGCACGATGACCGTGGCGCCGTCGATGGTCGCCGTGGCCTCGACGTACTTGCCGTCCTGCCCGGCGATCTGGAATCCTCGCAGCGTCCCGCCTCCCCGCACAGCCAAGCCGGATTCGGCGTGGTCGAACCAGATGCGCATCGCATCGCCCTCGCGCGTGAACTGGCGATAGAGCGGACTCGCCCCTCGGCCTGCGGCGAGCATGGCGAGACGTTGGCCGACGTCCTGCTTGTTCGTCGGATGGATGTCGGTCGGGTTGCCGATGTCGGTGATGACCACCACGCCGGTCGCTCGCAGCGCCGTCGCCTGGACCTGTCCTTCCTGCACGAGCATCCAATGACCGTTCTTCGGTGCGTTGCCGAAGTTGGCGAGTTGCACCCAGTAGAAGGGGAAGTCGCCCTGATCGAATGCGCGGCGCCAGTCGCGGACGAGTGTCATCATCGCCTCGCCGTAGAGGTGGCCCTGTGCGCGGCCGGCTTCCGTTTCGCCCTGATACCAGAGCGCGCCCTTGATGGTGTACTTGAGCAGGGGTGCGATCATGCCGTTGAAGAGCGAAGTGGGCTCGTGTGGATGGCCTGGACCCATCGGAGCGCCCGGGCGATTGCCCTGTGAGCCGCCTTCCTCCCAACGCCGCACCGCCCGCTGATTCCTGATGAGATTGTCGGGATACTGAGTGATCCGGTCGGCCCAGAAGGTGCGGAACGGTTCGAGCGTCGCGCTGCTCGCGAGAGCAGGGCCGCTCAGCCATGATGCGATCGGTGATCCACCCCACGATGAGTGGATGAGGCCCATCGGCGCCTTGAGGTCCTGCTGGAGCGTGCGACCGAAGAAGTAGAGGACGGCCGAGAACTCACCGATGGTCTCGGGGGAGCAGACGACCCACTTCGCCTGCACGTCCTGCACCGGTGTCGGCGATGTCACGCGCGGCACGGTGAAGAGTCGGAGTTGCGGACAGTTCGCGGCGGCGATCTCGACGGCCGCATTCGCCGAGCTGCGCACCGTCCATTGCATGTTCGACTGACCGGAGCCCACCCAGACGTCGCCGACGAGCACGTCGGAGATGGTGATCGTGTTGCGGCCGCGGATGATCATGTCGGCGGCCGGTCCCGGGTCGAGCGGACGCAACCACACTTCCCAGCGGCCCAGCGAGTCCGTCACGCTCGTGACGGTCTGTCCGCGGAAGGTCACGGTCACCGACTCGCCAGGGTCCGCCATGCCGAACACTCGCGCGGGCACGCTGCGCTGGAGCAACATGTGGTCGCTGATCAGGCCCGGCAGCAGAACGTCCGCGGACGCGCTGCTCGACATCAGAAGCAGTGCGGCCAAGGCAGCGACACCAGTGCGCGGAATCATGAGTCGGTGAGTTAGGGAAGCGTGTGGGCCACGCGCGGGTTAGGAAATTCGATCGGGGTGGGCTGAACATAGGCCCCGGTCCTCTGCCTCGCGAGCACCGGCCCTGGCCCTCTTCTCGCCGCGGCCCGAGTCCCGCCATACATTCTGCACGACCGACATCTCCCTCGGAGCCACCCCTGTCTACGACCGACAAGCTCGCCAGCGCACTCGCCGACCGTTACGCCATCGAACGACTGATCGGCGAAGGGGGCATGGCCACCGTCTATCTGGCGCGCGACCTGCGGCATCCCAACCTGCTGCCGCTCTTCGAC
>JANOWT010000228.1:0-2889 GCA_031418115.1 Gemmatimonadota bacterium
GCGCAGCGATAATGAGGAGACGAGTCTTCAGGTTCTGCATCGCGAAACAGGATTGAGGGAGCAGGCCGAATGAAGCCTTGAAGAATACCGCGCGAGATGAGTCAGGTCAATCGCACACAAGAGGTTGGAGGACCTCATTGCTGTAACGCTGGCCCCGTCGTCAGCGCCGCTCTGGCGGCCTGTTCATCGGTCGCGAGTTGTGCACTCAGCGCCGCAGGTGAATCGAACCGGCGGGTCTCGCGGAGTCGCGCGATGAAGTCGAGCCGAACGTGCTGCCCATAGAAGTCGCCATCGACGTCGAACAGGTGCGCCTCGAGCCGTGATTCGGGTTCGTTGAAGGTGGGACGAGGACCGAGGTTCATCATGCCACCGAACGCACCGCGCGGCGTCTGCACGCGCACCGCGTACACGCCTTCGGGAGGGAGCAGCTTCCGCGCCGGTGGCAGGGCGATGTTGATCGTCCTGAATCCCAGCGCGCGGCCTCGCCCTGCCCCGACCTCGACCTTGCCGCTGGCGCTGTATGCGCGACCAAGGCCGTCGGCGGCGCGCGCGAGATCTCCACCGGCGACGGCGCGACGGATCGTCGTCGACGAGATCGGGCGACCGTCGCTGCCATGTACCGGAGGCACCACGTCGACGCCGAAGCCGCGCGACGCCCCGAGCTCCTGCAGGACGCTCGCGTCGCCGGAGCGCCCGCGGCCGAAGCCATGGTCGTAGCCGATCAGCAGATGCTGCAGCCCGAGCTTCTCTCGCAACACGAGGTCGACGAAGTCACTCGCGCCGTAGGTCGCGAGCGCGGGTGTGAACGGCAGCACGACGACATAGTCGATCGGACTCTCGGCGAGCACCTCTTCCTTCTCGATCCCGATGGTGAGCAGCGGCGGCGCCGCCGCCGGATTCACCACTTCGAGCGGGTGCGGATCGAACGTGACGAGTACCGCAGGGAGGCCGCGCTCGCGCGCGCAACCCGCGAGGCGTTCGAGCACGAGGCGATGCCCGCGATGCACACCGTCGAAGGTGCCGACCGTGCAGACCGTCGCGCGAACGTCAGGCGGGAGCCCGAATGCGGCGTCAGGCCTCACGCATCACCACCCGTGGCTGCCAGCGATCCGCGCGGCGTTCGGCGAGCGCGACGAGCACGCCGGTCCCAGGAGCCGTCAGTGCGCCCCACGCCCCCGCGACCTTCGATGGTACCTCGATCCCGCGGACGATCCGCGTGACGTCCTCGTCTGTGAGCTCCTGCACCGCCATGCCCGGCAGCGCGTCGAGCGCCGGCCGCACACGCGCCCCCCCGGCAAGCAGGTCGTCCGTGGTGAGGGCGTCCTCCACGCGGAACGCTCCACTGCGCGTGCGGCGCAGTTGCGTGAGGTGCGCAGCGCTCCCGGCGAGTCGTGCGAGGTCGCGGGCGAGCGAGCGGATGTAGGTGCCGCCGCCACAGGTGATGCGCACGCGGGCTTCCTGCACCAGCGCGTCGGTCGATCCGTCCGCCGTGATCCCTCGACCATCCGCTCCCACGAGCGAGAGCACCTCCCAGCGGTGCACTCGGATGGTGACGGGCTTGAGGTCGACGTGCACACCAGCCCGCGCGAGGTCGTACGCACGCTGTCCATCGATGCGCTTCGCGGAGTAGGCCGGTGGGACCTGTTCGATCGAGCCGGTGAGTACCGGGAGCGCGGCGAGCACCGCGGCGCGCGCGGGCAACGGTCGCTCGAGGACGATGGCGCCGTCGAGATCCTCGGTGTCCGTCTCGGCGCCGAACCGGATCGTCGCCTCGTAGACCTTCGGCTCGCCCGGCATGTGCGGCAGCAGTCGTGTGGCGCGACCGACGACGATCACGAGCAGTCCGGTGGCGAAGGGGTCGAGCGTGCCACCGTGGCCGATGCGCTTCTCGCCGAGGGCGCGCCGGGCGACGTTGACCACATCGTGGGACGAGACGCCAGCCGGCTTGTCGACGAGCAGGAGCCCGTCAACCGTCCCGGTCGTCCGGCGTTTCATCGGCGGGGAACGGTGGTTCGCGCAAGCCGGCGAGCAGCGTCTCGATGTGCGCCGCGCGCGCCACAGACTCGTCGATCTTGAAGGCGATCTCGGGCGCGAACTGCAACTGCAGCGCCTTGCCGACGCGACTGCGAAGGAAGCTCGCGGTGCTCTTGAGCCCGTCGAACGTCGCCGCGCGCTCGGTCGGCGTGCCCATGACGCTGACGAAGATCTTCGCATGACGCAGGTCGCGCGTCATCTCGACCGCGGTCACCGTGACGAGACCTTGGATGCGCGGATCCTTGACGTCGCGCGTGAGGAAGGCCGCGACCTCTTCGCGTACGGCTTCCCCGACGCGGTCGGCGCGTCGGGGATCACGCGGAGGCATGCTTCGCCTCCCCGCGCGGTGCGTGCATCAGGCCTGCGCCGGCTGCAGCGTGCGGGCGACCGACTCGGTACGGTAGGTCTCGATCACGTCGCCGACCTTGAGGTCGTTGAAGTTCTCGATGCCGATGCCACACTCGTAGCCTTCCTTCACTTCCTTCACGTCGTCCTTGAAACGGCGCAGCGACCCGAGCGTGCCCTCGTAGACCTGGACACCGTCGCGTACGATGCGCGCGCGCCCCTGACGGTTGATGAGCCCCGAGCGGACGATGCAGCCGGCGATGACGCCGATCTTCGGCACCTTGAAGGTCTCGCGGACCAACGCCTCGCCGACGATGACCTCCTTCTGTTCCGGGCGCAGCATGCCCTCGAGCGCGAGTCGTACGTCGGCGACCGCCTCGTAGATGATGCGGTAGAGCTTGATCTCCACACCGTCGCGCTCCGCCATCGCGCGCGCCTTGGTGTCGGGACGCACATGGAAGCCGATGATGATCGCTCCCGACGCGCGTGCGAGGAGGATGTCGCTCTCGG
>JANOWT010000229.1:0-2685 GCA_031418115.1 Gemmatimonadota bacterium
CCCGGGCACCACGGCCGTGCCGCACGAGCCGCAGATCGCGCGCGAGACCGCCGATGCCGTCGGCTGCACGCCACGCGCCCACCGCATTTGGGGCAGAACGGCATCGACGGGTCGACCGGGTGCCCGCAGGTGGGGCAGGGCGCCTTGCCCGGCGGCATCGAGGAGAGCGGCGGGATCACCGGCGCCGGGCGCGCGGGGATCGCCGGGGCCGACGAGGGGGGGCTCCCGGGCGACGCGCTCGCCGAGACACGGGTGGCCGGCACCCCGAACTTCAACTTGGCGTCGAGGTGCTGCACCCCACCCACCGTGGCGTCCAGCGCCGCGCTCACCGCACCACTCTGAGTGATGGGCTTGCCGCAGTCGATGCAGAACTTCGATGCGGGGTCGTTCTCACGACCGCAGACGGCACAGCGCATGGTCAAGACGAGTGGGGCTGGGAGGTTCGGCGAATATATGGAATGTGACGGCGTGGCGGGAGACGGCGTGCGTGGGATGCGAATGCGGGCTTCATGCAATAGACTAGGCGCCGTGCCCGCCCTCCGCGCCCTCCTCCGCCTTCGCCTGATCGCCGGCCTGTTCGCCGGAGCGCTCGCTGCAGCGTTCGCCGGCCTCTCGGTCGGTGCCCTGTTCCCGCTCACCGCATGGGCCCAGGTACGCCCGCAGGTCGCGTGGCTCACGCTCACCACGCGGCACTTCAGGATCCACTACACGGACGAGCTCGAGACACTGGCGCGACGGACCGCGGCCAACGCCGAGTCCGCATACGCCCGGTTGAGTGACGAGCTCGTGCCCCCGCGGGGCACCATCGACATCGTCCTGGCCGACAACGTCGACTACGCGAATGGCTATGCGACGCCGTATCCGACCAACCGGATCGTGATCTATGCGCGTCCGCCGGTGGAGGAGCTCGCGCTGCGCAATCATGCCGATTGGAACGCGATGCTCGTGACGCACGAGCTCACGCACATCTTCCATCTCGACCGTGCACGCGGTGTCTGGTGGCTCGCGCAGCGCGTGTTCGGCCGCGCGGCACCGCTCTTCCCCAACAGCTATGCGCCGTCCTGGATCCTCGAAGGGCTCGCGGTGCACTACGAGACCGCGATCACCGGCGGCGGGCGGCTCGCGGGGAGTGAGTTCCCGGCGCTCGTGCGAGCCGCGGCGATCGCGGGCGAGTTACCGCCGCTCGACGCGCTCTCGCTCGGGTCGCCGCGCTTTCCCGGCGGCAATCGCGCCTACCTGTATGGGAGCTACGCGGTCACTCGTGCCGACTCGGCGCGTATGGGGCGGTTCGTGGAGGCGTCGAGTGCGCGACTGTTGCCGTGGCGACTCAACGCGAGCGCCAACGATGCCTTTGGCGAGAGCTTCACCACGCATTGGGCCAAGTGGCGGGACTCGGTCACGCGAGACATGGCGGGCGTGGCACCCGACGTCGACGGCTCGCTCACCACGCTCACGCGCCATGGCTTCACGGCGCGCTTCCCGCGCTTCACGAGCAACGACGCGATGGTCTACGTCGCGAGCGATGCGCGCAGCTCGACCGGGCTCTACTCCCTCTCGCTCGGCGGCGTGCGCGAGCGGCTCGGACGTCGCAACTCCGTCGACGTGAACACGCCCGTACCCACCCTCGGCTCGGTGCAGGGCGAACTCGACTACTTCGATCCCTACTCGCTGCACTCCGACCTCTTTCGCGGCAGCGCCCGGGATCGCCGCCGCATCACGTATGGCGAACGGCTCTCGTCGCCTGACGCGCATGTGGCGACGGGACGCGTGGTGGCCGTGCGCACCGATCCGGGTACCACGAGCCTCGTTCTGCTCGATCCGCGCTCGGAGTGGGAGTCGAAGGAGTTGGCGCTCGGATCGCTCGACCGCACCTGGGCGGAGCCGAGGCTCTCGCACAACGGGGAGCGTGTGGCGGCGGTGCGGTGGGATCGCGGCGGTCGATCGTCAGTGGTCGTGATGGACCTGGTCGGGCGTGAGCAACAGCGGTTCGCGCCGCGCGCTGCGGGAGCGCTCGCCCGACTGACGATCGTCTCGTCCCCGGTGTGGGAGCCGAGTGACTCGACGTTGCTCTTCGTGAGCGATCACGAGGGCCGTCCGATGGTGTATCGCGGCGACGTGCGCACCGGGGCCTATGGCCGTGTCTGGTCCACGCAGACGGCGCTCAACACGCCCGATATCTCGCCCGACGGCCGGAGAGTGGCGGCCGTGGAACTGCGCGCTGACGGCTATCACGTGGTCGTCCGCAACGCACCGGTCGAGGTGCCGCTCGCGATTCCCGAGTCTGACCTCACCGCCGACCCACTGCGCCCGCTCACCGACGCACCGGTCGACACGGCCGCGCGCTCCAAGCGCTACTCGGCGTGGGCGACGCTCCGTCCGACCTGGTGGTTGCCGGTGGTGCGCGCGACCGATCCGGGCACTTCGTCACTCGGGTTCACGACTGGCGGGAGCGATGTCGTTGGCCGGCACGCCTGGGGCGCCGATGCGTCGTACGAGAACAGTCGGCAAGAGATCACGGCGCGACTCTCGTACGCGTGGGCGAGACTCGGTGTGCCGGTGGTGCAGATCGACTATTCCAACGACTGGGCGCACGGTGCGATCCGCACCAATACCGGCACGTTCGCCGGCTATCTGGGTGAACGCTCGAGGCGTGGCGCGCTCAACCTCATCTTCGACCGACCGCGG
>JANOWT010000230.1:0-13370 GCA_031418115.1 Gemmatimonadota bacterium
CTTCCTGAGCATCAACTTGGCGGTGCTTAACCTGCTGCCGATCCCGCTGCTCGACTGGGGTCAGATCCTGCTGCAGGTCGCGGAAAGCGTTTGGCGGAAACCGTTCCACCCGATGGTCAAGGAGTGGTATGCGCGGATCGGGCTCGTCGCGATCGGTGCGCTGTTCCTGACGGTGACGTTCAACGACCTGAAGCGGTTGGTGATGGGGTGGATAGGGGCCTGAAGGGGCCGTCTCGGAGCCGCGACCTCGACGGCCCGAGGGGAGGGTATCTCTCGAATGGACGGGCCTTTACAGGTCCGAGCAGCTCCGCTAAGTTTCCGTGCTACAACGGAACCGGCATTTCAATAACGCACTGCGCTCGCAGGCAAGGATTTCAGGGATGGCGTTCGTCAAGACGGCAGCGATCGATACTCATCGCAAGCACGAGACCGACACGGGCTCGTCACAGGTGCAGGTCGCGGTGCTCACGGAGCGGATCAACTACCTCACTGAGCACTTCCGGGCCCACAAGAAGGACCACCACGGTCGCCGTGGTCTCCTCCGCATGGTCGGCCAGCGCCGCCGACACCTCGATTACCTGAAGCGAACGGAGATCGACTCCTACCGCAAGCTCGTCGCCGACCTCGGCCTGCGCTACTAAGCGCCCCACTCACACAAGCGCGCGACCGCACTGAAGCGGATCGCGCGCTTTGTGTACCGATCTGAGAAAAAACAGAAATGATGCATCGTATCGAGCGGACCTTCGCTGGTCGCACCCTCTCCATCGAGACTGGGCGCATGGCCAAGCAGGCCGCGGGCTCTGCCCTCGTGACCTACGGCGAGACCATGATCCTCGCCGCCGTGACCGTCAGCGACAAGAAGAGTCCGCTGCCGTTCTTCCCGCTGACCGTCGAGTACAAGGAGAAGACCTACGCCGCGGGCAAGATCGCGGGTGGCTTCATCAAGCGCGAAGGTCGTCCGCGCGATGAGGAGATCCTCTCCTGCCGTATCATCGACCGCTCTATCCGCCCGCTCTTCCCGGAAGGCTTCCAGAACGAGGTGCAGGTCGTCCTGTACGTCCTCTCGGCCGACCAGGAGAATGACGCCGACGTACTCGGCCTGATCGCCGCCTCCTTCGCGCTGAGCGCCAGCAAGATCCCGTTCGCGGGTCCGATCGCTGGTGTGCGCGTGGGTCGCGTGGAGTCCAAGTGGTTGCTCAACCCGACCTTCCAGGCCCTCGAGTTCAGCGACATCGACATGATCGTCGCCGGCACCGCCGACTCGATCATGATGGTCGAGGGTGGCGCGCTCGAAGTCTCCGAAGAGGACGTGGTGGAAGGGCTCACGATCGCCCAGCGCGGCCTCAAGGAACTCGTCGCGATGCAGGAAGAGCTCCTCAAGAAGCTCAAGGTCGAGAAGATGTCGTGGTCGGGTGTCGAGATCCCTGAGGACGTGCGCAAGACGGTCACCAAGGCCGCGCAGAAGCGCATCGACGCTGCGATCAATCAGAAGGACAAGGCCACGCGCATCCAGGCCGTGGAGAAGGTGAAGGGCGAGTTGAAGGACGAGATGGTCGCCGTCCTCGCGCCCGAGCACCTCCCGTTCGTCGGCAGCATCGTCGGCGACATCGAGTACACCTCGCTCCGCGCGCAGGTGCTCGACACGGGCCTCCGCGTCGACGGCCGCAAGCCGAACGTCGTGCGCGACATCTCGGACGACACGTCGCTGCTCCCGCGTGCCCACGGTTCGGCGCTCTTCACGCGCGGCCAGACGCAGGCCCTCGTGGTCGCGACGCTCGGCACCGCCAGCGATTCGCAGCGCGTGGATTCGATCGACAGCGCGAAGGAGACCACCAAGTCCTTCATGCTCCACTACAACTTCCCGCCGTTCTGCACCGGTGAAGCCAAGCCGATGCGCGGCACCGGCCGTCGCGAGATCGGCCACGGCATGCTGGCCGAGCGCGCGATCCAGGGCGTGCTCCCGCCGTTCGAGGAGTTCCCGTACACCATCCGCATCGTCTCCGAGGTCCTCGAGTCCAACGGCTCGTCGTCCATGGCGTCGGTCTGCGGCGGCTCGCTCGCCTGCTTCGACGCAGGCATCCCGCTCAAGGCTCCCGTGGCCGGCGTGGCGATGGGCCTGATCAAGGAAGGCAAGAAGTACGCGATCCTCACCGACATCCTCGGCACCGAGGATCACCTCGGCGACATGGACTTCAAGGTCGCCGGCTCCAAGAGCGGCATCACGTCGATCCAGATGGACATCAAGATCCAGGGGCTCGACCTCAAGATCATGACCGAAGCGCTGGCGCAGGCCAAGGAAGGCCGCCTGCACATCCTCGGTGAGATGGACAAGGCGCTGCCGACCGTGCGTCCTGAGCTCTCGAAGTGGGCGCCGCGCATCGTCACGATGATGATCAACCCCGAGAAGATCGGCGACCTGATCGGCCCGAAGGGCAAGACGATCCGCGGGATCCAGGACGAGACCGGCGCCGAACTCACCGTCGACGATTCGGGCCTGGTCACGATCGCCGCAGTCGGTGGCGAAGCGATGGAGCGCGCGCGTCAGATGGTACAGGCGATCACCGCCGAGCCGGTGGTGGGCGAGACGTACATGGGCACGGTGAAGTCGGTGACGGCGTTCGGCGCCTTCGTCGAGATCATGCCCGGCACCGAAGCGCTCCTGCACGTCTCCGAGATGCGCCACACGCGCGTCGAGAAGCCTGAGGACGTGGTCAAGAAGGGTGAGCAGGTTTCGGTCAAGCTCATCGATCGCGACGAGCGTGGCCGTCTCCGGCTCTCCATGAAGGCACTGCTCCCGAAGCCCGAGGGCACGCCCGATGTGGCTCCCGCGAGCGAAGGTGCCGCGAGCAGCGAGGGTGGCGCGAGCGAAGAGCGTCCGCGCAGCGACCGCCCGCGTGGCGGTGGCGAGCGTCGTGGCGGCCGCGGAGGCCGGTAACCCGAGTGATCGAGGCCTCCGTCTCCACCTCCGCGCTCCCTGAGCGCGGCGTGCAGCGGACGGTCCTCTCGAATGGACTGACCGTACTCTCGGAGTTCATGCCGGGAGTGCGGTCAGTGTCGTTCGGGGCCTGGGTCCGTGCGGCATCGTTGCACGAGACGCGCGAACAGATGGGTGTCTCGCACCTGCTCGAGCACATGGTGTTCAAGGGCTCCGAGCGTCGGTCGGCGAAAGAGATCGCGCTCTCGCTCGAAGCGCTCGGTGGCTCGCTCGACGCCTACACCGGACGCGAGCACACGGCCTTCCAGGCGCGCGTGCTCGACGAGCATCTGCCGCAGGCCGCCGATGTGATCTTCGACCTGATGTTCCGACCGGCGCTCCGGCAGGCCGACCTCGAGCTCGAGCGCGGTGTGGTGCTCGAGGAGATCTCGATGGTCGACGACACGCCGGACGACGTCGTCTTCGAGCTGCACAACGCGGCACTCTGGGGCGACCATCCGTTCGGCTACTCGATCCTGGGGACGCCGGAGACGGTCGGTGCGCTCGGACTGACCGAACTTCGCGCGTTGCACGAGCGGGCGTACAGGGCCTCGAACGTGATCGTGGCGGCCTCCGGCAACGTGCGGCACCACCAGCTACTCACTGTCCTCCGGGACGCGGGCTGGGACGGACTGCCCGGTGGCGTCACCAAGCCCGTGAGGGTGCCGCCCGCGCGGCCAGCCGCGCCCAGCGATCGCGCGATCGAACGGGACTCGCAGCAGATGCATCTGGTGTTCGGCAATGTGATCGTGCCGCACAGCGATCCGCGCCGGCACGCACTGATGCTCGTCAGTTCGCTCTTCGGCGGCGGGATGAGTTCGCGACTGTTCCAGCGGATCCGCGAGGAGCTCGGGCTGGCGTACTCGGTCCACGGATTCCAGAGCTTCCATGTGACGGCGGGAGCGCAGGGGATCTACGTGGGCTGCGCGCCGGAGCGGGCCGAGGAAGCGGCGGAGGCGGTGCGCGCCGAACTGAGGTCACTCGTGGAGCGGGGCATCCCCGACGACGAGTTGGCGATGGGGAAACAGCAGTTGAAGGGACAGATCACACTCTCGATGGAGAGCGTCTCGTCGCGCATGTACCGCGCGGCAGCGGTCGATCTGTTCAACGAGCCGTACCGACCGCTCGACGAGGTGCTGGCGCGGGTCGATGCGGTCACCTCGAGTGAGGTGGCAGCGGTCTGCCGGGATTTCTTTGCGGTGGAACAGCAGACGGTGGTACGTTTGGGGCCGATCCGGTAGCAACCAGTGTTTCACATCTCACATCTCACATCTCACATCTGCCTTATATGAAGATCGGAATCCCGAAGGAGATCAAGACCAACGAGAATCGCGTCTCGCTGGTCCCTGCAGGTGCCGAGGCGCTCGTCGCGGCCGGCCACTCGGTCTACGTCGAGCAGAGCGCCGGTGAGGGCTCTGGTTTCTCGGACGAGCAGTACACATCTGTCGGCGCCAAGATGTTGCCGACGGCGGACGCCGTGTGGAAAGAAGCCGAGATGATCATCAAGGTGAAGGAGCCGATCGCGGTCGAGTGGCCGCGGATGAAGAAGGGGCAGACGATCTTCACCTACTTCCACTTCGCCGCCGACGAGAAGCTCACCAAGGCGCACATGGACTCGGGCGCGACGTGCATCGCGTACGAGACGGTGGAACTCGCCAATCATGACCTGCCGCTGCTCATCCCGATGTCCGAGGTGGCGGGCCGCATGGCGGTGCAGGAGGGCGCGAAGTACCTCGAGAAGCTCTACGGCGGCCGCGGCGTGCTGTTGGGCGGCGTTCCCGGCGTTCCGCCGGCCAAGGTCGTGATCCTCGGCGGTGGCATCGTTGGTGTGAACGCGGCCAAGATGGCGGCCGGCATGGGCGCCAAGGTGACGATCATGGACACTTCGCTGCCGCGGCTCCGCTACTTGAGCGACGTGATGCCGGCGAACGTCCAGCTGATCTATTCGAACCGCGCGAACATCCTTGAACAGATCTCGACGGCCGATCTCGTGGTCGGCGGCGTGCTGCTCCCGGGTGCGAAGGCGCCCAAGCTGATCCGCCGCGAGGACCTCAAGGTCATGCGTCCGGGCTCGGTGATCGTGGACGTGGCGATCGACCAGGGCGGTTGCGTAGAGACGATCAAGGCGACGACGCATGAGAACCCGGTCTACACGGTGGACGGGATCATCCACTACGGCGTGGCCAACATGCCGGGTGGCGTGCCGCGCACGTCGACGCTCGCGCTCACCAACGCGACGCTGCCGTATGCGCTCAAGCTCGCGAACAAGGGCTGGAAGCAGGCGCTGCGTGACGATCCCGCGCTGGTGAAGGGGCTCAACATCGTCGAGGGCAAGGTGACGTATCAGGGCGTCGCCGAGGCGTTCGGGATGGAGTACCACGCGCCGGAGCAGTTCCTCAAGTAGGCGCTGCGCTGCGGTCCGTGAGGGAGGGGGCGCGCCGGAATCTCCGGTGCGCCCCCTCCTGCCGTTCGGCGGACTATTGACGTGGGAAGCGCACACCGGAGTATTTTCGGTGGCGGGCGGAGCATCTGCCCGCTTGGCCGTAGTCTCCTCAAGCCGACACGAGGGCGATCGGATGCTCTGTGGCACCGCTGGTCGTGGCCTGAGGGGAGTCGCCTGCGCGATGTACGCGTTGCGACCGTTGGCCGTACCCTGCTCGATCTCGATGGTGACCGTACTCGGGATCTCCGCAACCGAAGCGATGGCGCAGTCGCGATCCGGTGAGCCTGCGGCTTCTGGTATCCGTGGTGTCGTGAAGGGTGTGGTACGCGATGAGTCGGGTCGTCCACTCGCCGGCGCTCGCATCGCGGTGATCGGGCGCATCGCGTCGATCGGTCGCGATGCAGAGAGCGAGAGCGACGAGCGTGGCGCGTACGACCTGGCCGGCGCCGGTGTCGGGCGTACGCTGATCGTCGTCCGTCGGATCGGCTTCAGGCCTGAGACGCTGAGCGTGGATGTCCCATCCACGGGTTCCACCGCGGCGGACGCGGTACTCCGCCGCCTCGCGATGCAGTTGGACGCGGTGCTCGTAAACGGGCGTCAGGACCTGCGCGGGCCGATCGCCGGTTTCTACGAGCGTATGGAGCGGGGGAATGGCCGGTTCTTCACTCAGGATGGGATCGCCCGACGCAATCCTGCTCGCATGTCGGACCTGCTTCGCGGCATCCCTGGAATGCGAGTCGAGCAGCGCCGAGGAGGAGCCCAGCAGTTCCGGATCCGCGGTGCGTCGATCGCTCCGCTCGTCTGGCTCGATGGAACGCCAATGGGAGCCGGTGAGGTGGACCTCGACAACTTCGACCCGAGGTCATTCGCGGGCATCGAGATCTACAGCGGAGCGGCGACGGTACCGGTGCAGTTCGGCGGCAGCCGGACGATGTCCACCTCCGGCGGCGCCGTCGTGCTGTGGACCCGGCAGGGGACGGCGGGCCCTCCGCGTCGTAAGAAGGGCGCGCCGACGCCCGCTCTCCTCGTGGCGAGTCTGATCGAGCGTGGGGAGGTGCTCACGGCGGCGAGTGTCGACGTACCGGCCCGGCCGACTGAGGACCTTTCCGGCCGGCCCGTGTACCCGGACTCGCTCTACGCAGCCCGTCTGCCAGGCCGAGTGGAGGTCGAGTTCGTGGTCGACGCCGACGGTCGGGTCCGCATGGACACGTTCAGCGTCATCTCCACCACCCATCGACTGCTCGGCGAGCCGGTGCGGCGGGCGCTCGAGCTGGCGGGATTCGTTCCTGCCGTCCGTGGCGGGCGACGGGTCTCGCAGGTGGTGCAGCTGCCATTCGACTTCGTGCCTGACTCGGCCGCTGCGGCGCGCAAACCCAAAGACTGACAACAGCTTGTCCCATGTGGTGACGGGGGAGTAACTTCCCCTCGTCCCCCGTTGCGCCTCAGCGTCCTCAGCCGTCTATCCGTCCCAGACGAGCGAGTCTTAATACACGATGCGTTGGCCGTTCTTCAAGAATGGTGGTTTCCTCCCGGCGAGCGCGATCGCCGTGGATCTCGGAACGGCGAACACGCTCATCTACGTGAAGGGCGAAGGCATCGTCCTCAATGAGCCGTCGGTCGTTGCGATCGATCGCGAGACGCGACAGATCAAAGGCGTGGGACTCGAAGCCAAGCGTATGCTCGGACGCACGCCTGACGGCGTGATCGCGGTGCGACCGATGAAGGACGGCGTCATCGCCGACTTCGACGTGACGGAGAAGATGCTTCGGCGCTTCCTCGATCTCGTGATCCGCAAGGGATTCTTCCCGATGAAGCCGCGCGTGATCGTGTGCGTGCCGTCGGGGATCACTGAAGTGGAGAAGCGCGCCGTGCGTGACTCGGCTCTCGGTGCGGGCGCGAAGGACGTGTTCATGGTCGCTGAGCCGATGGCGGCGGCGATCGGTGTCGGTCTCCCGGTGGAGACGCCGACGGGGAACATGGTGATCGACATCGGCGGCGGCACGACGGAGATCGCGGTGATCGCGCTTTCGGGCATCGTCTCCGACACGTCGATCCGCATCGGTGGCGACGAGCTCGACGCCGCGATCGTGCAGTTCATGCGCAAGAGCTACAATCTGTTGATCGGTGAGCCGACGGCCGAGCTCATCAAGATCCAGATCGGCTCGGCGGCACCGCTCGCTGAAGAGCGCGAGATGGAAGTGAAGGGTCGCGATCTCGTGTCGGGCATCCCGAAGACGGTGCGCGTGCACTCGGCGGAGATCCGCGAGGCGATCCAGGAGCCGATCCAGCAGATCGTGAACGCGGTGCGTCGCGCGCTCGAGATCACGCCGCCCGAGCTCGCGTCGGACATCGTCGACCGCGGGATCGTGATGACCGGTGGTGGTGCCCTGATCCGTGGGCTCGACATCCTGCTCACGCAGGAGACGGGGCTCCCGATCCACGTGGACGAGGACCCGTTGACCTGCGTGGTGCGCGGGACGGGACGCATCCTCGACGACGAGGAGAAGTACTGGTCGGTGCTGACCACCTGAGCGAAGTCACCCCGTGCCGCGCGGTGCCCGGACGGATACGCGAGCGGACACGGCGATCGCCGCGGCCTGTGTACTCGTTGCCCTGATCCTCCTCGTCCTGCCCGACGCGCCGCGTGCTCGCACCGCTGGCGCGATCCGCGGGACGGTGGTGGCGCCGCTCGTTACGATGCAACAACGAGCGTCGCTCGCGCGCCGCGCGTTCACCTCGCACGACAGCCTCGTGCTGATCGCCGACAGCGTGCTGCGCCGGTCGCAGCGGCTGGACGAGGTGACGTCGGAGAATGCGCGTCTGCGTGCGCTCCTGCGGCTCGGACAGTCGATCCCGTGGGACTTCGTCCCGGCTGAAGCGCTGGTGGGGCGGGGAATGGGGGACGACAACACGCTCTTGCTCTCAGCCGGCGCGCGTGCCGGTGTGCAGCGACTCAGTGCGGTGGTCGCGGCGGAGGGTCTCGTGGGGATGGTGCAACACGTCGACGCGCAGAGCAGCGTCGCCATCGTGTGGCCGAATCCTGAACTGCGGATGAGTGCGACGAGCGTCGACGGTACGGCGTTCGGGATCGTCACCGCGCACCAAGGCGTGGGCGTCGCGGCGTACTTGCTCGAGATGCGCGGCGTGTCGTTCCGCACGAAGCTCCCTGTGGGCGCGCAGGTCGTGAGCTCGGGACTCGGTGGCGTGTATCCCCGCGGGATCCCGATCGGCACTGTGATCGAGGAGCTGCGCGGCGCGGCCGGATGGGAGCGGAGCTATCTACTCCGCCCGGCGGTCCGTCCTCCGGATGTGACGTCGGTGCTGATCCTGCGACCGGGGAGCGTGGCGACGATGGACAGCGTTTGGCGCGTGGCGCCTGATACCACGAGGCCCCGTTGATCCCGGCGCGCTCGCTGTCGATCGCCGTCGTGGTGGCCGTGATGCTCGCGCTCCACTTCACGCTACGCCCGATCCTCGATTGGCGTGCCGGGGTCGACTTCCTCACGATCGCGGTGCTCGTCGTCGCGGTGCGCGTGCGGCCTGGCGTGGCGGCCCTCGTGGGATTCGCGATGGGGATCGTGGCGGACGCGCTCGCGCCGGAGGCGTTCGGCGCCGGCGCGCTGGCGATGACGATCGTCGGGTTCTCGGCGTCGCGATTGAAGTCCGCGTTCTTCGCCGACAACGTGCTGATCAACGCGGTCTTCGTTTTCGTCGGGAAGGTGGCGTTCGATCTGATCTTCCTGGTGGCGGAGCGTCGACTGGGAGGGGCGGCACTCGCCGCGCAGTTGCTCCTGTGGACTCCACTGTCGGCGCTCCTGACCGCCGTCGTCGGTCTCTTCGTCATGTCGGTGGTGCGGCCGACGCTCGAACGGCGGCGCGGATGAGCTTCCACCCGAACGACGTGCAGCAGCGCGCGCGGGTCGCGTCGGCGTTGGTGTTCGCGGGCTTCGTGCTGCTCCTCGGCGCGTTCTTCCGTACGCAGGTGCTGCAGAACGCGCGCTACGTGCTGGCGTCGGAGGAGAACCGCCTGCGCGAGATCCCATTGCCGGCGCCGCGGGGGATCATCTACGACCGCAACGGCAAGGTGATCGCCGAGAACCTGCCCGGGTATTCGATCTCGCTGCTCGCGCGCAATGAGGACTCGCTGCGCACGACGATGCGTCGGATCGGCGAACTCGTGGCGGTGTCGCCGGAACAGGTGGGGTCGGCAGTGCGCCGGTATCGTCGCGACCGTACGCGCCCCACCGTGCTGTTCGGCGACGCGCCGTTCGCACTCGTGTCGATCCTCGAGGAGCGCCGTGTCGACTATCCCGGGCTGATCATCCAGTCGGCGCCCAAGCGGCACTACCCGGACGGTCCCGCCGTCTCGGCGATCGTGGGCTATACCGGCGAGATCAATGAATTGGAGTTGGAGCAGGAGCCGTTCGCCGACTACAAGGCCGGGCAGCAGGTGGGGAAGGACGGTATCGAGCGGCAGTACGAGTCACGGCTGCGCGGGCGCGAAGGCGTGCGATTCGTCGAGGTCGACGCGCGCGGACGCGTCGTGCGCGAGAACGCGCGTGAGGATCTGCTCCCGGAAGCGCCGGCGCCGTTGTACACGAACATCGACCTCGACCTCCAGCGCTTCGTCGCGGAGATCTTCGGCGATTCGCTGATCGGTGGCGTGGTGGCGATGGAACCACGATCGGGAGAGGTGCTGGCACTCTTCTCGGCGCCGACCTTCGACCCCAACCGGTTCATCGGTAGCATTCCACGCAGCTATTGGGACGAGTTGCAACAGGACGAGCGTCGGCCACTGTACAACAAGGCGATCAAAGGGACGTATCCGCCGGGCTCGATCTGGAAGCTCGCGACGGCGATCTCGGCGATGGAGAATGGTCTCGTGGACATCGACGACCGCATGGCGACGCCCTGCACGGGCGGCTACCAGTACGGCAACCGTTACTTCCGCTGTTGGGACAAGAAGGGACATGGCGACGTGACACTCGCCGAGGCGATCGAGCATTCGTGCGACGTCTACTTCTACCAGTTGGGCCTGAAGATCGGACTGCAGCGCATGATCGCCGGCGGGATACGGCTCGGCGCCCGGGAACGGAGCGGGATCGACCTTCCGTCGGAGGTCAGGTCGCTGTATCCGACGGACCCACCGAAGAAGTACTACGACGAGCGCTTCGGCTCACAGGGGTGGAGCAACGCGGTCACGCTCAACCTCTCGATCGGCCAGGGTGAGAACTCGCAGACGGTGGTGAACATGGCGCGCTTCTACACGGCGCTCGCGACCGACGGGCAGGCGGCTCGTCCGGAGATCGTGCGTGGACAGGCGGAGCGTCGGCGCCTGTTCACACTCACCGACGTGCAGTTGAAGGGGATCCAGGACGCGCTCACGAACGTCGTCGGCCGCGGCACGGCGGCTGGCTCGCGGCTGCAGGGGATCGCGGTCGCAGGGAAGACGGGCACGGCGCAGAACGCGCAGGACGCCGTCGCCGACCATGCGTGGTTCGTTGGCTACGCGCCGGCCGGCGAGCCCAAGATCGTCGTCGCCGTCATGTTGGAGTTCGGGCTCCACGGATCGCGGGCGGCGCGGATCGCGACGAAGATCATGGAGTTCCACCTCAAGCAGCGCGTGGTGGCGATGCCAGAGGTCGACGGCGAGTGAGAACGCAACGGATCCCGTCCGACTGGCCGCTCCCGGTCCTCGCGTTCCTGTTGACGATGTTCGGCATCGCGATGGTCTACTCCGCTGGGCAGACCGACGTGCCGTCGTTCGTCGAGGGGATCTGGCGTACCCAGTTGGTCTGGTTCCTGCTCGGCGCGACGGTCGCGTACGGCATCTCGCGCACCTCCGTTCGCCTGCTCGAATGGGGCTCGGTCTGGGTCTATCTCGGTGCGTGCGGGATGTTGCTGCTCCTGCTCTTCTTCGGCACTGGTGCGGGGACCGCCGCCAGCACCAAGAGTTGGCTCGCGATCGGCGGCGTACGATTGGGGCAGCCGTCGGAGCTCGCGAAGATCGCCGTGGTGCTGATGCTCGCGCGCGTCCTGAGCGCGCAGCGCGTGGCGCCGACCTCACTGTTCGGACTCTGGCGTCCAGCGGCGATCACGCTGGTCCCGTGGGTGTTGATCATGGCGCAGCCTGACCTCGGTACGGGCATCGTGTTCCTCGGGATCTTCTTCGCGATGCTGTTCTGGAGCGGTGTCAGCTGGCCGCTGCTGCTCATGGCGGCGAGTCCCGCGATCAGCCTGATCCTCGCATTCGGCCCCGGCGTGTGGGGCGCCTGGTTCTTCCTGCTGCTCGCGCTGCTCTGGTGGGTGCGGCCGGCGTGGCTCGAGACGTCGGTGCTCATCGGGGCGAACATCGCCATGGGTGTGGTCGCGCCGCTGCTCTGGGACCAGCTGAACCCCTATCAGCAGCGCCGATTGTTGGTGTTCCTCGATCCGTCGATCGATCCGCGTGCGTCCGGCTATCACGTGATCCAGTCGCAGGTGGCAATCGGCTCCGGTGGCCTCTTCGGCAAGGGGTTCACCGACGGATCGCAGAAGCGGCTCGCGTTCCTGCCCGAGCAGTACACGGATTTCATCTTTCCCGTGGTCGGCGAAGAGCTCGGGTTCCTCGGTGTGACGCTCGCGCTCGGGCTCTTCTGCGTGCTGCTGCTGCGCACGGTGCGCATCGCGTCGCGGTCGTCGACACCGTTCGCTTCACTCGTCGCGTTCGGGCTCACGGCGGCCTGGTTCACGCATATCGTGGTGAATGTCGGCATGACCGTGGGGCTCATGCCGATCACCGGCATCCCGCTCCCGTTCTTCAGCTACGGTGGCTCGTTCATGCTCTCCTGCTGGATCGCGGTGGGGATCCTCGTGCTCGTGAGCTCCGAGGGGCGCGGCAAGGCTGACGCACTCGTCATCTAGCGTCCCGCAAGTGCTGACTCGCAAGTGCTGTCGCGCAAGTGCTTGCCGGGTCTCCCCGGCGCCGCCAACTTTCCCCCATGGCTTGGTTCCGCAAAGACAAGAAGCCCCGGCAGCCCCGGGCCGAACGACTCGAGATCCCGGCCGACGCTTGGGAGAAGTGCGAGGCGTGCGGTCATACGGATATCCGCGACAAGTTCGTGCGGAACTCGAACGTGTGTCCGTCGTGCGACTATCATCGACGGTTCCGCTCCCACGAGTACGCGGCGTTGCTCCTCGACGAGGGCACGCTGGAGGAGAAGGACGTCGAGCTCGCGTCGGTCGATCCACTGGAGTTCCCCGAGTATCCAGGGCGCTTGAAGAAGGCGCTCAAGAACGCGGGAGACCATGACGCGATCCTCACGCTCTCGGGGCTCATGGATCAGATGCCGGTCAACCTCGGCGTCATGGACTTCGCGTTCATGGGTGGCTCCATGGGCTCGGTCGTGGGCGAGAAGATCGCCCGCTTGGGCCAGCGCTCGCTCGAGAAGAAGTGGCCGCTGATCGTGCTCTCTTGCTCTGGCGGCGCGCGCATGCAGGAAGGCGTGCTCTCGCTCATGCAGATGGCCAAGACCGCGGCGATGCTCTCGCAGCTGGCTGAACGACGCATTCCGTATGTCTCGATCCTGACCAATCCGACCACCGGTGGCGTGAGTGCCAGCTACGCGATGCTCGGCGATGCGATCCTCGCCGAACCCGGCGCGGTGATCGGCTTCGCCGGACCGCGCGGGATCAAGCAGACGCTCGGGCAGGACCTCCCCGAGGGTTTCCAGACGGCTGAGTTCCTGCTCAGCCACGGGATGGTCGATCAGGTCGTGCACCGCCATCAACTCAAGCGGACGGTCGGGCAGCTCCTGCGTCACATGAGCGGCAAGCCGGCGGCCACGGGGTGGGCGTCCTCCTGAGGCCGCGCAGCTACCGCGCCGCGCTCGACTTCCTCTTCGCGCGGACCACGGGGCAATGGAAGCTCGGTCTGGAGCGCGTCGAGGCCTTTCTCGGTGAACTCGGTGACCC
>JANOWT010000231.1:0-7527 GCA_031418115.1 Gemmatimonadota bacterium
CTCGACGATCTGCGAGACCCAGTCCTCCTGCTTGCGGAGCGCGATCCGGCTCCCGTCGCGTCCCTCGAACTCCGCGCCGGCATACGAGCGCACCCGCTCGAGCACGTCGTCGAGCATCTCGCGCGCATTCGCGTACGTCAGCGTGCCCGTCGCCGGATGCGCGTCGAGGAACGCCTGCACCCGCACATACGAGTCCATCACCTGCTTCTGTCGCACGTTCATCTGACCCTCCCTCCTATGGATGTGAGTGGACGCAATGGCTCCGGGAGCTCCCGCCCGTGTGCGTCCGTCACGGGCGGCCGGCTTCATTTCCTGCGCATCGTCTACGAATCGTTCGTCAGCGCCTACAAATCGTGCGTCAACGCCTACAGATCGTGCGTTCTCGCCTGCGAATCGCGCTGCACCGCGCGCTGGACGTCGCGCGTAGGCCGCTGAGCCTTCGTCACCGCTCCCGACTCTTCGTGCATCGCGCCCGAATCTTCGTGCATCGCGCCCGACTCCTCGTGCACTGCTCCCGAGTCCTCGCGCTTCGCACCCGACTCCTCGTTCACCGCGCCCGAATCGGCGCGCGCTGCCTCGTGGACCTCTTTCACCGACCGCGAATCCCCGTTGCCCGACCTCGAGCCCCGCTTCACCGCGGCCGTATCCACGGTGACCGTCCGCGAATCCAGCGTGACTGCTCCGGCACCCTCGGTCACAGCGTCCGACTCCGTGTTGGCCGCGCCCGAATCCATGGTGACCGCCTCCGGATCCCGATTGCCCGCAGTCGACTCCCGGTGCGTTGCCCCGCGATCGGTGGTGCCTGCACCGGACTCTCGAAGCGCGGGCTCTTCATCCCTGCATAGGGGAATGGGAAAAGGGGCGAATTCGTATGAATGCCGACTCGGCAGACACCTGCCTGCCATTCAGGCATTCATAGGATTCGACCCTTTTCAGAGATGTACTAGTAGAGGCCCGTGTTCCAACAACCACCCGACCCCGATGCGACTCCAAGGACTCAGGCGAAAGAAGTCAGAGGTGGCCGTGCGATCCCGCGACGCGTCCCGCGTGTTCGTTCCCTGCTCGCACGAGGAGCGCCAGCACTTCATCGCGCTCCACGAGGAGATCCACGATCGCTTCGTCGAATACGCCGCGAAGTTCCTCGGCCGCGACGACGCGGACGACGCGGTGGCGGACGTCATGGCGAATCTCTGGGAGCGGTGGGCCACGCTCACGCCGGCGCAGCGCAACGACCGCTACGCCTTCGGCATCCTCCGGCACGGCATCCAGTCCAGCCTGCGGTCCCCCGACCGGTTCGTGGGGCTCGACGAGGCCGAGTTCGAGCTGGAGCTGCAGTCGGTGCGTGCGCACGACGAGGCGATCCGCGAGCTTGAACGCGCCGAGCGCGATGCGATCGTCGCCGACGTCCGCGAGCGTGAGCTCGAGAACATGACCGTCCGTCGGCGCGAGGTCCTGCTGCTCGTCCTCGAGCACGATCTGTCGTACCGCGAAGCCGGCGAGGCGCTCGGCCTCAGCAAAGGCACCATCGCCCAGCACATGCGGCTGGCGTTGCACACACTGCGCAACGCATTCGTCCGCGCCGGACTCAGGGGCGCCGACGCGACGCATCGGCTGCCGTCCCCTCAGGGAGACTCCACGAATGTCTGACCACACCACGCCGATATTCGACGACATGGATGACGCCGAGCTCATCGTCACCTATCTCCAGGGGCGCCTGCCGCCCGACCGCGCCGAGGCGGACCGCCAGCGGCTCGAGGAGGAGGACGCGTTCGTGCGCCGCACCGGATTCCCCAACCGGCCGCCCGTTGCCCTACGACTCCGCCTGGGTCACCATCGGCGACGGCGTGCAGGTGCAGCTCACGCCGGGCGCATCACTGCGCAAGAGACCCGAGCCGTACTTCGGGCGGCAGTGGGTGCTCCTCGACGGCACCGCGCGCTTCCATGGAGAGGCTCGCGACAGCGCGCCCGAGATCATCAAGCCAACCGCTGACCCGAGGAAACAATGAGACCGTTCGTCGGCCACCGCATCGGCCACTCGGCCCACTTCGATCAGGTGTCACGACGGTCGAGCTGGCCGCAGGTGGTGGTTCGCGTTGTGGACATCGAGTCGTACGGTGTTTGAATCCGATGGGAGCGCGCTATTTGGCCTACCGCACCACTTTACTGGCGGCCGTATCACACGGCCGACCGGTGCAAGCGCGGCTAGGCGCATGCGCGAATCCCTACCTGATCTCGCACGGCTGGAGGCGCGGCTCGATGGCGCGCCGCACTGTCGGCATCGGAACAGATGCTGAATCCTGTTGATGGCGCGGTTATCGCCGGGATGACCCGCTCGCCGGTGCACCCCAGCCGCCGCCGCCGGGCGTACGTAGCTCGACCACATCGCCGGGCAGCAGTTCACGACGGCACTTGGCCGGGAGCTTCTCTCCGTTGAGCAGATTCTCGCCGCACGCACCGTCGGCACCACCTGCCGCGCCGCGCGGCGCACGACTCCGCCGCTCCGTGAGCAACGTGACAGTGCACGGCTCCAACACGCGGTAGGCACGCACAACGCCGTCGCCGCCGCGATGCTGCCCCGCGCCCCCCGAGCCGCGCCGCACCGCGTAGCGCTCAATCATCAGCGGATACGCGCGCTCGAGCGACTCGATCGGCGTGTTGCGCGTATTGCTCATCCCCACGTGCACGGCGTCGGGGCCAGGACCCTTGGCGCTCGCACCCTGGCCGCCACCCAGCGTCTCATAGAATGTCCAACCGCCGCCACCGAACGTGATGTTGTTCATCGTGCCCTGCCCTTGCGCCGGTACGTCGACGCCGGCCGCAGCGAAGGCGGCGAAGAGCAGGTCGGTGATGCGCTGGCTCATCTCCACGTTGCCCGCGGCGACCGCAGCGGGTGCGCGCGCGGCAACGCAGCAATCGTCCGGCGTGGTGATGTGGATCGGACGCGCGATCCCCTCGTTGGTGGGCACGTCGTCGGGCAGGAGCGAACGCAGCACGAAGAGCGCGGCGGCGCGCGTCACCTGGATCGGGCAGTTCACGTTGCCGCGCACCATCGGCGAGGTCCCCGTGAAGTCGAGATACAACGAGCCCGATCGCACCGAGAGTGCGACCCGTAGCGGGACCTCATCCTCGGAGACTCCGTCGCCCTCGAGCGCGTCCTCGGCGTTGCCCGCGGCCCCCTCGAGTGCGGTGAGCCTCGCGACCGCGCGACGCTCGGCGTAGTCGAGCAGGCCGGCGGTGACGCTCGCGATTCGCGGTGCGCCGTACTGCCTCAGTAACGAGCGCCAGCCGCGCGCGCCGACCTCGCAGGCGGCGCGCTGCGCTGCGAGGTCGCCGCGGCGCTCGTCGGGAGTGCGCACATTCGCGAGGATGAGCGCCAGCAGTTCGGCGTCGGGCACACCCTCGCGCTCGAGCCGCACCGGCGGGAGGATCAAACCCTCCTGCACGAGCTCGGTCGCGCCCTGCGGCATCGACCCCGGACTCATGCCGCCCACGTCGGCGTGATGGGCACGCACCACCGCGTAGCCGGCGATGCCACCGTCGGCGTCGGCGATCACCTCGATCATCGTGAGGTCAGGGAGATGCGAGCCACCCTGCCACGGCGAGTTGAGCAGGAAGACATCGGCCGGACGCGGGCGCGACTCACGCACTGCGCGCACGGCCTCGGGGAGCGCGCCCAGATGCACGGGGATGTGCGCCGCCTGCGCGACCATCCGCCCCTCGGCGTCGAAGAGTGCGCATGAGGCATCGCGGCGCTCGCGGATGTTGGGCGAGAGCGCACCGCGCGTGAGGACCGAGCCCATCTCCTCGGCGATCATCGCGACGAGCGACGACCACACAGAGAGTTCGAGCGGATCGAGTTCAGGCGTGGTCATGCGTCGTCCCGATCGAGACGCCAACCGCCGATCGCGAGCGCGGTCGCGGTCCAGCCGTCAGCGATCCAGAGCGTCGCGTCAGGGAGCGTCACTGCGCGGGGGCCGCGCACGCGATCGCTCGGCGCGGGACCACCGCGATCGACGAGGCCCTGCGCGTCGAACGGCGCCCCGAGTGGATCGCGCCGGAACTCCGCGTGCGCACCGGGTTCACTCGCCACATGACGCAGCGCGACGCATTCCACTTCTCGCGGGAGCGTGAAGCCATAGAGCGTGCGGTGGGCCTGTTCGAATCGCGTGGCGATCTCGTGGCCCGAGTCACCTGGTGCTGCGGCGACCTCGAGCTCGTGACCCTGCCCCTCGTAGCGCACACGCACCTGCCAGCGACGATCTCGGCCGGTGACGCGCGCGGAGAGCGCCTCGCATGCGGTGCGAAAGGTCGCGGGGTCGAGCGCCGATGCGCGCGTGAGCAGACTCGTCGCCACCTCGCGACGTTCGGGTGCGATCGCGAGCCCCACGGCGCTGAGCACACCGGCGAACGGCGGCACGAGGACGACGCGCATCGACAGCGCGTCGGCCAGCGCACAGGCGTGCAACGGACCGCCACCACCAAAGCCGACGAGCGCGCAGTCGCGCGGATCGACTCCGCGGTCCACGCTCACGCGCCGCAGTGCGCGCGCCATCTCTGCGTCGGCAGCGCGGACGATCGCGGCAGCGGTACGCTCGACGGTCGCGCCGAGTCGCGCGGCGAGACGCGCGATGGCCGCGTGCGCGGCCTCGCGGTCGAGCGCCACGCCGCCGCTCCACCCACCGGCACCGATGCGCGCGAGCACGACCTGCGCGTCGGTCACAGTCGGCTCGGTGCCGCCGCGGCCGAACGCGACTGGGCCGGGTCGCGCGCCGGCACTCCGTGGACCGACGCGCAGCGCACCACCCTCATCCACCCAGGCGATGCTGCCGCCACCGGCGGAGACCGTCTCGACCAGTACGCGCGGCAGTGCGATCGGCACACCGGCGACGCTGCCGCCCGGTTCGACCAAGGGTTCGCCGGCGAGGATCAACCCCGCATCTGCACTCGTGCCACCGATGTCGATGGTGAGCGCGTCGGCGATCCCAGCGGCACGCAGCACGGCAGCCGCACCGACCACGCCTCCCGCTGGCCCCGAGAGCGCGAGCGACGCTGCGTGCTGCGCGGCGTCGACGGCGTTACGCATGCCGCCACTCGACGTCATCACCGCTGGCGCCGGGAATCCGGCCTGACGCAACCGGTCGCCCAGCCGATCTAGATAGCGTTCGACACCAGGCCGCGCGTAGCCCTCGGCGACGGCGGTGGCGGTGCGCTCGTACTCGCGGATCTCCGGCAACACCGCGGTCGCGACGACCACGGTGAGCTCCGGTGCCTCTGCGTGAAACGCGTCAGCGAGCTGGCGCTCGTGGGTGTCGTCGGCGTACGCGTGCAAAAGTGAGATCACGACGACATCGGGCCGGAGCGCGAGCGCGGCGCGGACCACGCGCTCGGCCTCGTCGTCGGTGAGCACACGCTCAACGCCGCGCACGGTGCGCCTCTCGTCGACGGAGACGACATCATCTAGTGCAACGAGCGATGCCGGATGTTGCGCCGAGAGATCGTAGAGCGAGACACGATCCTGTCGCCGCAGCTCGAGGAGGTCGGTCGCGCCCGCGGTCGCGCAGAGCACGACGCGCGCCCCCGTGCGCTCGAGCAGGAGGTTGGTCACGACGGTGGTGCCGTGCACGAGGCGCGTGACCGCGCCCAACGACTCGCCGAGCGCCTCGAGCGCGGCGACCACGCCGAGGCCCTGGTCCTCCGGCGTGGTGAGCACTTTGCGCGCGTGCACCACACCGTCGGGCGCGATCGCCGCACAGTCTGTGAAGGTCCCGCCGACATCCACGCCGGCCGCGAGACCGCGGGCGGTCAGGCGCGCTCCGCGAGCGGCGTGGCGGACATGGAAGCCACCACCGTCTGTCGCCAGAGCACCACCGCGAGGCCTATGTGCGCGGGCAACGTGAGCAGCAGCGGACCACCGAGCTGCTGCGGCCCGACTAGCGCGAGCAGCAGCGCGAGCGCGCACTGCAGGAGGATGGCGATCACGAGCCAGCGCGCGAGAGGTGTGACCATGCCGCGCAGGATCGCCCGCGCCACCGGTACCGCCGCGACGAGCCCAAGAGGCGAGACGAGCAGCAGATTGAAGTTCCCATACCAGAACTTGTGACCAGAACCGATCCACATCACCACGAGGATCAGGCCGATCAGGCCGGTGAGGCCGTACCACGCGGCCGCCATGATCGCGGCCGGGACTCGCGTGCGCCGTCGTGCGGCGACGCCGAGCGGCGCGAGCAGCAGCATCCACGCACCAAGGATCGGGCCCCACGGCCCGATCGTGAGTCCGCGGCGCTCGGTGGGCTCTGGCGCGCGCGTCGCCTTGTAGATGAGTTCCTCTCCGATGACGAACGGGACGGGCGTGCCGTCCGCTGTCGGCACCGTGACGTCGCGCAGGTAGTCTCGCAGCCGCATCGGGATGAACATCGATTCCCACGCGGTGATCGCGACGTCGGCCTTGGGGCCGAGCGCGATGTCACCGCCCGCCTGCGCGAGCCCGGCCGGTGTGAGCAGCCGGATCGACTCGGAGCGGAAGGTCCACGCCGTGGGAAGCACGGAGAAGCGTCGCTGGAGTGAACCGCCGAGCACCGCATCGAGCGCGTCGCGCACACGCGTGGAGCAGTTGTCCAGGAAATAGTCGTAGCGATAGAACTTGTTCGTCGGCAGCGCGTTGCGCGTGACCAGTGCGGCGAGCGCGGTCCGCTGCTCCACGGTGAGCGCAAGCACCTGTTCGTGCACCTCGCGGTCGCGCGCGATGTAGGCCTCGATCAGCCAGCTCGCAGGGAATGCCTCCACCCAGTAGCGCGTGTCTCCGGTGAAGAAACGCACGAGGAAGTCGGGATCCTCGAACGAGAACATCCCCCAGTTGTAGGCGAGATCCATTCCGGTGACCGCGTCCGTGAGGCGGAGCGCGTTGTGCCCGAAGCGTTCGAATACCTCGTCACCAGGCCCGAACGTGAGCACCGAGACGCGGAGGTTCGCGCCCCCGAACGGGAAGGGGTCGGTGGGTACGCCGACGCGCTGGGCTCCTGCGGTCCGGACGGTGAGCGTCAGCAGGAGCGCGCACGACAGCCGCACGGCAGCCTCTACGCTTGCGCGAACCCGCCGACTCACGGCCGCAACTCCTTCGCCTCGTCCGCCGCCTTGTAGATCAGATCGAGCAGCTTGTAGACGCGGACCTGATCGCGCGGCGGCTCGTAGGGCGTGTCCTCGCGAACCACCGAGACGAAGTGCGCGAGCTCCGAGCGGTAGCTCTGGATGAAGGCCGTGTCGCGCGTTTGCGCGCCGCTCGGTGACACATCGACCGGCACGCCGTTGATCTCATTGATCAGGCGCAGTGGGTGGAGACGCGCCGAGCCCTTCGTACCCACGAGCTCGAACCACCAGCGCTGGTCCTCCCCGATGTAGTTCGAGTGCACGTCGATCGAGACCGTGAACCCGCCCTGGCACTCGAAGAACACGATCGCAGAGTCCTCGACGGCGTTGGCACCCTTCGCCCGCTCGACCGATGCGCTCACACGCTCCACCCGTGGAAAGTCG
>JANOWT010000232.1:0-2001 GCA_031418115.1 Gemmatimonadota bacterium
GCCATGGCAAGTCGAGTCCCGAGGCGATCAAGAACGGCATCTTCGCGGGCATCCGCGCGGTGGAGTCCCACATGAGTCAGCACATCATGGAGCAACTCTCGTCATGAAGCGCCCGTTCGCGATGCTCGCGGCCACCGGACACGCGGTGCCGAAGCGGATCCTCAAGAACGACGAGTTCGTCGGGATGGGGATCGACACCTCCGACGAGTGGATCCGTGAGCGCACCGGTATCCGCGAGCGACACATCGCCGGCGAAGGGGAGACGCTCACGAGCATCTCAGCTGAAGCAGCGCGCCTGGCGATGAAGCGCGCCGGTGTCACCGCGAGCGAACTCGACGTGATCATCCTCGGTACCGCGAGCCCGGACCGGCTGTTGCCAGCGACCGCAGTGGAGATCCAGGCCGCACTCGGCGCGACGCGCGCCGTCGCGTTCGACATCGATGCGGCCTGCTCGGGCTGGCTCTACGGCATCCAAGTCGCCGAGGGACTGCTGGCGACCGGCGGCTACGAGACGATCCTCGTGATCGGAGGCGAGCAGCTCTCGCGGATCGTGAACTGGAAGGACCGCAATACCTGTGTCCTCTTCGGTGACGGCGCGGGTGCGACGATCCTCAAGAAGAGCACCAAGGGTCGCGGCATCCTCTCGGCGTACATGCGGTCCGACGGCACGCTCGCGGATCTGCTTCACCGACCCAAGGGTGGGTGCCTGGCGCCGGTCACACCGGAGATCATCGCCGACGGCTCGCATCTGCTGACGATGGCCGGGCGTGAGGTGTTCAAGAACGCCGTACGCTCCATGGCCGACGCAGCCGACCGCGCGCTCGACGGTGCGAAGCTCTCGGCGTCGGACATCGACCTCATGATCCCGCATCAGGCGAACATCCGGATCATCGAGGCGACGGCGAAGCACGCCAATATCCCGATGGAGAAGGTGTACGTGAACGTCGACCGGTTCGGAAACACCTCGGCGGCCTCGATCCCGATCGCGCTGAGCGAAGCGCAGGAGCAGGGGCTGATCAGGGATGGCAGCACGGTGATGTTCGTCGCCTTCGGCGCCGGATTCACTTGGGGATCGATGGTCGTTCGATTCTGAGCCATGTTCCTTCTCTTCCCTGGGCAGGGCTCGCAGAAACCCGGTATGGCGAAGGACCTCGCCGCGGCCTTTCCGGCCGCCCGCGAAGTGTTCGACCGCGCCGATGCCGCGTTAGGGGCGAAGCTCAGCACGCTCTGCTTTGAGGGACCCGCAGAGGAACTGACGCTCACGCACAACGCGCAGCCGGCGCTCCTGACGCACGGTGCCGCAGTCTGGGCCGTGGTCAAGGACAAGGTCGCGGCGCGAGTGCAGGGTGCGGCGGGACATTCGCTCGGTGAGTTCACGGCCTACCATGCGGCGGGTGCGCTGCCGCTCGAGGATGCGGTGCGCCTAGTACGCCGCCGCGGCGAGCTCATGTACGAGACCGGCGTGAATGTGCCGGGCGCCATGGCCGCGATCCTCGGTGAACTGCAGCGACCGATCGAGGAGATCTGCCGCGAGGCGAGCGCCCATGGCGTGTGCGTGCCGGCCAACTACAACAACACCGAGCAGATCGTGATCTCGGGCGAGGTCGCTGCGGTCGAGGCAGCGATGGAACTCGCCAAGGCCGCGGGTGCCAAGCGCGCGATCCGTCTGCCGGTGAGCGGCGCGTTCCACAGTCCGCTCATGCAGCCCGCAGCGGCTGGGCTCGCCGAGGCGCTCGACGCAGCGCACTGGCGCGCGCCCGCTGTGCCGGTCTGGAGCAACGTGACCACGGAGGCGGTCGGTGATGCGGCGACGGCGCGCGACCTGCTGCTCAAGCAGCTCACGTCACCGGTCCGTTGGGTCGAGCTGGTGCGCAACGCCGCGGCACGATTCCCGGGCACGACGTTCGTCGAGATGGGCCCCGGTGCCGTGCTCAGCGGGCTCGTGAAGCGACTCGCGCCCGATTGCAAGACGATGACCTGCGGCACCGTCGCCGAAGTCGA
>JANOWT010000233.1:0-1594 GCA_031418115.1 Gemmatimonadota bacterium
CGCACCAAGCGCGAAGCCGACGCATATCTCGCGTCGATGCGCTCCGATGTCGATCGCGGGTCGTGGATCGACCCCGACGCCGGCAAGGTGACCTTCGAGGAGTACTCGACTCGTTGGCTCGCCGAGCGACCGCATCTGCGGCCACGCACTCGCGAGCTGTACGAAGGCGAGTTGCGACTGCACATCCTGCCGGCTCTCGGCGCAACGGAGCTTCGAGAGATCACGCCGAGCCGCATCCGCACGTGGCGCGCCGACATGATCTCTGCCGGCAAGCCGGGCGCCTCGACGATCGCCAAGTGCTATCGACTGGTGCACGCGGTGTTCGCCACGGCGGTGGAGGACGGCATCGTGGTGCGCAACCCGTGCATCGTGAAGGGCGCTTCCACGGAGCGCCCTGCAGAGCGCCCAGTGGCGACGATTGCGCAAGTATTCGAGCTGGCCGACACGATCACTCCCGAGCTTCGCGCCGCGGTGTTGCTGGCCACCTTCTGCGGACTGCGGCTCGGGGAGATTCGGGCCCTGCGGGTGCGCCACCTCGACCTGCTGCATCGCACCGTTCGAATCGAGGAGCAGTATCAGGAGCTGTCCGACGGCACCCTCGTCCTCGGCCCGCCCAAAACCGACGCCGGCGTCCGCACGATCGTGATCCCGCAGGTGATCATCCCCGACCTCGAGCAGCATCTCGAGTCGGTGCCTCTTGGAACAGATGGCCTGCTGTTCACGACGACGAGTGGCGCACCGATGCGGCGGGCGACCCTGTACACCGCGTGGGGCCGAGCGACGAAGGCTGTCGGCATCACCGGGCTGCGCTTCCACGACCTGCGCCACACCGGCAACACCCTCGCTGCTGCGACTGGAGCGAGCACGAAGGAACTGATGGCGAGAATGGGTCAGTCATCACCACGAGCTGCGCTCATCTATCAGCACGCAACACAGGACCGCGACGCCGCAATCGCCGCCGGCCTCAGTTCGATGATCGAGGAGCACCGATCCGCGACCTCCTGACGGGCGCCGAAGCAGCGCAGAACGAGCAATACACGGGTGATCCATGCGACCTTCCTGTTGGTCGACGCAAACGCGAGCGCCCGTCAGGTCGTCACCGCGGTTATTCCGGTGATCCGCTGAGCCAGACCCGGGTTATTCCGGTAATCGCACATCCAGGCGGCAGGCCTTGCTCCGTCATCAGCGCGTCAACGAAACGGCCGTCACCATTCTGGGTTCAGATCGACGACGGTCCAGGTACGTCCGCCGTCGACCGTGAACGCGTGGCCGTGCTCCCCGGTCATCAATGAGTCGTAGGTGATGGAAGCCTGCTGGTTGTTGAGCACCATTGCTTCGGGATGGTCACCCGCGTGATACACCCGACCGAATCCCAGCGGCGAAAATCGCCAGTGGAGCGAGTCCTCGGACACAAGCGCGACCAGTCCCTGACCTGACGCTCCATCGCCGTAACAGACGAGCCAGCGGCTTGGCGTCGGCCCTGGGAACTTGGTGCGGGTGTCGATGAGGACGATGCCGGTCCAGGTGTAGTGATTCGGGTCCTCCGTCGTGATCGCTGCGCTACAAACGGCCTGGGAATCTCCTTCGATGTCGA
>JANOWT010000234.1:0-2694 GCA_031418115.1 Gemmatimonadota bacterium
GTCGACGATGATCAGCTTGATGTCGGCCTGACTCTTGAGCCGGCGCGCACGCGAGCGGAGCTCGAGCACCGTGAGCCCGGGCGTGTCGTCGATCCAGACCGGCGCCTGCCCCAGCAGGGCAGCCGCTTTGGCGAGGTTCGAGGCGTCCTGCGCGGTCAGTGCGCCGGACCGCAAGCGTTGAGCATCCACGTATCCCTCCGAGGCGAGCATGCGCATCAGGAGAGACTCAGTACTCATTTCCAACGAGAAGATCGCCGTCGGAACATTGCCTTCGATAGCCGCGTATTGCGCGATGTTCAGCACGAATGCCGTCTTTCCCATCGACGGCCTAGCCGCGATGATGACCAGGTCCGCCGGTTGGAAGCCGAGCGTCATCTTGTCGAGATCGGTGAATCCCGAGGGCACGCCCGTGAGGCTGCCGCCCGACGTGCGCAGCAGTTCGATCCGTTCCATCGCCGACCAGAGCAGCGACTTGATCTTGACGAAGCCCTCCGACCCGCGCTGGTCGTTGAGCTCGAGGATCTTCGACTCCGCCATGTCGAGCAGTTCGGCCACGTCGGCCGGACTCTCGTGCCCCTCGCGTACGAGCGAGGTCGCCGTCTCGATCAGGCGCCGGCGCAGCGCCTTCTCGCGGACGATCTTGCAGTGATGCTCGACGTTGGCCGCGGTGGGGACCTCATCGAGCAGCCCGCCGATGTATTCCTTGCCGCCCGCGCCCGGGAGGTCTCCCCGTTGCTCGAGTTCGTTCGCGAGCGTGAGCGGGTCGATCACCGCACCGGCCGCGTGCACGACCATCATCGCGCGGAAGAGTCGGCGGTGCCCCTCGCGGTAGAACATGTCCTCGGTGAGCAGCTCCGACGCGGTGACGATGGCGTCGACCGAGAGCATCATCGCGGCGAGCACGGCACGCTCCGCGTCCTCCGACCAGGGCGGTCGGCGGTCACGGAACGGATCGACCGAGGCCGTCTTAGGCGCGATCGAGAATTCTACGGGCGAGCTGGACATCTTCCCACGCGGGGCGCTTCCAGTTGGGGTTCCGCAAGAGAGCGGCGGGATGATACGTGGCGACGAGCGGGATGCCGTGGTACGTGTGCTCGATCCCCCGCAGCTGCCCGATGGTGGAATCTGACTTCAGGAGTGTCTGCGCGGCAAATGTCCCGAGTGCCAGGATCACTTTGGGCTGCAGGATCTCCAGTTGCCGTAGCAGGAACGGCGCGCACGCGATGATCTCGGGCCCGCTCGGATTCCGGTTCCCCGGCGGGCGGTGCTTGAGGACGTTGCAGATGAAGACGTCCTCACGCTTGAGTTGGATCGCATCGAGGATCTTGGTGAGGAGATCGCCCGACTTCCCGACGAACGGTCGACCCAACTCGTCCTCGGTCGCACCGGGGGCCTCACCGACGACGACGAACTTGGCGTTGGGATTCCCCTCGCCAGGCACGTGGTTGATCGCGGTCGCCGAGAGCTCACACGCTTTGCAACCGGCGATCGCCTTGGCGACGTCGGCGAGCGATGCAGCGGCGGCGAGTTCAGGCGGCATCACGAAGGGCCCGTCGGACTCAGGCTCGGGCTTGGCGCGCTTCGAGGCCTTTGGCTTCTCGGCCGCGGGAGCGTCAGGAGCGCCGACGATCGACTTCCAGTCTTCGGTGACGCCCTCGGTGCGCGAGGCGCGCGGCAGTTCGCTGGCGGCTCCGCGGGGCGGAGCACCGACCACAGGCGCCGCCGGCGGCGGCGCCCCGAACGCGAGCACCTTGAGCGCGTCCTCCACGCTCATCGAGTCGAGCACGAACTCCGACTCGCCCATCTCGCGTCGCTGTTCGAGGTACTGCCGCAGCCGGTCCTGTGCGTCGCTCACAGCAGCGCCTCGATCCGATCGAGGATGAGGTCCGCCACTTCGGTCTTGGGCAACAACGGCAACGCGTCGGACGCGCCGTCCCTGCCGAGGATGGTCACGCGGTTCGTGTCGTAACCGAATCCTGCGCCTGCTTCGCGCGCACTGTTGGCGACGATCAGGTCGAGGCCCTTCTTCTCGAGCTTCGCGGCCGCGTTCTCCAGGAGATCGTCCGTCTCGAGCGCGAAACCCACCGCGATCATGCCCGACTTCCGCGCATCGCGCGTCGTCGTGAGGATGTCGGCGTTCTCCGAGAGCACGATCGGCTCGGGTGCGTTGCCGCGCTTCTTGATCTTCGCTCCGGCCACGGCCGCAGGGCGGAAATCCGCTGGCGCGGCCGCCATCACGAGCACGTCGGCGCTACCGATCTCCGCGCGCACTGCGCCCGCCATCTCTTCAGTGGTCTCGACCGGCGTCGCGCAGATGCCGATCGCCGGGAGCGCCGCCGCCATCGGCCCATGGATCACCGCGACTTCGGCGCCGCGACGCCACGCTGCCGCCGCGAGTGCCACGCCCATCTTGCCGGTCGAGTGATTGGAGAGGTAGCGCACCGGATCGAGCGGCTCACGTGTGGGACCCGCGGTGACGATGATGCGCTTGCCATAGAGCTTGCCCCGTGGCTCGAGCAACCGTCCGGCATGCGCGACGATCGTCTCCGGTTCCTGCATCCGTCCCTGCCCTGAGCCTTCGTCAGGAGAGGCGAGCGGGCCGGTGCCGGGGTCGATCACGACGCGCCCCTGCTTCCGCAGCGCGGCCGCGTTCGCCTGCACCTGTGCGTTCGCCCACATGCGATCGTTCATCGC
>JANOWT010000235.1:0-27078 GCA_031418115.1 Gemmatimonadota bacterium
GTGGGGGGCGGACGTCGTCGTGACCGAGTTCCTTTCCGCCGAAGGGATTCGTCGAGAGAACGAGGCGACCATCTCGAAGCTGCGCTTCACGGCGGCCGAACGGCCGATCGGCGTGCAGATCTTCGGCGCCGAGCCTGACGCGATGCGCGAGGCGGCCGCGCTCGTGACCGATCTGTTCCAGCCGGAGTTCATCGACATCAACTTCGGTTGTCCGGTGAAGAAGGTCGTGCGGCGCAATGGCGGCTCGGGGTGCCTGCGCGATCTCGACCTCGTGCAGCAGGTCATTCGTGCGGTGATCAGCGGTACCCACTTGCCGGTCACGTGCAAGGTGCGCAGTGGGTGGAACGAGGAGATGCGCGACCCCGTGAAGATCGGGCTCCGGTGTCAGGACGCCGGCGTGAAGGCGATCGCGTTGCATCCGCGGACACGGACCCAGATGTACACTGGGCATGCGCATTGGGACGAGATCGCGGCGATGAAGGCCGCGCTCGAGATCCCGGTGATCGGCAACGGTGACATCAAGACCGCACACGATGCCTTCCGCATGCGCCAGGAGACCGGCTGCGACGCGGTGATGATCGCACGCGGCTCGTTCGGGCAACCGTGGATCTTCACGCAGGCGCGAGCGTTGCTCGAAGGACAGCCGATGCCGGCCACGCCGGGAGTCGAGGAGCGATTCAAGATCGCACTCGAGCACGCGCGCATGGTGCAGGACTACGAGCATGACCCGATCGGCGCGGCACTCGAGTTCCGCAAGCATCTCGGGTGGTATGTGAAGGGACTCCCCAACTCGGCCGATCTCCGCAGGAAGCTCCACGCCGTGAATTCGTTCGGCGAAGTCGAGGGGATCTTCGCGGACTACCTCGCGAGCGGATGGATGCACGAGACCGAGGCCGCGTGAGACGCGATCGCGTCCGGGCGCTGCTCGCAGAGGTCGCGGCCGGTCGCCTCGCGATCGAGTCGGCACTCGGTCAGCTCGATGACGCGCCGGTCGACGATCTGGGGTTCGCGACGGTCGATCAGCATCGCGCGCTCAGGCAGGGGTATCCCGAGGTCATCTTCGGACAAGGGAAGTCGCCGGAGCAGGTGGTGGCGATCGCGGAGCGACTCGCCGAACACGGCGACGGATTCCTGGTCACGCGCGCCGACGAAGAGGCGCGCGCCGCACTCGCGGTTCGCTGGCCCGTGGCGGAGGTGAACGCGCTCGCACGCACGGTGCTGCTGCGCGCGGAGCAGCCGCGGCCGCGCGGGACGCGCGTGGTGGCGATCGTCACGGCGGGGACGAGTGATCTGCCGGTGGCCGAAGAAGCTGCGGTCACTCTCGATGCGACGGGGCACCCTGTGCATCGCGTGACCGACGTGGGTGTCGCTGGCATCCACCGGATCCTGGCGCGACGGGAGACACTCCATGACTCGGCGGTCGTTATCGTCGTCGCTGGCATGGACGGCGCGTTGCCGTCAGTCGTGGGTGGGCTCGTGGGTTGTCCGGTGATCGCGGTGCCCACGAGTATCGGGTACGGCGCTGCATTCGGCGGTCTCGCGCCGCTACTCACGATGCTCAACTCGTGCGCGGCTGGCGTGACGGTGTGCAACATCGACAACGGATTCGGCGCGGCCGTCGCGGCGGCGCGGATCCTCGACTCGGCACCGCGGTGACGGGCACGCTGCTCGCCTTTGCGGCGGGGGCGGTGGCGGCGTTGGTGCTCCAGTCGGTCTTGCAGTTGGTGCGATCACGGAGCGACTCGCGGGGCGATGTGCGGAGCGATGCGCGTGCCGCGGCCGAGCGCGGAGTTGGACTCGCCGGGCTCGCGGGATTCGTACCGACTGAGCGCTCGCAAGACTCGTTGCTCGCCGCGTTCCGACCCGACGAGGTGCCGGATCCAACAGACGCGCTGCGCAAAGACCAACAGATCATCTCAGATGCACTCGGAGGTATCGCGAAGCGGCGTGGTGCCGCAGCAGCGATCCTCTGGGCGGTCGACGACGTGGGTGGCGGTGTCGCGCTGCCGGTCGCTTCGAGCGCGGACGACGCGCGCTCAGGAGTATCGCCGGCGAGACTGCCGATCATCAGTGCGTCCGATCGCGAGCGGATCGAGTGGGCGTCGCACAACAAGATGCTGTCGTTGGAGCAGGACACGAACACGCCCCAGCTCGCCGTGGTCCCACTCCAGGCCGCCGGACAACTTGGCGCGCTCAGCGTACACTTCGAACCCGGCACGATCGTCGGTGCCGAGGCATTGCGCGCCGCGCTCCTCGAGGACGCGCGCGCGCTGGAGACGCTCTACGATCTCGTCCGCACGCGTTCCGAGGTGGCGCGGCAGAACTTCCGGTTGCGCGGGTTGATCCGGACCGCGCGTACGCTCCAGTCCTCGCGCGACCCGCTCGAGTTGCAGCAGATGCTCGTGGACGATTCGATCTTCGTCGCTGGAGCCGAGTGGTGCGTGCTGGTGCGCTGGGACGAGGAATCGCGCACCGGAAGCGCGAAGGCCTGGACGACCCAGGCGGGCACGATCGGCGTCGCGCTCGACGCGCTTGTCATCACCGCGAGCTCCAAGGTCGGAGAGGTGTGTGTCGAAGGGCGGTCGGAGGTGGACGCGGACGCGCGCGCGCTCATGCGCGGCGAGGATCGGATGTTCGGCGGCTCGTCACCGCTCGCAGGCATCGGTTCGATCATGGCGGTGCCGCTCAAGCGCGGAGAGCAGGAGCGTCCGTTCGGAGCGCTCGTCTTCGGACATCGTGAGGTCGGTGCGCTGCGCGGGACGGAGATGCGCAACGCGAAGAACCTCGCGGTGATCGCCGCCGGCGCGCTCGAGACGGCGTGGGCGGTGGAGACCGCACGCCGGAATGCGCGGACCGACCCACTCACGGGACTCGCGAATCGGCGTGGGTTCGATGAGCGGTTCGCGCAGATCGTTCAGGAGACGGATCGGTACGGTGGCGCCGCCGCGCTGATCCTCGTCGACATCGATCACTTCAAGCAGGTCAACGATACGTTCGGGCATGACGGCGGCGACGCGGTGCTCGTGGCCGTTGCGGAGTCACTCGCCAACGGGCGGCGCACGGTCGATATCACCGCACGGTTGGGCGGCGAGGAGTTCGCGATCCTGCTGCCGCAGACCGATGCCGGCGGGGCACGCGAGGTCGCCGAGCGCATGCGCAAGCGGGTCGAGGCGCTCACGGTGAGGACGAACTCCGGCGAGGCGCGTGTCACGGCGAGCTTCGGCGTGACCGAGTATGCGGCGCGAGCCGGCGAGGCCGAGCGCGTGGTGGAACGGGCCGACCAGGCACTCTACGCGGCGAAGCGGAACGGCCGGAATCGGGTGGAACTCGCCTCCTCCTGACGCTGCCGATTGAACAAAACGGTGCATCGGGGTATCATTCTCTCGTAGTCCGGGGGCGACCGGTTTCGATTGTATAGGTGGCTCCGTGATTGCGCGCCCAGGTCTTCGGGTCCCTGGTTAAACACTCGGAAAATTTCCAACTGCGAATAACAACTTCGCTCTCGCTGCGTAAAGCTTAGCTTTACCCAGCAGTGCCTGAGAGGTAGCCCCGCCCGAGGCGGCACTCAGGTATCGAAAATTCGGGCTGGCTAGCCGGTGTGTCCTCCGCCGGTCGGCGAGATCAAGAAGGACTCATCTGTGCATGGGAGGCCCACCGGCCAGTGCATGGAAACACCAATCGGTGGGATACGCGCGTAGACGTTGCGGAAGATCTTACGCAAGACGGGAGTTCGAATCTCCCCGCCTCCACTAGATGCAGATGGGAGAAGTGAGATGTGAGGGGGCCGCCTGTGCAGGCGGCCCTTTCGCGTTCGGTGGCCCTACGCTCTGCTGGCAGGTTCCTCAAAGCCGCAGGTGCATGACTACCGCGGAGGACGGGCAGGCGCCTCGGAACTCCTCTGACGCATGGAGCGACTCCGGAGCGGCGTCGCGCGTGATCCGCACGAAACCGAAGCGTGGGAACCACGCCTCCGCAGTGGTGGTGAGCAGCACCAGCTCACTGGTCCCGCGCTCACGTGCGGCCTCGATGAGCACGCGCACCAGTCGTTCACCTAGCCCGGTGCCGCGCACTTGCGGCGCGACGACCGCCGAGCGCAGCAGCGCCGCCGCGCCGTATGGCTCGAGACCGATCGCGCCGACCACCGTTCCGTCCAGTTCGGCGACGAGGAAGTTCGCCAGGTCGTCAGGCACGCCGTCAAGTGGAAGCTTCGCTCCGGCAAGCAGCGCGCGTACGGCGACGACGTCCGGAGCGTGCGCCGCGCGAATGGTCGCGTGCGCGTCGCGCGTGGGCGTAACGGTGTCGGCGCTCGCCATCAGGAACGCGTGAGCGGTTTGATGGCGCGGACGAACGCGCTGCAGAAGGCCCCGTCGATGTCGTTCGCGACCGCGTTGGAGTCGAGTCCCGCGTCCTTGAGGAACGCTCGCGCGTCCTCCGCCCTGTAGATGCGCGTCGGCTCGATCGACGGGCTGACGAATCCAGACTCCCCGAGCAGACGCACGAACTCCTGCTCCTCGAGCGCGCCGGCGATGCAACCGACCCAGAGCTCCATCGACCTGCGTACCTCGGCGGGAACCTCGCCGCGCACGATCACGTCACTCACCGCGAACCGACCGCCCGGCTTGAGCACGCGAAAGGCCTCGCGCAACACGGCGGGCTTGTCGGCGTCGAGGTTGATGACGCAGTTGGAGATGATCACGTCCACTGAGGCGTCTGGGAGCGGGATCTGTTCGATCTGACCCTTGAGGAAGGTCACGTTGGTCGTTCCGGCTGCCTCGGCGTTGCGACGCGCGAGCGCGAGCATCTCGTCGGTCATGTCGAGACCATACACATGCCCCGTGGGGCCGACGCGCTGCGCCGAGAGCAGTACGTCGATCCCGCCGCCGGAGCCCAGGTCGAGCACCGTTTCGCCCTCAGCGAGCGAGGCGAGCGCGGTAGGATTGCCGCAGCCGAGCGACGCGAGCACCGCGGCAGCGGGGATCCCTTGTATCTGTGAGGCCTCGTACAGGTCCGAGGTGATGGGATCCTTCTCATCCTCCCCGCTGCAACAGGAGGCGCCGCAACAGGTGCTGCGGTCACCTTCGGAGGCGCGCGTGGCGGCCTCGCCGTACTTGGCACGGACGATCGTGTGGATCTCGGGCTGGGTCGTGGTCATCGGACAGTTCCTCAGGAGAGTGGAATGGGTGGTTCGGACCACTCCGGGGGTCCGTCTTCATCCGTCTGCGATGGTGCGGATCAGTTGCAGCAGGCCACGGGGAGGCGCCGGCGTTCATTGGCGGGAATGCGATACGCGGCCACTGCCTGCTCCGCGTGCTCGAGTGCGTCCGCGGCGAGGCGATAGTGCGACCAGCGCCCCTCGCGCCGCATCGAGACCAGGCCGGCGTCACGCAAGGTCTTGAGATGAAAGGAGAGCAGGGACTGCCCGCAGTCGAGTGCGGCCTGCAGATCGCAGACGCACTGCTCTCCGGAGCGGAGCAGGTCGAGGATGCGCAGCCGACGCGGGTCCGAGAGCGCGTGGAAGAGCGCCGCGTGCCGCTCGAGGCTATCGAGGGCGACGGTCGATGCGAGGGACTTCGCTGCGGTGGACGGAGAGGCGAGTGCCATGCATCAACATAACTAGATGTGTTAATGCATGCAAGTGGGGGACGGCGTGACCGCCTACGGCCGCACCGTCTGGATCTCCACCCGCGACGCCTGCTGCTGCGTCCGCCAGACCCGATGCGTCTGCGCCTTGAAATCCGCCGCCGTGGCCTCGAAGATGTTCGCCACCCAGGTCTGCGGGTTCCGGTCGATGATCGGGAACCAGCTACTCTGCACCTGCACCATGATCCGATGTCCCTTGAGGAACCGGTAGCTCTGCGTGTGCAGGTCGATGGTGAACGGCGTCACCGCGTTGGGTACGAGTGCGACCGGCTTCTCGAACGACTGGTGATAGCGCCCGCGGAAGACGTCGTTGGCGACCATCAACTCGAACCCGCCGAGCCTGAAGTTCGGTGCATACTCCTCTGGGTAGACGTCGATCAGCTTGACCACCCAGTCGGCATCTTGCCCAGTGGTGCTCGCGAAGAGCTTGGCGGTGATCGCGCCGGCGAGCACGACGTCCTCGGTGAGCGGATCCGTGACATAGGTGAGCACGTCGGGGCGGCCATCGACGAAGCGCTGGTCCTGCAGGAGCCAGGTGCTCCAGCCTGAGCCGCGCGGGTAGTACGTTGGCTCGATCGGCCGAGGACGATACGGCACCGGCTTCGCGGGATCGCTGACGTAGCTGTCGAACGCGGTGGTCGCGCTCGCATCTGCCACCGGCGGGTCGAACGAGAGACGACCGTTAGCATGGAAATAGAGCGAGCGCGACTTGGCCTCGCGCGGAGGCCATGCGTCGAAGCGGCGCCACGTATTGCTCCCGGATTCGAAGACAGTCGCCTCCGCACGCGTGGCAGTGCCCCGATCCTTCAGGTAGAACGCGAAGAACGGCGCCTGGATGCTCGCGCGGTAGTACGCGCCGGTCGGCGCGCCGAAGTCGATGCTGCCGAGTTTCTGGCCCGGGCCGTTGCTCCATCCGCCGTGACGCCAAGGACCAACGACAAGGAAGTTCTGGCCGCCGCGATCATGCTTCTCGAGTTGATCGTAGATCAACATCGGCCCGTAGAAGTCCTCTTGGTCCCACCAACCGGCGACGTTGAGTGTCGGGACGGTGACGCGCGTGAGGTTGCTCCGCATGGCCTGGCGCTGCCAGAAGGCGTCGTAGTCCGGATGTTCGGTGAAGTCGGTCCAGGTGGGGAGCTTCTTCTCCCGGAGGACGTTCTTCTGGATGTTCGCGAGCGGGCCGACGTTCAGGTACCAGTCGTAGGTGTCGTAGCGATCGAATGCGAAGTCCGCGTTCTCGCGCGTTGCCTCCGTGAGCCACGCGTACTCGAAGCCGTAGCTCAACCGGAAGGCTCCGTTGTGGTGGAAGTCATCGCCCATCCACATGTCGGCTGGTGACGCCTGCGGACTCACGGCGCGTAGCGCGGAGTGGCCGCCGAGCATGCCCATGGCGGAGGTCCAGCCGTCGTAGCTCACACCGAGCATGCCGGCACGCCCGTTGTTGCCCGTGATATTCGCGAGCAACCAATCGATGGAATCGTTGGTGTCGGTGATCTCGTCGATCGCACTGCGCGGAGAGTCCACGGGTTTGATCGGGCGCTGCATCACGAACGTGCCGCCGCTCTTGTACCGGCCGCGGATGTCCTGGAAGACGAAGATGTAGCCTTCTTCCGCGAGTTCCTTGTACGAACCGGTGAGATCACCTTTGGAGTCTGCCACTCCGTACGGTGTGCGACCGATGAGGAAGGGTAGAGGCTTCGCCGGCTCGGCGGGCCGAAAGATCTCCACATGCAGCGTCACGCCGTCGCGCATGCGAATGTCGGCGCTCTGCTGCACGTATGTCGCGGGATTGAAGCCGCTCTCGCGCGGCGCGGCGACTGCCGGCTGTTGGGAGAGCGCGGCGGTCGACCGGCTCGACAGGACAACGACGGCGACGAGAACTCGGGCGAAAGCGCGCATCAGGGCGATTCCGGATGGGGTGTACGTGAGTCGACTCTTGATTCCAGTACGCTGTACGGTGCCGTTCGGTCCTCTACGACGATCGACGTTCCTCGCGCCAAGCCCAAAGGACGAACACCGCGAGTGCGGCAAGGAGCGCTGGAGCGATCATCACCGCCGCGACCTGGATCACGCCCTCGACGAGCGGACCCCATGAGCGATCCCCGGCGTGACCGATGCGGAAGGTGCGCCCGAATGCGAGGCCGCGCCAGAGCGAGAGCGGCACCCATGTGAGGACGAAGACCGCTGCTGCGAGGCGGGCGCCGGGCCTCATGCTCATCCGTCGCGCGGTTCGCGGAGGCGGATGAGTCCTTCCTGCGCCATCGACGCGACCATCGTGCCGTCCTGCCGGAACACCTGGCCGCGCACGAAGCCGCGAGCGCCGAACGCCGACGGGCTGTCGCTGACATAGAGCAACCATTCGTCGGCGCGGAAGGCGCGATGGAACCAGACGGTGTGGTCGAGCGATGCGATGAAGATCTTCGGGTCGCGGAACGCCACGCCGTGAGGCAAGAGTGCCGTGGGGAGGAAACCGTAGTCCGAGGCGTACGCCAGCACGGCCTGATGCAGCATGGCCGTGTCGGGGATCCGTTCGGTGAGTCGGAACCAGAGCTGCCGCTGCGCGGACACGGGTTCGCGCTTGTCCGGCTTGGCGTACGGATCGGCGGGAGTGATCGGCCTGATGTCGAGCGGCCGTTCCTGCGTGACGATGCTTCGTAGCGGCTCGGCGATCTTGTCGGCCCGAGCGCGGATGAGCTCGAGCTCTGAGGGGAGTGTGTCCGGGTGCGGGACGTCGGGCATCGTCGCCTGATGGTCGAGCCCGGGCTCCTCGATGTGGAACGACGCCGAGAGATGGAAGATCGCCTCGCCGTGCTGGATGGCAGTGACGCGTCGGCTGGTGAAGCTCCTGCCGTCGCGCGGGCGGTCGACGAAGTAGACGATCGGGGCGCGGAAGTCACCCTCGCGCAGGAAATACCCGTGCACCGAGTGTGCGTCGCGTTCGACGGGGACGGTACGGCGCGCGGCGACGAGCGCCTGTGCGAAGACCTGCCCGCCGAACACCCGGCCGGTACCGACGTCGCGATTGTTGCCGCGGTAGATGTTGTGCTCGAGCGGCTCGAGATCGAGCAGGGCGAGGAGATCGTGGACGACTGTCATGTCTGAAATATGACGAGGCGACGGCCCTCTGGGTCAGGCGTCCGCGACGGGAAGCGATGGACGGACGGGCAGCTCGTCCTGGTTCCGCATGTGATCGGCCAGTTGATGGAGCTTGCTCCTGAGGAAGCTCCGGAGCTCGCTCGGCATCTCGTGCGCATCGAGTGCGCGATCCATGCACCAGAGCCACTGATCTCGCTCGCGCGTGCCGATCGTGAACGGCAGGTGGCGCGCGCGCAAGCGCGGGTGACCGTACTTCGACTCGTACAGCGGCGGTCCGCCGGTCCACCCCGTGAGGTACTCGTACAACTTCTCTCGCGACTTCCTCAGGCTCGCCGCATGGAGCGTCCGGACGTCGGCCGCCTCGGACGACGCGTCCATGAGGTCATAGAAGCGGTCGACGAGCGCGCGTACGCCGTCGGCGCCACCGAGTTGGTCGAACGGGAGAGGAGCGTCAGTCATGGGAGGATGGTCACGTGGAACGATAATCGGCCACGGCCACGCGCAGATAGTGATAGTGGCGCAATCGGTGGAGTGCGCCCTATCGTCAAGGGCACATGCGCCCATGCCTGCTCCTTCCTATTCTGCTCATTGCGATGGCCTGCACCGTTGACGGCACATCCGCGATCCCGCGCGACCCCTGCGCGGCGAACTTCAGTTTCGGTGTGCGCACCTCGTCTGCCGCTGGAACCACCACTTGGGCCGTGCTCCCTCAGGCGACGGACGCCTGCATCACGCAGCGGCTCGACAGCCACTTCGTGTATCGGGCGACCGATGTCGCCCCGGTGGATCGGCTCTTCGTCTTTCTCCCAGGCACCGGAGCGATCGCCCAGAACTACCGCTTGGTGGTCCTCGAGGCCGCCCGTGCCGGGTATCACGCGATCGGGCTCTCGTACCCGAATGCGCAGGCGGTCGGCACGCTGTGCGCGGCGCAACCGACCGCGTGCTACGGCGATGCCCGGCTGGAGATCCTCACGGGTCAGGCGACGTCGGCCGATGTCACCGTGGACCGCGCGAACAGCATCGAGAACCGGCTGGTGAAGGCGTTGCTCTACATGCGGTCGACCGACGTGGCAGGCAACTGGGGTCAGTTCCTGGCCGGGGACACTTCAGTCGTGTGGGCGAAGGTGTCGGTCGCGGGTCACTCGCAGGGGGGAGGGCATGCGCTGTTCATCGCGAAGCGGTACGCGGTCTGGCGCGCGACCGCGTACGCGTCCGGTGGCGACCTACTGCCCGGTGGGGGGCGCGCGCCCTGGGTCTCCGCTCCGTTCGCCACCGACTCGACCGCGCTCTTCGGATTCATCTCCACGGCCGACGAACTCGTGTCGCCCACCGAGGCGCTGGCGGCGTGGAGTGCCGTGGGAATGAGTGGGGCGGCAGTGAATGTCGACGTCGTCGCTCCGCCTTTCGGCGCCGCACATCGCTTCATCACGACTGCTACTCCCCAGAACCCAGGGATAGTCGTCGGCCCGAATCACAACGTGGTCGTCGTCGACGTGAACACGCCCGCCGTGCTCGGTGTTGGCGCACCCGTGTTCAGGACCGTATGGCGGGCGCTCAGCTTTCCCTGAGCGAGCCGTCCGCTCAAGTAGAGGCCTCGCGAAGCCGATACGGATAGCTGGAGGCACACGGTGTCCGAACTCGATCTGATGCGCCGACGGCTCGCCAATGCGACCGTCGGTGACTACGACATTCTCCGCGAACTCGGTCGCGGCGGAATGGCGACCGTCTACCTCGCGCATGACCTCTCCCTCGATCGCCGCGTCGCGATCAAGGTGATGTCGCCGCAGCTCGCGGCCGTGGACGGAATGGCGGAGCGTTTCCTGCTCGAGGCGCGCGTCGCCGCGGCATTGGCGCACCCGAACATCGTACCGATCCACGCCGTGCGGCGCTCCGGCGACCTGCTCTACTTCGTGATGCGGTACGTGGCCGGACGCTCGCTGGACGTCGTGCTCGCCGAGTCGGGCCCGCTGGGCGTTCCGGTGGTCTGCGCGGTACTGCGTCAGGTGGGCGCCGCCCTCGAGGCGGCGCATCGCAGTGGCATCGTTCACCGCGACATCAAACCCGCAAACATCTTGATCGATGAGCGCGGCGACGCCGTCGTCGCCGACTTCGGGATCGCCCGTGTCGCCGAACGCCGCGGCATGACGCAGGTCGGAGAAACGGTCGGCACGCCGGAGTACATGAGTCCGGAACAATGCTCCGGCGAGGCGATCAGCGGCGCGGCCGACCAGTATTCGCTCGGCGTCGTCGCGTACGAACTGCTCACCGGTACCCCACCGTTCACCGGTGAGGGACTCATGCAGGTCGTCTGGCGGATGGTGAACGAGGAGATCGTTCCGCTCGACGAGCGACGTCCCGACTGCTCAGGGGCGCTCGCGACCGTGGTGCACCGCATGCTCGCGCATCGTGCGGACCAGCGGTGGCCCTCCGTTGCCGACGCCATCGCAGCGTTACCGCCATCGCCTCAAGGCACGGCCGAAGCAGTGCGAAACGAGCTCGCCGCGCTGTCGCGGCCGGCTGCGCCGCTCACTGCGGATGAAGTCGTGGCCCGTCGGCGCGCCTCGGCTCCGACTCAAGTGTCGTCCGCGAGTGCGGCGGAACTGCAGCACGCGCGTGAGAATGCGGTCGCGATCCGACTGCCGTTCGCCTCGGGGCTCATGACGATCGACGACGTGATCAGCCTCGTCGCCGAGGTCGTCGACTCGAGCGGGGCTGTGGTGAGTGACGTTCGCATCGAGTGGGCCTCGAGTGATCCCTCGATCGCGCACGTCACCGACGCGGGCGCGCTCACTGCGATCCGGACGGGCCGCGCCTTGATCTCCGCGAGCATAGGCTCGGTCAGGGCGAGTCTGGACCTCCTCGTGACGCGCGCCGGCGTGCGGGAGCTCTCGGTCGTTCCGCGACCTTCGGCGATCGAGGTGGGTGACCGGCTCGCGCTCTCGGTCGCTGTCGGAGCCGTCAAGGGGTCCGACGGCAGTCCTTCGCGTCCGCGACTGGTCGCGTGGAAGAGCAGCGATGCACGGATCGCTGCGGTCGACGCCAACGGTGTCGTGGTCGCGATCGCCGAAGGGAGTGCGGATCTCACGGCCCGTGCCGGCGGTGGAGCGATCACCCTTCCACTCCGGGTGACACGCGCTGTGATCGCGTCGGTGAGTGTGTCGCTCCCGGCGCCACGGCTCTCGATCGGCGAGCGGATGACACTGCAAGCGGAACCATCGAATCCGAAGGGATATCCCCTCCCGGGCTACCAGGTCCGGTGGGAGGTCAGCGATCCTGGGGTCGCGGCGATCTCGCCGGAGGGGGTGCTCACCGCGCTCAGGAGCGGGCAGGTACTCGTCGCCGCACGGGTCGAGGGGCGCGTGGGCACCGCGAAAGTGATGGTCGCGCCGCGCCCGTGAGGCGCGGCTGCGCAACGGCTTGTCAGGCGCCGCTCGACCCGTCAGTGTTGGGGTATGCGCCGAACACAGTTCATCAGCACCACCTGGGCCGAAGGTCGCGTCTTCGACCTCTGGATGATCGTGCACTTCCTCAGCGGACTCGCCGGAGGATTCTCGAACGTCGTCTTCGGACTCTCGACGCGCGACGTCTACGCACTCGGCGTGTCGATGCTGCTCGTCTGGGAAGTGATCGAATACTTCAGGCACGTTCGCGAATCCTGGGAGAATCGCGTACTCGACGTCGTCGTCGGGGCGGCAGGGATCGCGATCGCACTCTGGTGCGCCGAGCGACTCTCACGGACGGCGGAGTTCGCCGCGTTCGGACTCAGCACGCTCGCGGTCGTAGCGGGGAGCGTGTTCGGATGGATGGCGTTCCGAGCGCGTGGGCGCCGTGCGTCAGCCGCAGGCGGCAGCGCGGACAAGGGACCCGCGTCCACATGAGCGCCGGGGTCGCTACCCCTTGACCGCCTGCGCCGCCGCCAGACGCGCGATCGGCACCCGGAACGGCGAACAGCTCACGTAGTCGAGCCCCGTGTCATGACAGAAGGCGACTGAGCGCGGTTCGCCTCCGTGCTCGCCGCAGATCCCGACCTTGAGGCCCGGCCGCGCGCTCCGTCCATCGGTCGTCGCCATCGTGATGAGTCGCCCCACGCCGTCGATGTCGAGCACCTGGAATGGATCGTCGGTGAAGATCCCGCGTTCCACGTAGAGGGGCAGGAACCGGCCGGCGTCGTCGCGGCTGAGGCCGAGGGTGGTCTGCGTGAGGTCATTCGTGCCGAACGAGAAGAACTCCGCCTCCGCCGCGATCTCGCGCGCGGTGAGTGCGGCGCGCGGCAGTTCGATCATCGTGCCCACGAGGTACTTCACGCGCATGCCCGTCTCCGTCGCCACCTGCGCCGCCATGCGGTCGACGATCGCGCGTTGGTGCGTGAACTCCTTGACCGTCGAGACGAGCGGGATCATGACCTCGGGCATCACGATCACGCCACGCCGCGCGACCGCGGTCGCGGCCTCGAAGATCGCCCGCGCCTGCATCTCGGTGATCTCCGGATACGTCACGCCCAGACGGCAGCCACGATGCCCGAGCATCGGATTGGTCTCGCGCAGCGACTCGACGACGTGCATCAGAGCCTGGCGTGTGACGCCGACGCGCCGCGCGAGGAGCTTGGCCTCCTCACCGCCATGCGGGAGGAACTCGTGCAGCGGCGGATCCAGCAGCCGGATGGTGACGGGGAAGCCGTCCATCGCCTCGAAGATCCCCTCGAAATCGGCGCGCTGCATCGGGAGCAGTTTCGCCAATGCGCGACGACGCCCGCTCTCGTCGTGCGAGACGATCATCTCGCGCATGGAGTGAATGCGGTCGCCGTCGAAGAACATGTGCTCCGTGCGACAGAGACCGATGCCTTCGGCGCCGAACCCGCGCGCGATACGCGCATCGCGCGGTGTGTCGGCGTTGGCACGCACCTTGAGTCGACGGCGCGCGTCCGCCCACCCGAGGAGTTCGGCGAAACCGCGGTAGACCGGTGAATCCTCGGCCGCGAGCGTGCCGGCGTTCACCTGCATCACCTCGCTCGGCATGGTCGGGAGGTCGCCCTTGAAGACCTCGCCGGTCCCTCCGTCGAGCGTGATCCACTCGCCCTCGTGGATCTCGGTCTCGCCGACACGGAACAGCCGATGTGTCGCGTCGACGCGGATCGCGCCACAACCGACCACGGCGCACTTGCCCATCCCGCGCGCGACGACGGCTGCGTGACTCGTCATGCCGCCGCGTGCCGTCAGCACGGCGCGTGCCGCCACGATGCCGTGAAAGTCCTCGGGCGTCGTCTCGTCACGGACCAGCACGACGGAATCGCCGCGTGCTGCACGTGCCTCGGCGACATCGGCGTCGAAGACGGCGATGCCGCTCGCAGCTCCCGGGCTCGCCGGGAGGCCCACGCAGAGCAGGCTGTGCGACGCGTTGGGGTCGATGATCGGATGCAACAACTGGTCGAGCTGCTGGGCCGGCACGCGCTGGATCGCTTCGGGGCGTGAGATCAGCCCCTCATTGACGAGGTCGCGCGCGATCCGCACCGCCGCCGCCGCCGTGCGCTTCCCGATGCGCGTCTGCAGGAGGAAGAGTTTGCCACGCTCGACAGTGAACTCGAGATCCTGCATGTCGCGGAAGTGCCGTTCGAGCAACGACTGCGTGCGCAGGAGATCGGCGTAGGCCACCGGGAGCTTGCTCGCCATCTCGGTGATCGGCTGCGGCGTCCGGATGCCCGCGACCACGTCCTCCCCCTGCGCGTTCACGAGGAATTCACCGTAGAAGATCTTCTCGCCGGTCGAGGGATCGCGGGTGAACGCGACGCCAGTGCCCGAGTCGTCGCCGAGATTGCCGAAGACCATCGCGACGATGTTCACCGCCGTACCCGGCGCCTCGGCGATCCCGTTCACGCGCCGGTAGTCAACGGCCTTCTTGAGTGTCCAAGACCTCCAGACGGCTTCGGTCGCGCCCCAGAGCTGCTCGCGCGGGTCGTGCGGGAACGGCTTGCCGGTCACGCTCCTGATCAACTGTTGGTATTCGTGCACGAGCGATTGCAGCGCCTCCGCCGGAAGCTCGGCGTCGGTCCGCGCGCCGGTCGTGAGACGCTTAGCGGCAAGCAGGTGTTCGAAGTCATGCATGGGGACGCCGAGCACGACATCGCCGTACATCTGCAGCAGGCGGCGGTAGGAGTCGTACGCGAAGCGCGCGCTGCCGGAGAGCGCGGCGAGGCCGACGACTGTCTCGTCGTTGAGGCCGAGATTGAGGATCGTCTCCATCATGCCCGGCATCGAGACGCGTGCACCGGAGCGCACGGAGACGAGCAGGGGATTCTTCGCGTCGCCGAACGTCTTGCCGGAGGCCTCTTCCAGCCGCACGAGCGCGCGTGCGACCTCCGCTTCGAGTCCGGCCGGGATCTTGCCGCTGGCCAGATAGGCGTCGCAGAGATTGCACGCCATGGTGAAGCCCGGCGGTACCGGTACACCGAGGTTCGTCATCTCGGCCAGGTTGGCTCCCTTGCCACCCAGGAGGTCCCGGTCGTCCTTGGTCGCTTCGGCCTTGCCGTTCCCGAAGAAGAACACCGTCTGTGTCACGCGCGTATCTCCCGCCAGTGGCGGTGGGCCGCTAACCGAGTCGGAGCTTCTCCGGAGCGGTCGGCGGCTTGGTGGGGTACTTCCCGCTGAAGCAGGCGTGACAGAATCCGTCGGGACCGTTGGGGACCGACTGCAACATCCCGTCGAGGGAGATGTAGCCGAGTGTGTCCACGCCGATCTTCGCGGCGATCTCGGCGACGCTATTGTTGGCGGCGATCAACTGTTCCTTGTCCGGTGTATCGATGCCGTAGTAGCAGGGCCCGGTGATAGGCGGCGAGGAGACCCGCATGTGGACCTCGCGCGCACCGGCAGCCCGCACGAGCGCGACGAGTCCCCGCGTGGTCGTGCCACGGACGATCGAGTCGTCGACCATCACGACGGACTTCCCCTCGAGGATCTCGCGCACCGCGTTGTACTTCACCTTCACTTTCGCGTCGCGCCCGCTCTGCGTGGGTTGGATGAAGGTGCGCCCGACGTAATGATTGCGGATGAGTGCGAGCTCCAAGGGCATCCCGCTCTGCTCTGAGAAGCCGAGGGCGGCGGAGTTGGACGAGTCCGGCACCGAGAATACGAAGTCCGCCCCCGGTGCAGGGTGCTCCAGTGCGAGTCGCCGCCCGAGCGCGCGCCGCGCGCGATCGACGGAGCCTCCGAACACCTTGGAGTCGGGACGTGCGAAGTAGACGTACTCGAACACGCATCGGTGCAGCTGCGATGCCGGCTTGCGCTGCAACGTCCGGCTCGTTCCGTCCGGCTCGACCGCCACGATCTCGCCTGGCTGGATCTCGCGCACGACGGTGGCGCCGGTGATGTCGAGTGCGCAGGTCTCGGAGGCGAAGACGACTGCGCCGTTGATCGTCCCCATCACGAGTGGCCGCCAACCGTATGGATCCCGTGCGGCGACGAGCGTGGTCCCGATCATCACGAGCAACGAGTACGCTCCTTCGACGCCCTCGAGCGCCTCGGCGAGCTTCTCCTCGGGCCGCAGGGCCTTGGACTTGGCGAGGCGATGCACGATCACCTCACTGTCCATCGTCGAGCTGAAGATCGATCCTTCGTCCTCGAGTTCGCTCCGGATCTCCGGAGCGTTGGTCAGGTTGCCGTTGTGCGCGAGCACGATGTGGCCACCCTTGAACCGCACCATCGCGGGCTGCGCGTTCTCGATCGTGCTGGACCCCGCCGTCGAGTAGCGCGTGTGCCCGAGCGCCACCGGGCCAGTGAGTTCGAGCATGCGCTCAGGCGAGAACTGTTCCGAGACGAGCCCCATCGCACGGATGCCATGGACCTCGCCAGCCTTGTTCGTCGAGACGATACCGGCCGATTCCTGCCCGCGATGCTGCAGCGAGTAGAGGCCGAGGTGCGTCATCGCTGCGGCCTCTGGGTGACCGCTGATGCCGAAGATGCCACACATCAGGCCGGTACTCCTTCGAGTGCTGGGTCATGAGCAACGGCTTCGGCCGTCGCGCGCTGCATCGCGCGGGGCAAGGCTTCGTGGTACGCCTCAGCCATGCGCGCCGTCGTGATCGCGAGCGATGTGGCACCCGCGGTGATCCGCAGGCCTTCGCGCGCCGCGGTCACTGTGCCGATGATCCGAGCCGGTACTCCGTGCCGCCTCGCGATCGTCAGCACCTGCTCGGCCTTCGCACTGGAGATCACCACGCGTCCCTGTGCCTCGCCGAAGAACAGGGCACGGGGTGAGAGTGCGCTCCACGGACCGAGGTCGATCGTCGCGCCGTAGGTCCTCTCTCGGTCGGACATGCAGCTCTCGGCCACCGCGACGGCGATGCCACCCTCTGAGCAGTCGTGCGCCGAGCGCACGCACCCGCTGCGGATCGACTCGAGTAACGCGTCGATGAGCTTCTTCTCGCCCGCGAGATCGCAGGCCGGCGGAGCACCCGCCACGACGCCATGCACCCAGGCGAGATACTCGGACCCACCGAGTTCGTTCGTGTTCTCACCCAGCAGAATGATCGCGTCGCCGGGGGTGGTGAAGTTGAGGCGCGTCGCGTGCGCAACGTCGTCGAGCACGCCGACCATGCCGATCGTGGGCGTGGGGTAGACGGCGCCCTGTGGATTCTCGTTGTAGAGCGAGACGTTGCCGCCGGTGACCGGCGTCTCGAGTGCGCGGCAGGCGTCGCCCATGCCGTACACCGCCTCGCGGAACTGGAAGAACACCTCGGGCTTCTTGGGATTGCCGAAGTTGAGGCAGTTGGTGATCGCGCGCGGCGTGGCGCCGGTGCAGGCGACATTGCGCGCCGCCTCAGCCACGGCGATCCGACCGCCGACGCGCGGATCGAGGAACACGTAGCGGCCATTGCAATCGGTCTTGAGTGCGAGGGCCTTCCTGGTGCCACGAATACGGATCACGGCGGCGTCGGCGTGACCCGGGCCGGCGACGGTGTTGGTGCGCACGGTGGAGTCATACTGGCGATGGATCCAATGCTTGCTCGCGATCGTCGGCGCCTGCAGCAGGCGCTCGAGCGTCCAGGCGGGATCGGCCTCGCTCGCGAGTGGTGCGATCGCGTGCACGTCGCGCGCGCGGCGCGCCACGGCCTCGGCGCTCTCCTTCGCTTCAGGCGTGTACATCGGACAGTCGGTCACCAATCGCGTGCCAGGGAACTCGGCGACCACGTGGGCGCCCTCGGTCACTCGGTACACCGGCTCCGCGATCACCTCGCCGATCACCTCGGCGGTGAGGTCCCACTTGAAGAGGATCTGCCGGACCTCCTCCTCGTGTCCCTTCTTGGCCACGACGAGCATCCGTTCCTGCGATTCGCTGAGCAGGATCTCGTACGGCGTCATTCCCACTTCGCGCACCGGGACCTTCAACGTGTCGATCGTCACCCCGACGTCGCCGCGCTCGGCCATCTCGGCGCTGCTCGACGTCAGACCCGCGGCGCCCATGTCCTGGATCGCGACGATGTGGCCTGACTTGATCAACTCGAGCGACGCCTCGAGCAACAACTTCTCCGTGAACGGATCGCCCACCTGCACGCGCGGCCGCTTGGCTTCGTTCTCTTCCGAGAGGTCCTCGGAGGCGAACGACGCGCCGTGAATGCCATCGCGCCCAGTACGCGCACCGACCGCGATCACCGGATTGCCGACCCCTTCGGCCTTGGCGCGGATGAGCTCCTCCTCTTTGAGGATGCCCACGCACATCGCGTTGACGAGCGGATTCCCTTCGTAGGCGGCGTCGAACATCACGTCGCCGGCAACGGTCGGGATGCCGACGCAATTGCCATAGTCGCCGATGCCCTTCACGACGCCCGCCACGAGGTAGCGCACGCGCGGCGTCTCGAGCGATCCGAAGCGCAGCGAGTTGAGCATCGCGATCGGTCGCGCGCCCATGGTGAAGACGTCGCGGAGGATGCCACCCACACCGGTCGCGGCGCCCTGATACGGCTCGACCGCCGACGGGTGATTGTGCGACTCGATCTTGAAGGCCACCGCCAGCCCGTCGCCGATGCTGATGACGCCGGCGTTCTCGCCCGGTCCCTGCAGCACCCAGGGTGCCTGCGTCGGCAGTGTCTTGAGCACGGGGCGCGAGTGCTTGTAGGAGCAGTGTTCACTCCAGAGCGCGCTGATGATGCCGAGCTCGGTGAAGGTCGGCGTGCGGCCGAGCATGCTCACGAGGCGCTCGTACTCGTCGCTTGTGAGTCCGTGCTCGGCGACCAGCGCCGGCGTGATCGTCGGATCGCCCGCTCGGGGAGTGGCTCCAGTGGTCACTTGCTGCGCAATCCCTTGAAGAGGTCGCGGATGAATCCGCCGACCGCGTGATCCTTCACTCGTCCGATCATGTCGATCTCCGCGGCGTCGAGCCACATGCCGCGGCATTCCGGGCAGACGTCCACCTTGAGGTGCTCGAACTCCTGCTCGCGCAGATCGGCGCCGCACTTGGGGCACTTCATGTGATGCGCCCTGCGGTCGGCCGCGAGCCGGTCCGCGTCGAGCTGGGCGCGCTGCGCCTTGATCAGTTCAGCGTCCTGCAGCAGGAAGTACTCGTCTTCGTTCTTGGACGGCTTGAAGTCGGAGGGCATGGGAATGGAGGAGTTGGATGGTAAGTGGTAGGTGGTGCTCAGGCCTTCACGCCAGACAACAGCGAACGGAAGAGCACCAACCCATCGGTCGATCCGAGCAACGTCTCCATCGCCCGTTCGGGGTGCGGCATGAGGCCGACCACGGTGCCGGTCTCGTTCGCCACGCCGGCGATGTTGCGCATCGCGCCGTTCGGGTTCGCGGCTGCCGATGCGTTTCCATGTGCGTCGACGTAGCGGAAGACCACGCGACCCTCACCCTCGAGCCGGTCCAGTGTCGCCTCGTCGGCCGTGTAGCGGCCGTCGCCATGCGCGATCGGCATGGTGAGTCGGCTGCCTTTGGTCGCGGCGCGAGTGAAGACCGTCTCGGTGCTCTCCACACGGAGTGTGACGGGCATCGACCGGAACTGCAGGCTGGCGTTGCGCAGCAGTGCGCCGGGCAGCAGGCCTGCTTCGCATGCGATCTGGAAGCCATTGCAGATGCCGATCACCGGCCCTCCGCGCTTCGCGTGGGCGATGACTTCCTGCATGATCGGTGAGAAACGCGCGATCGCGCCGGCGCGGAGGTAGTCGCCGTAGCTGAACCCGCCGGGAAGGATGATGACATCCGCCCCCTGCAGGTCATGGTCCTTGTGCCAGAGGAGGACGGCCTCCTCGTCGAGCCGTTCGACCACGGCGAGGAGCGCATCCTCGTCGCAGTTGGAACCGGGGAACGAGACGACGCCGACCTTCATGCGGCGACCACGGCAGCGATCTCGAAGTCCTCGGTCACCGGATTGGCGAGCAGGCGCGAACACATCTCGCGCACCGACGCTTCGGCGTGCTGCGCGTCGCCGGCGCTCGTCTCGATCACGAGGTGCCGGCCGACATGCACGTCGGCGACGGTGGAGAAGCCGAGCGTATGCAGGGCATCGGCGACGGCCTTGCCCTGCGGATCGAGCAGTCCCTTACGCGGGACGATATGAACGGAGACGCGGAACCGCTTCACTGGGTGGCACCCTCAGGAGAAAGGTCGTCCTCGTCGTCGCCGATGTCTGGCGAGTCGGCGAAGGGCGGGGGGAGTTCGAACACGTTGCGCAGGATCGCGAGCACGATCCCCGTGATCATGTACGCGACACCGACCGGGAAGAAGAACTCCCGCGGAAGGAAGAACAGCGCGAAGACGGAAGAGACGAGCATGGTGATGCCGAGCACGCCATGCAGCGTGCGGAAGCTGAACTTCGGCCACGCGGGGTATGGGACATCGCTGATCATAAGTCCCGCGAGGATGAGCATCAGATACCGCATGATGGTCTCCCACGGCCAGTCGATGAAGAACTCGTTGTAGAGCGGTGTCTGACTGAACCAGTAGTACGTCGCGAGGGTTCCGCCGGCGGCCGGACTCGGCAATCCCTTGAAGTAGGCGGCCTTCTTGGCGGCCCCCGCCTCTTCGACGTTGAATCGTGCGAGGCGCATCACGGCGGCCGCGCAGAAGATGAAGACGAAGAGCCAGTCCCATCCGGTATCACGCAGAACGGCGAAGTACATCATGAGCGCCGGTGCCAGCCCGAACGAGATGGCGTCGACCAGCGAGTCGAGTTCCTCGCCGAAGGCACTGCCGGTGTTCGTCGCGCGGGCGATCCGACCGTCGAGCGCGTCGCAGAAACCGCCCAACACGATGTACCACCCAGCCTGGATGTGCTGGCCACGCGATGCCGAGACGATCGCGAAGATGCCGAAGAAGAGGTTCGTGAGCGTCAACCCGTTCGGGAGCATCACGAGAGACGGCCGCGGAAAACGACGGCGCTTCATTTCGGGAGCTCCGCAAGGACGGTGGTCCCGGCGATCGGTCGCTGGCCGAGCTGCACCTTCACCACGCTGCCGACCGGGACGAAGACGTCGACCCGCGAGCCGAAGCGGATCAGACCCATGCGCGCTCCCTGTTCGGCGTCGTCCCCCTCGCGGCTATAGGTGACGATGCGTCGGGCGATCAGCCCCGCGATCTGCCTGAAGAGCACGCGATGCGTCGCTGTCTGCACTCCGACTGAACTCTGCTCGTTCTCCAACGACGCCTTCTCGGCCGCCGCATTGAGGAACTTGCCAGGGTTGTAGTGCACGTACGCGACCTTGCCCGACACCGGGTACCGGTTCACATGCACGTTGAAGACGTTCATGAAGACCGAGATGCGGATCGCGCGCCCCTTGATGAAGGCGGGCTCGTCGACCTCCTTGATCTCGATCACGCGTCCGTCGGCGGGAGAGATCACGAGCGTCTCGCCGCGCGGGCCATCGCGCTCGGGGTCACGGAAGAAGTACGCCACCCAGAGCACGAGCAGCGTGAGTACGAACGCCAGGAGCCAGAGCGGCCAAGAACGACGCGCGAGCGCGGCGACGTAGCCGGCCGCGGCCATGGCCATGGCGATCAGGATGAACGGGATTCCTTCTCGGGCGAAGTTCACGGGAGTTGCGTCAGGTCGAGGGGTGAACCGGTGAGGCGCTCGAACGCCTCGAGGTAGCGCGCGCTCGTGGCGGCGACGACCTCGTCCGGGAGCGTGGGGGGCGGGGCGTTGCCGTCCCACCGACCGGCGCGGCGTTCCGCGTCGAGCCAGTCACGCAAGGGCTGCTTGTCGAAACTCGGCTGGCCATGGCCCGGTTCGTAGCGGTCGGCGGGCCAGAATCGCGAACTGTCGGGGGTCATGCATTCGTCGATCAGGAGAATGCGTCCATCGGTCGTGCGGCCGAACTCGAACTTGGTGTCGGCGATGATGATGCCGCGCTCGCCTGCGATCTCGCGTCCATGTCCATAGATGAGTCGCGCGAGGCGCTCGAGCGTGGTCGCGGTATCGGCACCGACCACCGTTGCCATCTGCGAGACGGTGATGTTCTCGTCGTGCCCCGTCTCCGCCTTCGTCGCGGGGCTGAAGATCGGCGGGTCGAGTCGGTCGCTCTCGCGCAGCCCGGCGGGGAGTCGCTCTCCGGCGAGCGTTCCACTCGCAGCGTACTCCTTCCACGCCGATCCGGAGAGATATCCGCGGACGACGCACTCCACGGGGAAGACATCGGTGCGACGGCAGAGCATCGCGCGCCCCGCGAGTTCGTCACGGTGCATCGCGATCGCCGGCACCGCGCGCACGATCTCCGCGACGTCGCAGGAGAGCATGTGGTGCGCGACGTCCACCTCGAAGTGGCGCAGCCACCACGCGGTCACCTGCGTGAGCACCGCGCCCTTATATGGAACGAGCTCTCGCATGACGACGTCGAACGCGCTCACACGGTCGCTCGCCACGAGCAAGAGTCGCGCGTCGTCCACCTCGTAGACGTCGCGCACCTTGCCGCGGCGGAGCAGCGGGAGCGGCAGACGGGTCTCACCCACCAGCAGCGGGCTCATACGCGGACCTCCTCGCGCGCGGGGTCGCTCTCGCCAGCGGCGATGAGGATCGGGTCGACCACCTCAGCGAGGAAATCGTCCACCTGATGCGCCGAGCGACCAACGAAGCGCGACGCGTCAGTGACGCTGCGCAGATCCTCGCTCGGCACGGGAAAGGCCGGGTCGGCGGCGAGGCGTTCGAGCATGTCGTTGGTCTTCCCCTCGTCCTTCATCGCACGCGCGGCAGCGATCGAATGGCGCCGGATCACCTCGTGCGCTTCCTGTCTGTCGCCTCCGGCCTGCACGGCACGCACGATCAACGATTCGGTCGCCATGAACGGCAACTCCTCGTTGATCCGCTGGCGGATGCGGGCGGGATGCACCTCGAGCCCCACGGCGATGTTCTCCATGAGGATCAGTATGGCATCGGTGGCGAGGAACGCTTCGGGGATCACGAGACGGCGGATCGCCGAGTCGTCGAGCGTGCGTTCGAAGTATTGCACGGCGTGCGTCTGATTCGCGGTGCCAGCCACCTGCTGCACGAACCGCGCGAGCGAGTTGATCCGCTCCGAACGCATCGGGTTGCGCTTGTACGCCATCGCCGACGAACCGATCTGGTCCTTCTCGAACGGTTCCTCGATCTCGCCGAACGACTGCAGCATCCGCATGTCGCTCGCGAACTTCGCCGCACTCGTCGCGATCCCCGCGACCACGTCGAGCACGTGCGCGTCGAGCTTGCGCGAGTAGGTCTGGCCGCTCACGGGGATCGAGCCCGGGAATCCCATCGCGTGGCAGACGTAGGTGTCGAGCGAGCGCACCTTCGCGTGGTCGCCACCGAAGAGCTCGAGGAAGCTCGCCTGTGTGCCCGTCGTGCCCTTCACTCCGCGCAGTGGCAGCGTCGCCAAACGATAGTCGAGATCGGCGAGGTCGAGCACCAGGTCCTGCATCCAGAGCGTGGCGCGCTTGCCCACGGTCGTGAGCTGCGCGGCCTGCAGATGCGTGTATCCCAGCGTCGGTTCGGCGCGCCACTCGCGCGCGAACCTCGCGAGCGTGCGCAACAGCGCGATCACGCGCCCGCGAAGCAGCTCGAGCCCGCGACGCATCTGGATCAGGTCACCGTTGTCGGTGACATAGCAGCTCGTGGCACCGAGATGGATCACGCCCTTCGCCGAGGGCGCGACCTCGCCGTACGCATGGATGTGCGCCATCACGTCATGGCGGAACCGCTGCTCGTACTCGGCGACCTTCGCGAAGTCGATGTCGTCCAGGTGCGCGCGCATCTCGGCGATCGCTGGCTCAGGGATGTCGACGCCCAGCGCGTGCTCGCCCTCGGCGAGCGCGAGCCACAGGCGCCGCCAGAGGCCGTGCCTCGTCTGCGGGCTGAAGAGCTCGAGCATCGCCTTGGAGGCGTAGCGCTCGGCGAGCGGAGAGCGATACTGCGTGTGCGTCATGAGATGCGGAAATCGGTGGAGTAGACTGTCCCAGCTCGTTCGAAGAACATGCGGATCGGTCCGCGTCCGCTGTAGTACTCGAGCACGCGCGCGGCCTGCTGCGCGTCGGTGACCGGGGTGCGATTCAGTTGGATGATCACGTCGCCGGGCTGCAGACCCAGCGCCTGTTGCACGCGCTCCGTGACCTTGAACACGACCGCGCCCTGTTCGGCGCGAACACCACGCTCGGCACGGATCGCCGCCGTGAGCGAGATCAGCTCGAGTTCGCGCATCACGGCGACCTTCTCGGCTCCCACTTCGGGCAGGTCCTTCACTCGCACATCCACGCGCTGGTCGCGTGAGGCGCGGCGCACCTGCAACTGCGCCGTCTCGCCCACGCGGAGCTCGAGCAACTCGGCTTCCCAGTCGTACGAGTTGCGGATCTGTCGGTCGCGCGAGCGCACGATCACATCACCCACGCGCAGTCCGGCGTCGGCTGCCGGGCTACCTGGAACGATCTGCTCGATCGTCGCGCCGGCATTCAGATTGCCGCGTCCGGCCGAAGCGCCGTTCTGCTGGAGCTTCACGCCGATCCATGGCCGCCGGACACTGCCATGGGCGAGCAGGTCCTCGGCGACGCGGCGCGCGCGGTCGATCGGGATCGCGAAGCCGAGGCCGATCGAACCTCCGCTCGGCGTGTAGATCGAGCTGTTCACGCCGATCACTTCGCCCGATGCGGTGATGAGCGGACCCCCGGAGTTCCCGGGGTTGATCGACGCGTCAGTCTGGATCATGTCCACGTACACCCCCGGCCCGTCGCCGCGCCCCGTGAGGTTGCGGCCGACGCCGCTGACGACGCCTGCCGTCACGCTCGGCTCGGAGTTGCCGAGCAGGAAACCGTACGGATTGCCGATCGCGACGACCCACTCGCCGATCAGGAGGCCACGCGAGGTGCCGAGCGGCGCCGTGGGCAGACCTTTCGCGTCGATCCGCAGCACCGCGAGGTCGTTGAGCTCATCTTCGCCGACGACTGTGGCAGGGTAGGTCGTGCCGTCGCGCAGCGCGACCGAGACCCGGCTCGCACCGTTGATCACATGCGCGTTGGTGACGATCACGCCGTCCTCACGCACGATGAAACCCGAGCCGATGCCCGACGCGACTTGTTCTCCTGAGCGGGTGCCGAAGAAGAGATCGAACGGCGTCGACGCGGTGCGCTGCATGCGTTCGGTCTGCACGGTGACCACCGCGGGGGCCACTTTGGTGACCGCCTCGGTGATCGCGGTGCGCCGTGAGGTGTTGATCGCCTGATCCGTGGTCGGCAGCTGTGCCGGTCGCGACGGCGCGGCTGGCAAGGCTTGCGCGTCGGACGGACTCGGGTACGCGCCTTCGCAGGCAGCGAGCGCGAGGAAGACGGCGGGGCCAAGATGACGGAGCGTGCGCGCGAGGCGTGGCATCACTTGGAACGCCGGGGTTTGGCACGACGGCTGATGTCGCCGAGGAACCGGTCGAGTCCGCGGTCGGTGAGCGGATGTTGGAGCAGCGAACGCAGCGCTGCGGGCGTCACCACGGCCGCATCGGCCCCCGCCGCGGCGAGGTCAGCGAAGCGTGCCGCGCTCGGCGCGCCAGCCGCGACCACGTCGCATTCGTGCGCGGAGCGATCGAGGACGTCGCGGAGTCCGCGGATGACCACGTCGGCGGCATGGCCCACCGCTTCGAGCGCGTCCACTGGTACCACCACATGCGACGCGCCGGCCTTCGCGGCAAGGAGACCCTGCGCGACCGAATGCACGAGTGTCGCGGCCACACGTACGCCGTCCTTGGAGAGCCGTCGAATGGCCGGTAGCGCGTCCTCCACGAACGGCACCGCCACGATCACGTGCTCGGCGATGCGCGAGAGTGCCTTGCCCTGGCGCACGATCTCCGCCGCGTCGACCGAGGGTGCGCTCGCGAAGATCGGCAGCGTGGTGCGTTCCACGAGTTCAGCGAGGACCTCGCGCGGATCGGCGTGCGGCAACTCGGCCGAGAGGATCGCGGGGGTGGCGACAACGCCGTCGATCAACCCGGCCGCAGTTGCCCAGCGGATCTCTTCGGCGGCGAGTGTAGCGAGATAGAGTCGCATCAGGGCGTCAGGTACAGGTCGGCGGGATAGGTGACCTCCTCGAGGCAGAGCCCCACCGCGGCAGCGGGGGGCGAGACCTCGTCATTCCGGTCGGCGACGAGCAGGGCGGTGAAGTCGTCCTTCGGCCGCTTGCCACTCGCTGCCTCGAGCATCGTGCCCACGAGGAACCTCACCATGTGATGCAGGAACCGATTGGCCGCGATGTCGAACACCAGCCCTTCCGACAGCCCCGGTGTTGTCGGGCGCCACCGGGCGAGACGCACCTCGCACCTGTGATCATCGTCGTCCGGCGCGGTGCCGCGCACGGCGAAACCACGGAACGCATGCGTTCCCATCAATCGCGTAGCGCACCAATCGAGCACCTCGCGGTCGAGGGCCCGGGTCCAAGGGAGTGTCCACCGTCGCCGGAATGGCGAGGCAGCCCCCTCGTCGAGCCCCACCGCGTAACTGTAGCGGCGAGAGGTCGCGCTGAATCGCGCATGGAACCGCGGCTGCATCTCGCATGCGGCCGAGACCCACAGGTCGTGCGGGAGCTTCTCGTTCAGGACGCGTCGCAGCTTCAGTGCCGTCCAATGTTCAGGAACGGTGATGCTCGCGACCTGTCCTCGCGCGTGCACCCCGGCATCGGTGCGGCCGGCGCCGGTCACGCGCACCGGCGAGTTCGCGAACGACGCCATCGTACTCTCGAGGACCCCCTGCACAGTGCGCCGACCGGGTTGGACCTGCCAGCCGGCGAAGTCAGTGCCGTCGTATTGCAGGACCAGCTGGAGGGTGCGCTCCGACATCGACAGAAACCTACCGTGCGCGCAGGGTGAGTTCAAGGAATGGATCGCACCGCACGTTTCATTGACTGAGGCGACGCGGC
>JANOWT010000236.1:0-1576 GCA_031418115.1 Gemmatimonadota bacterium
AGGAAGATGCCGAGCAGGAGCGGGACCCAGCCACCGTGGACGATCTTGATGACGTTCGCGCCCAGGAACGCGATGTCGATCGAGAGGAAGAGCGTCGTGAGCGCAAGCGCGCGGCCGAGCGACATCTGCCAGCGATCGGTACAGATCACGAAGTAGAGGATCGACGTGATTGCCATGGTGCCGGTGACGGCGATGCCGTACGCGGCGCCGAGTGCGCTGGTGGACCGGAAGCCGAGGACGACGAGTACGGTCCCGACGGCAAGGGCGGCGTTCACCTCAGGGACGAAGATCTGGCCGAACTCGCGCGCCGACGTGTGGACGACCGTCAGCCGCGGACAATAGCCGAGCTGGATGCACTGCTGGGTGAGCGAGAAGGCCCCCGAGATGAGGGCCTGCGAGGCGATGATCGCCGCGGCGGTCGCGAGCGCGATCATCGGATACAGCATCGCCCGCGGCGCGAGAAGGAAGAACGGATTCTCGACGGCGCTCGGATCACGCAGCAGCAGGGAGCCCTGGCCGAAGTAGTTGAGCACGAGTGCGGGAAGGACGAACCAGAACCAGGCCGTCCGAATGGGGCGACTCCCGAAGTGCCCCATGTCCGCGTACAACGCCTCGGCGCCGGTGATGGCGAGTACCACGGCGCCGAGTGCGATGAACCCCTTGGTGCCGAGCGTGAGGAAGAACCGCACGCCCCACGCGGGGTTGATGGCGACGAGCACCGACGGATTGTGCACGACCTCAACGAGACCGAGCGCGCCGATGGTGAAGAACCAGACGAGCATGAGCGGACCGAAGAACACGCCGACGCGATGCGTGCCATGCCGCTGCATGAGGAACAACCCGACGATGATGCCGACTGAGACGGGCACGATGAACGGGTGGAAGATCGTCGAGGCGACTTCGAGTCCCTCCATGGCACCGAGGACCGACATCGCGGGGGTGATGACCCCGTCGCCGTAGAGCAGTCCGGCGCCGAATAGACCGAGCGCGATGAGGATCATGCGCTTGCGCGGGGCGAGCTTGTCGCTCTGCAACAACAGCGCGAGCATCGCGAGGATGCCGCCCTCGCCCTTGTTGTCGGCCCGCAAGATGAAGACGATGTGCTTGATGCTCACCACGAGGATGAGCGACCAGAGCACGAGCGAGAGGAATCCGTAGACGGTCGCGTGATCCGGCTGGAGCCCGTACTCGGGCTTGCTGAACGCCTCTTTCATGGCGTAGAGCGGACTCGTGCCGATGTCGCCATACACCACGCCGAGCGCGGTGAGTGTGAGCACGGCGAGGCGCTTCCCGGTGGGGTGCGCCTCCACATGATGTCGCTCGGGAGGACGATACTCAGCGGTCATCGCGGGGTCGGCGAGGAACTGCCGGTGGGTTTTTGGTCCGACATCGCTCAAGGGGCTGACTGCGCCCCGGAAGGTGCTGACAGTTTGTGCGCGGCGGGAATCGACGCGCGAACGGGGCCGTTGCTCCGGCCCCGCGCCAAGTGAATGTAGCGCTGGGGGTTGGCTAGTCCAGCGGGATGCTCGCATGCGCGAACGAGGCGGCCACCGTCGGTGACCGCCTCGTTCTACAA
>JANOWT010000237.1:0-2867 GCA_031418115.1 Gemmatimonadota bacterium
CCATGTTACGACGGATCATGTCGAGCGCCGGCTTGGGCACGTTGCCCGCCTTCTCGATCGAATCGAACGCCGCCACCATGCGACGGGCCTGCGTGATCGAGTCACGCAACGCCGCACCCGCGAGTGCCGCACGTGGCACGGCGCGGCCGTTGAAGTTCCACGACACTCGGTGGAGTCCCGCGGCGCCCGGACCGGTGAGCGTCTGCAACGTGTCACCCTTCGCATCCTGGATCACGATCCGTGACGGGCTCCCCGGCTTGGTCAGGCGGTACCAGATGTCGGCCCCGTACTGCGGGCTCTGCGCCTGGAACAGCTGATTGCCGGTGGACTCGCCGTTGAACGGCTTCTCGCCCCACTGGAAGGCTGTGCGCGGCTCGAAGAGATATGCCGGCATGCCCGCCACCATCGAGGTCATCTGCTGCAACGGCGCGATGTCGACGATCCACAACGCACGGCCATGCGTGGCGGCGATCAACTCCGACTCACGCGGATGGATCTGCAGATCGTGCACCGGCACGTTCGGCAGACCGGTCATGAACTTGGTCCACGTGGTGCCGCGGTCCATCGAGACGTACGCGCCCACATCCGTGCCCGCGAAGAGCAGGTCGCGGTTCTTCAGATCCTCGCGCACCACATGCACGAAGTCAGCGCCGCCCTTGGGCAGGCCACCGGAGATCGACTTGAACGTGCGACCGCCGTCTGCGGTCATGAACGCGTACGGCGTGAAATCACCGCGACGATGATTGTCGTAGGTGACGTAGAAGGTGTTGACGTCGTGATGCGACGGTTCGATGCGCGACACGTAGGTGCCGGCCGGGACGCCCTTCACATTGGCCGTGAGCTCGGTCCACGAGCCGCCGTCATTCCACGTGGCCCAGAGGCGGCCGTCGTCAGTGCCGGCGTACAGATACCCGGGGCGGACCGACGATTCGTTGAGCGAGACGATCGTGCCGAACGTCTCGGCGCCGGTCGCGTCGATCGTGATGCCGCCGGTGGTGCGCGTGGAGATGCGGAGCTTCGTCGTGTCCGCGTAGCTCAGATCATCGGAGATCGGGTACATCTCGTCGCCACGCTTGAGGCTCTTCATGACGCGGTTCGCGCCGAAGTAGAGCACCTGATTGTTGTGCGCGGAGATGAAGAACGGTGTGTTCCAGTTCCAGCGCAGCTGCATCGACGTCGAGTCGGACTTCTGCTTGGCGCGCAGTTCGGCGATCGTGCGCGTCTGCGCCGGTGTCGCGGCCTTGGTCGTGTCGCCGCGCACGGTAATGATGCTGTCCTCCCACACCATGTATTGCGGACGGTAGTTCGGCTTCTGAAGCGCGGTGCGCTGGCCGGTCGAGACCTGATAGCGCCCGATGCTACCACCCTGCGACTCCCCGTAGATGATGTCGGGGTTGGTCGGGTCCTGCGCGGTGACGAAGCCGTCGCCACCATTGAACGTGAACCACATCGAGTTCGTGATCGCGCCCTGCCGGCGACGGCTGGGGCCGCACCACGAGCCGTTGTCCTGCAGGCCCGCGCAGACGCTGTACGGGACCGCCATGTCGAACGAGACGTTGTACGGCTGCCCGAGAGCGAAGCTGTTCGGGAAGATGTAGCTGCCGCCATTGTCGTTGGAGATGCCGATGCCGCCGTCGTTGCCGACGATGTGACGCTGCGGATCCTTGGGATCGATCCACATCGCATGGTGATCGACATGGATGCCGACCGTCGCGTTGCGGGCGTTCTTGCCGCCCTCATCGGAGACCTTCACGGGCGTCGACGAGAACCAGACGCGATCGGGGTTAGTCGGGTGCACGCGGACCTGCGAGTAATAGAAGGGGCGGACGTTGTCGCTCGACGTCTTCTCCCAGGTGCGACCCCCGTCTGCCGACCGGTACAGACCGCTGTTGAGCGTCTGCGCCTTCGAGCCGGCGGCCGGCTTCGGGTTGGGCATGCTGTCGGCCTCGACGAGCACGTACATGATCTCACCGTTGGACGGCGCGATCGCGATCTCCATGCGACCCTTCATGGTCGCCGGGAAGCCGCCACCCTTCACCTCGGTCCAGCTCTCACCACCGTCGGTCGACTTCCAGAGCGCAGAGCCCGCGCCGCCCGAACGGAGGAAGTAAGGTCCACGCAGGCGCTGATAGCTCGTCGCCCAGAGCACGTCGGGGTTGCGCGGGTCGAGGTCGACGTCCACGAAGCCGGTCGAGTCGTTGATGAACTTCTTGAGCTGCCAGGTCGCGCCGCCGTCGGTGGTCTTGTAGAGGCCGCGATCCTTGTTGGTCGTCCACGCCGCACCGAGGGCCGCGACCCACGCGACGTTCGGGTTGGTGGGGTGCACCTGGATGCGCCCGATGTGCTCCGTCGCCTTGAGGCCCACGAACTTCCATGTGAGTCCGCCGTCGGTCGACTTGAAGACGCCGCCGCCCGGGGAGATCGAGTTGCGCGAGTTGGGCTCGCCGGTGCCGAGGTAGAGCACGTTCGTGTCGCTCGGTGCGATCGCGAGATCGCCGAGCGAGGCCACCCCGTAGTTCTCGAACACCGGGCGGAAGGTCGTGCCGTTGTTCGTGGTCTTCCACACGCCACCCGCCGCCGCGGCGACGAAGAAAGTGCGGGACGGATACGCGATGCCTTCGACATCGGCGACGCGGCCCATCATGTTCGCGGGGCCGACCTGTCGCCAACGGAGCGCGTCGATGACGGCTTGGTCGACGTTCTGCGCGAAAGCCGGGACCGCGGCTAGTGCCGTGGCGCCGACGCACGCAGAGAAGAAGCGGTGCAGTCGCATGAGCAGGGACTCGGGCTGGGGTGGGAACGGGTGGGACTAACGATGTTCTACGCCACCCGCGGCCCCAGTGTTGGGGGGTGGCGCGTGCCCGCGG
>JANOWT010000238.1:0-7855 GCA_031418115.1 Gemmatimonadota bacterium
ACGATGAACACGTTCTGACCCGAGCCCTCGCTGAGCATGCCGTCGGGCCCGAGCGCGATCGCTTCGTCGTAGCCGTTGCGGAGCGCCTCCATCTTGATGAGCTGTCCGCTCAAGTAGTTGCCGGCGATCTTCGCCGCCGCGGGGATCGTGTTGGGCGCGACGCGGTGCCAGGTCGAGATGCAGGCGTCGATACCCTTCTCGAGGGCTTCGTCACCGAGATAGGCACCCCAGGGCCAGCAGGGCACGAAGGTCTCGATCGGGCTGTCGTGCGGCACCATGCCAGCGGCGCCGTAGCCGCGGAGGACCATCGGCCGGATGTAGCAGGACTCGATCTTGTTGCGACGCACCGTCTCGCGGTGCGCCTCTGTCAGCTGCGCCATCGTCCACGTCGGATCCATGCGGTAGATCTTGCACGAGTTGAGCAGCCGCTTGAGATGCGCGTCGAGCCGGAAGATCGCGGGTCCCTTGGGCGTCTTGTAACAACGGATGCCCTCGAAGACGGCCGAGCCGAACTGCACCGAGTGCGAGAGCACGTGGATGCTGGCGTCGTGCCACTTCACGAACTCGCCATCGCGCCAGATCCACTCGGTTTCGCCGATTTTGGCCATGAGATCGAAAAAGGTCAGGGGTGGAGCGGGGGTCGGACCACGGGTCGGCCGACGATGGTGCAAAGCTACCTACTTCGCGGCCCCGCTGACACCAACGGAAGTGGGGGCCGTAGGGCGAGAGAGTCCCCCACACGGCCGCCCTTGCGCGGCGAGGTCGCATTCCATGGAAGAGATCAAGGTCACTGGCGCCAAGCTCATGGCGAAGCTCAAGGAACTCATCCACGAAGGCAACGTCCGTCGGGTGGTCCTCAAGAACCCCGATGGTCGGACGTTGCTCGACATGCCGCTCAACGCCGGGCTCGCCGGTGCCGCGCTGCTGCCGTTCTGGGCAGCGGTCGGAGCAGTCGCGGTACTCGCGACCGATTACTCGATCCTCGTCGAGCGCGATCCCGAGACCGCGGTCACCAAGCCGAGTTGAGTGCGCGGGAGTGCCACGCCACGACCCTGTGCGATTTCGGCGTTCGGTCGGGTAGACTCCTGAGCATGCCAAAGCCCTCAGGCTATTCCGGCACTCCGCTCGCCAAGAAGCTCGGCATCCGCGAGGGCGCGCGCGTCTTCGTCTGGGACGGGCCTGCCGAGTATCGCGATCTCGTCGCTCCATTGCCCGCCGACGTGCGCTTCGGGAAGGCACTCGACTCGGATACCGAACTGGTGCACCTCTTCGTGAAGGCACGCGGGGTGCTCGAGCGAGCTCTCAGGACGCTTCGCACCACACTCCGGCCCGATGCCACGGTATGGGTCTCGTGGCCCAAGAAGGCCTCGAAGGTCCCGACAGACGTGACCGAGGACGTCATTCGGGCAGTCGCATTACCGATGGGATGGGTGGACGTGAAGGTCTGCGCAGTCGACGAGACCTGGTCTGGTCTCAAACTCATGGTGAGGAAGAGCGAAAGATGATCCGACGCACCGCTGCAGTCGTGGCAACCCTACTGCTCCTCGTGAGCGCGGACGCGCTCGCGCAGGGCGCTCCTCCTGGCTGCAAGACACCGATGCACCGCCAGTTCGACTTCTGGGTCGGCGAGTGGACCGTCACCGATAGTGCGCGAACGCTGGTGATGGGACGCAACTCCGTGACGCTCGAGGACTCAGGGTGCACCATCCATGAGCACTGGGTCGCGGGGGGCTCAGTCCCCAATACCGGACAGAGCCTCAACGCGTACGACGCCCTCGCCCGCCAGTGGGGACAGGACTGGGTCGGCAGCGGCGGTGATGTGCTGCACCTGCGCGGTGGGCTCAAGGACGGCGCGATGGTCCTCGAGGGCGACGGTCCCGCGCCGAACGGCAGTACGCTCAAGCAGCGCGTGACCTGGAGTCCGAAGCCCGATGGTCGGGTGCGCCAGTTCTGGGAAACGAGCGCGGACGGCGGCCGCACGTGGACGGTGGCGTTCGACGGCTGGTACGCGCGCACACCCTGATCTTCCAACGGGTTGAAACCGCGACACGCCAACGTCGGTAGTCGGGGCAGGGGTCAAACGATTCGCGCTCTGGTGTTGTCAAAGCCAGCAGGCCCGTGCCCCGCCTGACCCCCCGACCCCGTCTGTAATGCGGAACTTGAAGCTCGCGGCGCGCATGCTGCTCAGGACCCCGTTGGTGACGACGATCGCCGTCCTCTCGCTCGCACTCGGGATCGGGGCCAATGCGGCGATCTTCTCGCTCTTCGACCAGATCCTGCTCACCCCGCTGCCGGTACCCTCGCCCGATCAGTTGATCAACCTCGGTGCGCCGGGACCCAAGCCCGGTATGCAGAACTGCCAGCAGGCCGGCGACTGCGACGTGGTATTCAGCTACGCGATGTTCCGCGACCTCGAGCGCACCCAGGCGGTGCTCACGGGCGTGGCCGCCCACACGACATTCGGCGCGAGCCTCGCCGTGAAGAACGAGCCCACCGTCGGCAGAGGCGTGCTCGTCTCGGGGTCCTACTTTCCCACGCTGCAGGTCCAACCGGCGCACGGCCGCCTCCTCACGCAGGCCGACGATCAGGTCGTCGGTGCGAACTACGTGACGGTGCTGGGGCACACATTCTGGAAGGACAAGTTCGGTAGCGACCCGAACGCCGTCGGCCAGACCATGATCATCAATGGTCGCTCCTTCACGATCGTCGGTGTCGTGCCAGAAGGCTTCTATGGAACGACGCTGGGCGTACGGCCCGACGTCTACCTGCCGCTCACGATGTGGGGCAGCGTCCAGTCGACCGCGAACCAGAACCGGTTCGAGCGCCGCAACGCCTACTGGCTCTATCTGTTCGGCCGTCGCAAGCCCGAGGTCTCGCTCGCGCAGGCCGACGCGGCATTGAACGGCCTCTACCAGCCGATCGTCAACGAGGTCGAGGCCCCACTGCAGGAGGGGATGAGCGACCAGACGATGCAGCGGTTCCGCACCAAGCGCATGACCGTCGAGGAGGGCGCGCAGGGACAGAGCCAGGTGCACGGTGATGCACGCACACCGCTCTTCCTGCTCTTCGGCGTGACCGGTGTGGTACTGCTGATCGCCTGCGCCAACATCGCGAACCTGCTGCTGGCGCGCGGAGCGGGCCGTGCCGCCGAGATGGGCGTGCGACTCGCACTCGGTGCCACGCGCCGGCAGTTGCTCTCACTGCTGCTCACGGAGTCGGTGCTGCTCGCGCTCCTCGGCGGAGCGGTGAGCCTCGTGGTAGCGCAGTGGACGCTGAGCTTCATGGGCACCATGATGCCGGCCGACGCGGTCTCGACGCTGCGGTTCGAACTGCAGCCGAGCGTCGTTCTCTTCTCGGCGGCGCTCGCGATCGTGACCGGGCTCGTGTTCGGGATGTTCCCGGCGCTGCACAGCACGCGGAGCGATCTGATCTCGGTGATCCGCTCCGGTGCTGGCCAGTTGACGGGCGGGAAGGCCGCGGCGCGGTTCCGCGCGTCGCTCGTCACGGTGCAGATCACACTCTCGATGGCGCTGCTCATCTCGGCGGGACTCTTCCTCAAGAGCCTCGTCAACGTGAGTCGCGTGGATCTGGGAGTGAATATCGAGCAACTGGCGACCTTCGCACTCTCGCCGTCGCAGGTGGGCTACGACTCGGTGCGCGCGGCGGTCTACTACGCTCGCGTGGAAGAAGAACTCGCCTCGATCCCCGGCGCGACCGGTGTGACGTCAGCGGTCGTGCCGTTGCTCGGCGGCAGCAACTGGGGGACCGATGTGTTCGTGCAAGGGTTCCCCAAGGGACCGGACGTCGACAACAACTCGCGCTTCAACATGATCGGTGCGGGTTACTTCACCACGCTCGGCGTGCCGATGCTCGCAGGCCGTGACTTCACGGCCTCCGACATCCGTGGCGGGTCCAAGGTCGCGATCGTGAACGAGACCTTCGCGAACAAGTTCAAGCTCGGGCGTGATGCGGTCGGCAAGTTCATCACCGACGACACCAAGCGCGACACGCTCGACATCCAGATCGTCGGACTGATCCCCGACATCCGCTATTCCGACGTGAAGGACACGGTGCCGCCCGTGTTCTACACGCCCTGGCGGCAAGCCGGCGACGCGGGCGGGATGTATTTCCTCGTGAAGTCGTCACTCCCGCCCGAGCAGATGCTCGGTGCCATTCGCGAGGTCGTGAAGCGGATCGACGCGACGGTGCCGGTCGAGGAACTCCGGACGATGCCACAGCAGGTGCGGGAGAACGTCTTCCTCGACCGCATGATCAGCATCCTCTCGGCAGCGTTCGCGGTGCTGGCGACGCTTCTGGCTGGTGTCGGCTTGTACGGCGTGCTCTCCTACTCGGTCGCGCAACGCACCCGCGAGATCGGTGTGCGTATGGCCCTCGGCGCCGACCGGTCGCAGGTGCGCGGCCTCGTCATGAAGCAGGTCGGGTGGATGACCGCGATCGGTGGCATTCTCGGCATCGCGGCCGCGCTGGGACTCGGCAAGGCCGCGCGCTCGCTGCTCTACGGTCTTGAGGGACATGATCTGATGGTGTTCTCGCTGAGCGTGATCCTGCTCGCGTTGGTCGCACTGGCGGCGGGCTTCGTCCCGGCCAGACGCGCGTCGCAGGTCGATCCCATGCAGGCCCTCCGGTACGACTGACATGTCCGCACCAAAGTCCGGTCCGCTGTTCTCGCTCTCGGCGTTGCGTCAGGACCTGCGCTTCGCCGGCCGTATGCTCGTGAAGAGTCCGCTCTTCACCGGCATCGTGGTGGTGACGCTCGCGCTCGGCATCGGGCTCAACACCGCCGTGTTCTCTCTGGTGGAGGCGCTGTTGCTCCGCCCGCTACAGGGCGTGCGCGAGTCGAGCGCGCTCGTGCAGCTCTATCGCAGTTGGCCGGGGCCCGAGCTCTACGGCTCCAACTCGATCCCGCACTTCTGGGACGTGCGTGCCCGGACCAAGGACGTCTTCGCCGGCGCGGCATCATGGTCGTTCGAGATCGTCAGCATCACGGCCGACGGGCGCCCGTCGCTCGTTTTTGCGCAGATGGTGTCGGCCGACTACTTCGATGTGCTCGGCGTGACCACCACGAGCGGCCGGCTCTTTCGCCCCGACGAGGACGAAGGGCGCGGGGCGCATCCTGTGATCGTGCTCTCCGAGGCCGGGTGGAAGGGACTGTTCGGTGGCGATCCCGACATCGTCGGCAAGGAAGTGCCGCTCAACGGGCAGAACGTCACGGTGATCGGCGTGGCGCCGAGTGCGTTTAAGGGCGCGATGCCGATGGTGCAGCCGTCGCTCTGGATCCCACTGATGCAGTTGGCACAGGTCCGACCTGGTGGCGCAGGCAACTTCGAGAACCGCGGCAACAACAACATGAACGTCGTGGCGCGGCTCAAGCCGGGCGTCACGTACGAGCAGGCGCGCGCGAGACTCGACGCACTCGAGCTCGTGCTCCGCGCCGAGTTCCCGGACGAGTACGAGGACAGCGGGTTCACCATGGTCAAGCAGGACGAAGCGGGGATCCATCCCACCATGCGGGGCGCGCAGGTGGGACTCTCGGCCGTGGTGATGGCGGTAGTGGTGATCCTCCTGCTGATCGCCTGTGTGAATGTCGCGAATCTGTTCCTCGCTCGCGCACGGGACCGGTCGCGGGAGATGGCGATCCGGCTCGCGCTCGGTGCGAGACGGGGGGCGCTCATCCGGCAGCTCTTGGTGGAGAGCCTCTGCTTCTCGCTCGTGGCCGGCGTGGTGGGTCTGCTCGTCGCCACGTGGGCGATCAGCCTCGCGAACGGCGTGACGCTGCCGATGGACATCGACTTCGCGCCCGACCTGCGGTTGAGTCCGATGGTGCTCGCCTTCTCCCTGACGGCGACACTCGTGACCGGCGTGATCTTCGGACTCGTGCCTGCGCTGCAGGCGACGCGACCAGCGCTCATTCCGGCGCTCAAGGGCGAGGCACCCGCGGGCGCATCGCGGTCGCGCACGAGCAAGGGGCTGGTGATCGCGCAGATGGCCCTGTCGATCGTGCTCCTCGTCTGTGCCAGTCTCTTCCTCACGAACCTGCGCAGCGCGACCGCGCTCGACAAGGGATTCGTGAGTGAGAATATGTTGATCGCCGGCATCGACCCTTCGTTGCAGGGCTACGCCCGCGGCAACACCGAGCAGTTCTACCGCAATCTCGCTGAGCGCCTCACGGCACGTGCCGAGGTGCGCGCGGTGGGGTTGATCGACAACGTCCCGCTCGGGTTCAGCAGCAGCGACCGTGACGTGGAGATCCCGGGCTACACGCCCGCCAAGAACGAGGGGATGTCGGTCAACTACTCGAGGACCGGTCCCGGGTACTTCGCCACCATGGGGATCCCGCTGCGCAAGGGCCGTGAGTTCACTGCGCAGGACGACTCGAGTGCGGTGCGTGTGATCGTGGTGAACGAGCGATTCGTCGAGCGCTTCTGGCCAGGACAGGAGGCGCTGGGCAAGACATTCCGCACCGCGGGGCGCGACTACACGGTCGTGGGGGTGGTGCCGACGGGGAAGTACCAGCGATTGGGAGAGGATCCCCGCGCCTTCATGTGGTTCCCCATGGCACAGAGCTGGGGTGCGAGCATGGAGATCGTGATCCGGACCACCGGTGACCCGGCGGCGGTCATCCCGATCCTCCGAGAGGAGATCGCCGCGCTGGACCCGAATCTTCCGCTCAGCAACGTCCGTACCATGGACAAGCACCTCGGGATCTCGCTCCTGCCAGCTCGTCTCACTGGCGCGGCGCTCGGGGTGTTCGGTATCCTCGGGCTCCTGCTCGCGTCGGTCGGGATGTACGGCGTGATGGCCTACTCGGTCTCACAGCGCACGCGGGAGATCGGGATCCGGATGGCGATCGGCGCCGCGGCCTCCGATGTGGTGAGGCTCGTGATGAAGCAGGGACTCACGTTGGTGCTGGTCGGCACGGCGATCGGCCTGGGTGGTGCATTCGCGGCGGCTCGCCTGTTGGCGGGTGTGTTGTACGGCGGTTCTTCGTTCGACCCGATGACGTTCACGCTGGTCCCACTCGTGCTGATCGCGGTGGCGGCGGTCGCGACCTTCGCGCCGGCCCGTCGCGCGGCGGCGGTGGACCCGGCGATCACCTTGAGGGCTGACTGACCACGATGGATATCGCCCGCGAACCACAGAAGAAGACGGGCCGCAACATCGCCATCGGCGCTGGTGCGGCCGCGGTGATCCTCGCCACGATAGCGCTCTCGCGGCTCGATCCGGCCGCGCCCACGGTGCAACGCGTCGCGATCCTGATCGACTCGATCGCGCGCGGTGATGTCATCCGCGAGGTCCGCGGACCGGGCACGCTCGTACCGGAGCAGATCCGCTTCATCACCGCGCAGGCGTCGGCGCGTGTGGAACGCAAGTCAGTCGAGTCGGGGGACAAGGTCGGAGCGGGGCAGGTCCTGCTCGAGATGAGCAACCCCGACCTGCAGATCCAGACCATGCAGGCCGAGCAGCAGGTGCGGCAGGCGCAGATCGAACTGTTGAATCTCAAGACGAATCTCCGCTCGGCGATCCTCACGCAGGAAGGCGTGGTCGCGCAGAGCCGCACGACGTACATCAGCGCGACGCAGGAGGCGCAGGCCGCCGACTCGTTGCAGCGGCGCAACCTCATCTCGACCTTCGAGGCGACGAATCGAAAGGCGCAGGCCGAGGAAGCGACGACGCGATTGCGCGTGGAACGCGAACGCCTCGACTTGCAGCGCGCGGCGATCGATTCGCAGATCGCGACGCAGAGCGGCCAGGTGCAACAGCTCGAAGCGATCGCGGATCGGCAGCGGAACCGGCTGGGCTCGCTCAGCGTGCGGGCGCCCGAGGGCGGTGTGTT
>JANOWT010000239.1:0-2088 GCA_031418115.1 Gemmatimonadota bacterium
ATCTCCGGCAGGCTTGAGTCCGAGCCGCCGGAACTCGCGCGCGATGTACTCGGTGGTCTTGGTGTTGCCCGCCTCGCCGATCCGCCGACCGCGCATGGAGTCGTCGGCGATCTGATAGAGCCGCGTCCGCAGGTCGTTCGCGGTGATCGCGGTGCTCGTCGGGCGCGGCGCCCAGGTGCGGGGCCCTTCGTCGGGCCAGACGCGCTGGTCGGCGGCACGTGCCGGTCGCGCACCGGGCGCCGCCTGTGCATCAGCGATCGCGACCGGTGCGACCGCGAGGATCAGGAACGAGCTGGCGGTGGAGAGCCGACGAAGCAGGGCGAACGACATGCGGAGTTCCTCAGAGCGAACGGGTGTGGGCGGGTCGTATTCGGCGCGACTCTGGGACTACGCGTGAGGCGCGAGGAACGCTAAGGACTTCTCAGCAGCGCTCTCACCGGCGCCGCGTCGATCGCGCCGACCGGCATCGGCAGCGCCAGCAGATCGTAGTGCCCCGGCGTCACTGTGCGCAGGTCGAGATTCTCCAGCACGAAGGCGCCGCCATCGAAGACCGCATGATGCACGGCGAGCGTCTTGCTCTCGCGTTCGTCCACGCTCGGGCAATCGACCGCGAGCAGTTTGAGGCCGTCGTTCGTGAGCGTGCGCACGATCTCGGGGTCGAGACTCGGCCAGCTCTCGGGGAAGGTGCCCGAGGCGGTCGTGCGGTCGGTTCGTAAAAGCAATCGCACCGTGCCCTCGGTGTAGCCCGCGCCGCGCAGCGCGGCGAGCGAGATCGTGCCCGACAGAGCGGAGACGTCCACCACGAGTGCGCGTCCGAGGAACGGCACGAGCGGCAACCGGTCCGCCCCGATCCCATCCTGTCGCACATGCAGCGGCGCGTCGGCATGCGTCCCCACATGCGGACTCGACGTGATGCGCGAGACGTTCACGCTCGCGCCCTTCATCATCTCCCACGCCCAGGTGCACGACCAGGGCGTGTCACCCGGCCACTCGGGTGTCCCCGCGTCGAAGCGGATGGAGATGTCCTTCAACTCACTTGCTCCCGTAGAGTCGCGCGCGCAACGCCCAGAGCTCAGGGAAGAATCGTTGAGTGACCGTCTTGGCGAGGTACTTCGCACCGAGCGTGCCGCCGGTGCCGCCAGTGTCGGGGCCGATGATCCGCTCCACCAGCTGCACATGCAGGAAGCGCCAACGCGCGAAGCCCTGCTCGTACGCGAGGAACGACTCCGCGAGCATCAGCAGCAGCCCGTGTTGGGGCTCGGTATAGACCGCCTCGAGGCTCACGCCCTTCTGTTCGAGCAGCGAGAGGAAGAGTGCTTGCAGCGTGGGCTTCTCGAGCGCGCGCGCGACCTTCGGCGGCAACTCGCCATGTTCCTTGAGTGCCGACATGAAGTGCGGGTCGCGCAGGCCACTCGTCGCCTCGATCGCACGGAACTGCGCGCTCTGCGAGCCACTCGACGTGCCGAGGGAGCCGCGGAACTGCATGAAGCGCTGCGGCGGCAGGGTGTCGAGCGCCGAGAGTTCGTGCGCGACGAGTTCAACGAGCGTGTTGATCCGCTGCATCGCCGTGAGTGATGTCTGTGCGTCGCCGGCTTCGAGGTGCGCGATGAGATGATCGAACTCATGCAGCAGCACCTTGAACCAGAGCTCGCTCGCCTGATGCACGACGATGAAGATCAGCTCGTCGGGATGTTCGGGCTTGCTCTGCGGGCGCTGCAGCGAGAGCAGCGTGTCGAGTTCAAGGTAGGTCGGGTAGGAGATCTCGCGTGGAGTACTCAAAACGTTGATACCTCGAGCGCGAGGAGGTCGTCGGCGCGCATCGTCTCGGTGGTGTGAAAGGGCTCGCCGTAGCGGCAGCGGATCAGGGAGCCGTAGTGCGCGGACTGCATGCGCACCACGTCGTAGAGCGACTCACCGGTGGGGTAGACCTCACCCGCCTGCGTCGCACCGTCGAACTGCGATCCATAGCACCGGATCGCCTCGAGCTTGGTCTCGAACTCGTCGCTGATGTCGGCCACGAACGTCGGCTTGACGTGGTCCTCGCGATACGCGATCGCGTGGATCACCTTGAGCGGTCGGTGCGGCGCG
>JANOWT010000240.1:0-17289 GCA_031418115.1 Gemmatimonadota bacterium
TCCTGATTATCGCCGACGCCATAGATCGTGCCCATGGTCGAGACGAACACCTCGCGCGCGGCGAAGCTCGCGACGATCGAGACGCCGATCTTCCAGTCGTAGCCGAGGGGCCGCACCACCGGCTCGATCGCGTGACCGAAACGGCCGAGCGCCGAGTAGGCGAGTTGCGCCTCCTGCTGCTGCGCCGCGGGGAGCGTCGCGTCCACTGGCGCGCGTGGGTACGTCGCGAGCGCCCAGAGCACGATGCTCAGGCTCAGGATCACCGTGCCGGCTCGCCGCAGGAAGAGCTGACAGCGCTGCCAGACCGAGACGCCGAGCGACCGGAGCGACGGCCACCGATACGGAGGGAGCTCGAGGATCATCGGTCGCACGGGCCCGCGTAGCAACGTGGCGCGGAAGAGCGCCGCCACGGCGAGCGCAGTGACGGTCCCGAGCAGATACATGGCGAGCATCGTCGCGCCCTGCAGATCGAGCCCTGGGATGAGCGGCAACGCAGGGACGAACGCGCCGATCAACAGCGTGTACACGGGCAGCCGCGCCGAGCAGCTCATGAGCGGCACCACCATGATCGTCGCGAGCCGGTCCTTGGGATCGCTGATCGTGCGCGTCGCCATGATGCCAGGAACTGCGCAGGCGTAGCCGCTGAGCATGGGGATGAAGCTCTTGCCATGCAGCCCCACGCGGCGCATGACGCGATCCATGAGGAAGGCCGCGCGCGCCATGTAGCCGCTCTGCTCCAGCACGCCGATGAACGCGAACAGGAACGCGATCTGCGGCAGGAAGACGAGCACCGAACCTACTCCCGCGAAGACGCCGTCCTCGACGAGCGAGCGGAGATCACCCGCAGGGAGCCACCCGCCGATGGTGCCGCCGAGCAGTGCGATCCCCGCCTCGATCGCATCCTGCAGCGGTGTCGCCCAACTGAAGACCGCCTGAAAGACGAGCGCCATCACCACCAGGAACAGCACCGGGCCGCCTACGCGGTGCAGTGCGACGGCATCGAGGCGGTCACTGAAGGTGCGAAGCGCCTGCGGGCGCCGGACGAACGAACGCGCGAGCACGCCGCTGATCCACTCGTAGCGCGCCTCGGCCTCGACCCGCTCCGGCGCGATGCCGAGCGCGCGCAAGGCGTCGCGAGTCGACTCGAGATGCCGCGGCAGGTCGTTGACGCGCGCGAGATGCGCTTCGCCGCGGGAGACCGAGAGCAGGCGTAACGATTCCATCGCCGCGGCCGACGGCGAGAATCCGTCGCGCTCGATCTGCTCTTGTAGAGGCGCGAGCGCTGCCGCCGTATCGGGCGGAAGCGTGAACCGCCTCTCCGGTGCCGGGAGCGATGCCGCAATGATGATCGCCTGCTTGAGCGGCTCGATGCCTTCGCCGCGCGACGCGATGGTCGGCACGATCGGCACGCCGATCTCGTGGATCAGTGCCGGCACATCTATTTGTATCCCTTGCGCTGTGGCCGCGTCGATCTGGTTGAGCGCGATGACCACGGGCAGTCCGAGCTCGCAGACCTGGCTCGCGAGAAAGAGGTTCCGCTCGAGATGCGAGGCGTCGGCGACGACGAGGACGACGTGCGGTCGCCAGTGCGCCTGATCGCGACCCAGCAGCACCTCGAGCGCGATCTGCTCGTCGGGCGAGCCAGCGGAGAGCGAATAGGAGCCCGGCAGATCGAGCACGGCGACGCGACGACCATCGCGCATCTGATAGCCGCCCTCGACGCGCTCGACTGTGACACCGGCGAAGTTGCCAACGCGCTGACGAAGTCCGGTCAGCGCATTGAAGAGCGTCGTCTTGCCGGTGTTCGGGTTGCCGATGATCGCAACGCGCAGGGGCTCGGTGGCGGCGAGCCGCGCCGGCCCGACAGTCGCGGTCACGTCAGTGCTTGGCGCGTTCCTGCGGCCGCACCGTGATGCCCTCGGCGAGATCCGCGCCGAGCGCGAGCCGGGTCCCGCGAACGTCCACCAACAGACAGTGGCGCTTACCGATCACCGAGACCGTCGCCCCCTCGTAGACACCCATCGCCCGAAGCCGACAGGCATCGTGATCACCGCAAGCGATCGCGACGACCGTTGCCTGACGCCCCGTCTCGGAATCGACGAGGGGACAGGTGCAGACGGGGAGTTCGCGGGTGCTGGGTGTGGTCATTGGCAGGTGTTGCCCGGGAGGGGCATCAGGACGATTGAGAATGGTTCTCAATACGCTACAACGTAGTGTATTTGCTTCTGGGACTTGGGGCAAGGGAAAGGCGACAGGAAATGTGGTAATTGAAAAACACGCCCAGAACCGAGGGTTCGGGCGTGTCTCTCAGCGACTCTTTCTCACCCGTCCTGCTACTTCCAGCGGGTGACCTCGAGGTAGGCCTTGGCCTCGGCATCTCGGAAGCCGAGGTAGATCAGACCGCCCTTGCCGAAGCCCGCGAGGATGCGGCCCTGCGGCAACTCGATCCGGTCGATGATCTCGTTGTCGCGGCTGATCACATAGTAGAGCGCGCCGCCGTTCTGCGAGGGCGCGGTCGTGCGCACCCAGAGATTCCCGTCGAGATCACCGAGCGCGGACTGCTGGCCGAACGGCGGACGGTAGTCGGGGAGTTCGTTGGCGGGGATCATGTTCACGTTGGGGATGCGGAAGCCGCCGCCGGGGCCGCCGCCGGGGCCGCCGCCCGGGCCGCCGCCCTGGCCGCGCTGTCCATCACCTTGGCCGCCACCGCGCTGACCGCCAGCTGGCGCCGCGGCCGCGGCCGAGCCAGCCGCAACACGCTGAGGCGGCTCGCCACCGACCGTTCCCATGGTCATCACCCGCTCAGCGCCGCCGCCCTGGAAGAACGCCGCGGGACCGCCGGCACCATCCACCAGCCGCTGCGCCTCGGCGCGCTGCTTCTCGATCGCAGCGCGCGCGCTGTCGACCACCATCTGCTTGTCGTCGTCGGAGAGGCGCTGCCATTCATAGGGCAGCTTGGGCGAGGAAGTGACCTTGCCGTCGGGCGCGATCCAGTCGACGTGGAAGTCGTGCCCGCGCACCACCGCGATCGTCCCGTCGCTGAGCAGCGCCCAGTCGTCGGTGGTCGGCATCGGGTTCATGGTGGTCTGGACGCTCACGCGACCGTCGACGCCCTGTGAGATCTTGATGTCGATCTTCGGGATCTTGAAGGTCGCGACGGTGTCGAGGACGCGCGTGGCCAGATCGACGCGCACGACCGGAGCGGAGTCGGGCTGCTCGGGGATGTTGAAGGTCGGACCGCCGGCGCCGCCGAATCCACCGCCACCGCCACCACCGCCACCGGCCCCGCGTCCGCCGCGGCCAGCCGCTGCAGCCTGCCGCCCACGCGCCTGCCCTCGATAGTAGAGCCGACCACTCGGATCGAAGCCCGGCCGGCCGTTCGGACCGCCGACGAGGAAGCCGATCTCGTTTGCGCGCGGCACCGCGCGCACCGTGGTGAGCTCACCGGCGGGGTTGATCACCATCATCGAGAGCGACGCGGGATCGATGAACAGCGCCGAATCACCGTTGTAACCGATCAGGCCTGCACCGCGCTGGCCGTACGCATTCGCGGTCGCGCTCGTCGTGTCGGCGACGATCGCGATCTTCACGAGCATCGAGTCGAGCAGCAGCACACGACGCCCGAGGATGTCGTTCACGAGCACCTTCCCACCGGGGAGCGGGACGGCGGTCGCGACGGCCGACAGCGCCTCGCTGGAACGCGCGGTGATGGCCGGCAGTGTGCGCACCGGCGGGAGCTTGGCCTGCTGCGCGCCGAGCGGGAGCGTGAAGAGCGCGCCGAGCACGAATGGGACGAGCGGAGCGGAACGACGGGACATCGGGTGGTCCTTATGGAGGTCTGCGGTCGGTCGTGCGAAAGCGTGGGGACGATCGATCTGGAACGAACTACTGCCGACGGATCTCGAAGCCGCCGCCACCGCCCCCGATCGCCCCCGGCGTGAATCCGCCGGGGAGGCCGAAGCCCGTGCCCGCCGTACCGTTGCGGATCGACGCGAGATACCGGAGGTCGAGATAGCTGGCGATGAAGGCCGGAAGCTTGCGCTTCTGTTCCTTCGACAAGAGCCGGTTCATGCGCGGTGCGAGACGAACCAGCAGATCGACCGAGCCCTGACGAGCCTTCGTGTACTTCTGGTACACCTTCTCGCGGTCATAGGTGTCAGGCAACTCGGCGAGTTCCTTCACGAGCGGCGCCCAGATCGAGTCGAGGCGAATGAGGTACCAGCGATTCATGGTCGCGAGCGTGTCCGCCTGCGGCGACGTGAGCTTGAGCGTGTCAGCCTGACGCAGGATCGTCGCCATGGGGTTGGGCAGGCCCGCGTTGCCGTACTGGCCGCGCAACTGCGCGACCTGGGCCTTGCTACCCGTGGTGGTGCGACCGCGGTCGAGTCCCTGGATCAACAGCTGCCGCTCGCGCGTGGGAGCGAAGTCAAAGCGCATCTGTACCGTGACCGCGACCGGTGCGCGGATCGCCGAGAGCTGCGGGCTCACGTTGCCGAAGCGCTGGTTCACGTCGTACCGGAAGGTCTGGGTGCCGGTATTGAAGCCGCGGACGTACAGAAGCGCCGGATCGGCGATGCGAGCCTGGCCCCACCCCTTGATGTCGTTCTCGCCATGGAGGATCAGGTCGGCCGCTCCGAGCGGGTTGGCGATGTTGACCGAGAGCGTCGCACGCTGCGGCAACCGGAGCTTGAGCGGATTGAATGACATCGAGAGCACCGCCGACTGCGTCCACGGGCCCTCGCAGCTGTTGCGTCCGGCGATCCGCCCGAACTGCGAGCGCAAGCACTCCCTCGCCTGACCGCTGGTGCTCGCGAGCAGCGCCTGCATCGCGGTCGCGACGGCGGGATCGGCGACCGTAGCCGGATCGAAGATGAACGCGCGGTCGTTCGAGTAACCGTCGCCGTTCACGTCGCCGGAGACGACCGGAGTGTACGGATTGCCCGAGCGGAACGAGCCCGACCAGTTCACGCGCACGGCGTCGAAGAAGTTGTAGCCGATGTTGTAGCTGATCTGGTGGCGGGTGTCGAGCGAACTGCGCGCCCACTCAACGAGAAGCGGGTTGCCGGCGGTGTTCTGGAAGCCACGCACCTGCTCGCGATTGTTCGAATAGACGTACGCCGCGCTCCAGGTGAGACCGGTGCTGAAGCGCGTCGGTGAGATGCGGAGCGAGACCTGACGGCTCATACCGCTCAGGTCGGAGACCTGCTGCGTCACGCGCGCGAAGGACGAGGAGAAACGGTTGTCACCGGGAGCGATCGCTCCGTTGAGCGGTACGATGCTCGTCGCCTGCACAAAGACCGGACGCCCGTCCTCAGCCGGAAGCGCGAACCGCTGGAGCCCGCTGAAGTTGAGATCGACACCGCTCGGCTGATTCTGATTGAGCGAGTACGTGACTTCGAGCGTCGCCGTGAAGCGGTTGTAGAGCACGGGACCGTTCCACTGGATGTTGGAGCGGAGCGAGCGCTGCGCCGAATAGTCGCGCGAGAAGAGCGAGACGTTCGGTGTGGTGTTGGAGAAGACCGTGCCGCTGGTGCCGTTGGCGCAGAGCACCGGGATCTGTGATGGATCCAGACCGTACGTCGCCCAGTCAGGGATCGGCGCAGCCGCACCGGCACAGGCGATGTTCTGCACGCCCGATGCCAAGCCGGTGTTGTCGAGCGAGCCACCGGTGAGCTGCGTGCGCGGCGCGTTCTGGAAGACACCGACACCACCGCGGACCACGGCGCGAGGGCCGCGTACCGCGCCCGCGAAGCCCGGGATCTGCGGCGCCTCGCCATAGGTCCACGAGAAGCCCATGCGCGGACTCACCAACACCTGATTGGGCAGCACATCATTGCGCACGCCGAAGATCGTCTCCACGGCGGGGTTGAGCGTAGGCCGGTCCGTGAACTGGTTGGCGTCGAGACGCACGCCGTACTGCATCTGGAAGTTCGGATTGACGCGCCACGAGTCACCGAGCGAGGCGCCGGCGATCCACTGGCTCGCGTCGCGGACGCGCGGGACCAACGAACGCGAGAACGACGCCGGGACCCCGTTCTCGAGGTCCGCGAGCGAGTTGAACCGGAAGGTGCCGAGGTTGTTCGCGTTCTGCTCGGCCGAGTAGCCGTCGAGCCGGACCTCACTCGTGAGCTTGAGACGGTGGCGATTGTTCTCGCTGAACCAGGAGAGGAGATTGTTGAACGCGACGTTGCTCGTCGTGTTCACCGTGTTGAGGTTCGGATTGCCGCCGAAGTTGATGTTGCTCACTCCGTTGGTGCCGTCGGCGAAGGTCGAGTTCACGAGCACCGAGCCGCTCGGTAGCGACAGATAGGGATCGGTGTTGGCCCGCGTGAGGCTGAAGCCGAGATTGGTCTCGCTGAGGAAGATCCCCAGAAAACCGGTGTGCTTGAGCTGAGCGCCACCGCTGAAGTTGGTGCGCTCGCCCGAGTAGGCGGGCATGGCACTCGAGAGACTCGTCGCTGGATTCTGCTTGGTGACGTTGCCATTGAACGAGAGGTTGAGCGCTTGCCCCGACAGTGACGACGAGGGCGCGAAGTCGAACGCGCCGAATGCGAGGAGCTGATCGTTGTTGCGATCGCTCGGAATGCCGCTCACGCGCACCGGCACGTTGGCCGCCTGCAGGATGTTCAGGAGCCGCGCCACCGAGTCCTGCGCGATGCCCGACGCCTGGAGCCCCAGCGCGCTGGTCGAGAGGAGCGTCTGAAGATCGTTGCCGCGTCGGCCGATCTGGTACGAGAGGTTGTAGAAGGCCTCGTCGATCTTCATCGGTCCGCTCGTGGAGCCACCGAAGGAGAGGTTCGAGTACTCCTGCGCGAGTGCGCGGCCGGCCGGGTCGGTCCACTGCAGCGTCGGTGAGTCGACGTTGAGGCTCATCGACCGCGTGAGGTAGTTCGACCCGGACCGACTGCGCACATTGAACTGCCCGCCACTGAACCCGCCGCGCGACACGTCGTAGGGCGTCGTCACGAGCGAACTCGAGACCGCAGCGTCGCGCGGGAGGTTGGAGGCGCCCGAGTTGAGGCCGTTGAGCGTCGTCGAGTTCTGATCCGACGCGAGGCCGAGCACCGAGAAGCCGGAGGGATCGCCGTCGGCGCCGGGGATGAACTGCACACCGGGGAGCGATGCCGCCATCGCGGCGAGATCACCCTGCTGCTCGGCCGAGAGGCCGCTCATGGTGACGGCGCGCTCGGTGCCGGAGATGTCGGGCCGGTTGTCATTGCGGTTCACGCGCGCGCGATCGCCGCCGGAGATCTGCACCGTGTCGAGCGACTGCGCGGCCATGACGAGCTTCGCGTCGGCCACGAGGATGTCCTGGTCGGCGGTGCGCTTCACCTGGAAGCGGCGCGGCCCGAACCCGATCGCCTGGTAGCTGACGAAGTAGTCACCGTCGCCACCGGGGAAGGCGATGGTGAAGCGCCCATCGCGTCCCGTGCGGGCGCGCCGCGAGACATTGCCGCTCACCGAGGTCGCCGTGACGATCACGCCGACGATCGGCTGGTCGTCGGGGCCGATCACGCGACCGCGGATGATGTCGGCGCCGTCCTGGGCGCGGAGCGCGTTCGGGCTGGCGGCGGTGAGGACGATCGCGATGAGGACGAGCAACGAGCGGAAGCGGTGCAGCGACACAATGGACTCGGATGCGAAGTGGGGAGCGCGGTCGAGCTTGGGGATGCGAACGATCTGACCCCACGAAGGGTGAGACGGTTGCATCTGGCTCCCGTTAGTACGGATACCGAGGGGAAAGGGTTTGGAATCGGGGTCGTGCGCGGGAGAGGGAACGACCCAGCAACGACATTCACCACAGGGGCACAGGGAGCACAGGGAACTGCGAGAGCACACAAGTCCCCCTGTGTCCCCTGTGCCCCTGTGGTGAACGCCGTGGCAGTTCGGCCAATCGCGAACGACGACGATCGGGACCTACGGCGCCGCCTCGTGATACACGAGCCCCAGCCCCTCAGCGCGCTCGAGCGCCCACCGCAGCCGCCACTCGTCCCGGAAGAGGATCACGGGATGGTTCTTCGCATCATATAGAAGCGACAGATCCTGCGACTCACCGAGCTTCTGTATCTCGGTCGCGGACCCCGTCACCCAGCGCGGATACCGGAACGGGAGCTTCTCGAGCGAACAGGGCGCACCGTACTCATGCTCGAGCCGGTGCAGCATCACGTCGAACTGCAACAGGCCGACCGCACCGACGATCGGGATCGGGCCCATCTGCGATTCGGCGAAGAAGACCTGCGCCGCACCTTCCTCGGTGAGTTCGCGGAGTCCCTTGTCGAGCGCCTTTCGGCGCAGCGGGTCCTTTGAGAGGATGCGCGCGAAATGCTCCGGTGCGAAACGCGGGATACCGACATACTCGAGCAGCTTGCCGTCGGCACTCTTCGGCGCATCGGGAGTCGCGAGTGTGTCCCCGATCCGCAACAGACCACGATCGTGCACGCCGACCACGTCACCAGGCAGCGCTTCCTCGGCGAAGGCCCGCTCGCGGCCCAAGAACTGTTGCGGCGGCGCGAGCTTGAAGCCTTTGCCGGTGCGCACGTGGACCACGTCGAGACCGGCGAAGTACCGTCCGGAACAGACGCGCACGAAGGCAATGCGGTCGTGATGCCGCGGGTCCATGTTCGCCTGCACCTTGAACACGAAGCCTGTGAACGCGGGGCTCGCCGGCGGTACCGGGCCCGCCGAGCTCTCGCGCGCGACCGGTGCAGGCGCGAGTGGGAGGAAGTCCTGCAGGAAGGCCTCGACGCCGAAGTTCGTCATGGCCGATGCGAAATAGACCGGCGTCTGCTCACCCGCGAGGATCGCCTCGGCGTCGAACTCGTGCCCCGCCATGTCGAGCAGTTCGATGTCGTGCGCGAGCTTGGCGACCGCCGCGAGCGCGGAGTCGTCGCCACCGAGTGCCTCGACGAGCCTGTGGTCGTCGGCGCCGGTGAGGTCGAGCGTCTCCGTCTCGACGCGCTTCGCGCCGTGGTGCTTGCCGCGCTCGAACAGGTAGGCGCGCTTGCGCCGACGATCGTACACACCGACGAACACGGTGCCCTGCTCCGCCGTGTCCTGATGGATCGGCCAATGCGCCGCGACCGCGGTGATGCCGAGATCGTTCTCGAGATCGCTCACGAGCTTGAGCGGATCCTCGCCCACGCGGTCGCACTTGTTGACGACGGTGAAGATCGGCATGCGGCGCCGGCGGCAGACGTCGAACAGCTGTCGCGTGCGTTCCTCGACACCCTTCCGATTGTCGAGCAGCATGACGGCACTGTCGGCCGCCATGAGCACGCGATATGTGTCCTCGCCGAAGTCCTGGTGACCCGGTGTGTCGAGCAGGTTCACCTGGTAGCCGAGGTACTCGAACTGGAGCACCGACGAGGTGACGGAGATGCCGCGTTCCTGCTCGAGCGCCATCCAGTCGGAGGTCGCGTGGCGCTGCGACTTGCGCGCCTTGACCGCACCGGCCTGATGGATCGCCCCGCCGTAGAGCAACAGCTTCTCCGTCAGCGTCGTCTTGCCGGCGTCGGGATGCGAGATGATCGCGAAGGTCCGGCGCCGCGCGATGAGCGCGTCGAGGGGGCGAATGGGAGCTGCGGCAGGTGCGGTCACGTGCGAAAGATAACCGCGGGTCGAAGCCCTACCGACCGATCGCGCTGATCACGAGCTCGACTTCTTCCATGGTGTTGTGGAAGTGCGGCGAGAGACGGATCGCACCTTCACGGACGGTGTGCGTGACCTTGGCCGCGTGGAGCTTCGCCGAGTCGCCTGCCACATCCGGAGTCACGATCGCGACGATGCCCGCACGGCGCTCGGCCGCGAGCGGCGTGAGGATGCGCACGCCGGGCGCCGCCTGCGCCCAGTCGATCAGCTCGGTCGTGAGTGCGCGGACGTGCGCCTCCACGCGCGACGGTCCGAGCTCGAGCAGCAACGCCAGCGCTTCGTTCATCCCGACGATGTCCTGGTACGGGATGGTCCCCACCTCGAACTTGCGGGCGTCGGCGTGCCAGGCGGGGTCGTAGTCGAGGAAGCTGCCGAAGTCGCCCGAGCTGGCCTGCGAGAGCCAACCAGCGGCAGGAGGCTCGAGCGCGGCGACGAGACCGTGGCGCATGTAGGCGAAGGCACTGCCCCAGGGCGAGCAGAGCCATTTCTGTGCGCCGCACGAGAGGATGTCCACAGGCGTGGTGCGCACATCGAGCACGAGCGGGCCGAGTCCCTGGATCGCATCGACGGCGAACCAGATGCCGCGCGCGCGGCACGCAGTGCCGATCGCACCGAGGTCGATCCGCGCACCACTCCAGAACGAGACCCACGAGAGCGCGACGGCCTTCACACGCGGATCCTGTTCGATGCGGGCGAGGACCGCCGCGACGTCAGGACCGGTGCCGGCGAGCGGCAACAACTCGAACGTGAAGCCGCGCGCTCTTGCGGCGGACATCCACGGATACACGTTCGCCGGGAACTCACCTTGGCTGCCCAGCACGATGTCACCGGGGCCCAAAGGGAGCGAGTACGCGGCGAGATTCACGCCCCAGCTGGTGTTCGTCGTCAAGACGACCTCACCAGCGCTCGCGCCGATCAACTTGCCCACGAGCGTGCGCGCACGATCGAGCACGGGTGCGAAATCATCCATGCCGAGCCGGTGCGGTTCGGCGCGCTTGACCCCGTAGGAGTCGAGCGCGTCGCGCGCACGCTGGGGCAGCGGCCCCACCGACGCATGGTCGAAGTGGATCGCGTCGCCGGCCGCTTCCCATGGGAACTCGCGTGCGCGGAGCGCGGGGAGGTCATTCACGTACGGGTTCATTGGCGTTCGGCTCGGGCGAGAGTTTGCGCTGACATGTGCGATCGCATGTTCGATGACCTGCTCGATGACATGCTCAACGGGGCATGATGAGTTCGGGCGGCGTCTCGCTCGGCTGCCCTTTCCAACGTCGATGTTGCCAGAAGTACTGCTCAGGGTGTGCGCGCACCAAGCGTTCGAGCACCTGCGTGTAGCGGAGCACCGTCGCGTCGACGTCTGCTTCGCGGTCACCAGTGCGCACGAGCGGGACGTCCTCGAAGTGCGCGGTGTAGCGACCGTCGGCGCGTCGGAGCGCCGCGACGAAGACCATCGGCAGGTCGTTGCGCAGCGCGAAGACCGCCGCGCCGCGCGGCGTGCGGGCCGGCCGGCCGAAGAACGGGACGAAGGTGCTCGCGAGCCCCTTGGCGCTCTGGTCCGAGAGGAACCCCACTCCGCGTCCCTCCTTGAGTGCACGCGGGATCGCGCGTACGGCCTGGTCGTCGAAGATCACGCGCGTACCGAACCGCTCACGCGTGCGCTTGAAGAAGGCATCGGAGAGCGGGTTCACCATGTGCATCGCGATCGCGTCGATCGGCAGTCCTCGCGCGGTCATGTAGGCGGCCGAGAGCTCCCAGTTGCCCACGTGCCCCGCGACGAGGATGACGCCTTTGCCCTGCGCGAAGGCGCGCTCGAGTACGTCGAAGTGCGGCGCGTCGGCGAAGGCCGCGAGCACGTCGGCCGTGGTCGCGCGTGAGAGCGCGATGCTCTCGATCGACGTGCGCCCGAGGCTGCGGTAGCTGTCACGCGCGACTTGGCGCACGCGTGCGTCGCTGAAGTCGGGGAAGCAGGCGCGGATGGTGCGCACCACGCGATCGGCGCGGATGCGGAATGGCCACCATGCGAGCCCACCGAGTGCGGCGCCGACGGCCGACGCGGACCGCCAGCCGAACGGACGCAGCGCGGTCGCGATCAGGCGCAGCAGACCGTACTCGACGCGGTGGACGAACGTGGGGCCGGCGTGCTCGCGGCTGGCGGCTGCAGGAGCGGTCATGAGCGTGAGGAGCGCACGACGTCAGCCAGCGGCAATGGACGGCACCGAGCGCTGCTGCATCGCGTGCAGCCGCGCGTAGGCGCCTCCGCGCGCGAGCAACTCGGCGTGCGTGCCACGCTCGACCACGCGTCCCTTCTCGAGTACGAGGATCTGCGTCGCGTGAATGATCGTCGAGAGCCGATGCGCGATCACGAACACCGTGCGCCCGGCCAACAGTCGGTCGATCGCCTCCTGCACGAGCCGTTCGCTCTCCGTGTCGAGCGCCGACGTGGCCTCGTCGAGGATCAGGATCGGCGGATCGGTCAACAGCGCGCGGGCGATCGCGAGCCGTTGCCGCTGGCCGCCCGAGAGTCTGGTGCCGCGTTCGCCGAGTACCGTGTCGTAGCCCTGCGGGAGCGCGAGGATGAAGTCGTGCGCGTTGGCTGCGCGCGCCGCCGACTCGACCTGCTCCCGGGTGTACCGATCCTCGGCGCCATAGGCGATGTTCGCGAGCACCGTGTCGTTGAAGAGCACGGTGTCCTGGCTGACGATGCCGGTGAGCGCGCGCAGCGACGAGAGACGGATCTCGCGCGAGTCGGTACCGTCGACCAGCACGCGCCCGCGCGTGGGTTCGATGAACCGCGGGATGAGGTCGACGAGCGTGCTCTTGCCCGCGCCGCTCGCGCCGACGAGTGCGACGATCTCGCCGCGGCGCGCGGTGAGACTCACGTCGGTGAGCACCGGCTCGTCGCCGTAGGAGAAGCTCACGTCGTCGAACGCGACGCCCTCGCGGAGTTCATGCACCTCACGCGTGCCGCGGTCCGTCTGCGTCTCGGCCGGCTGATCGAGCACTTCGAAGAGGCGCTCGGCGGCCGCGAGCGACTGTTGGGCCGTCGTCGGTGCCTGCGAGAGCTGCTTGATCGGTTGCAGCAGCCGCATCACGAGCACCATGAAGGTGATGAGGATGCCGCCATCCATGGTCCGGGTCTCGAGCACCTCACGCGCGCCGATCCAGAGTACGCCCATGGCGATGATGGTGCCCAGCACTTCGGTGAGCGGGCTCGAGAGGAGCGAGAGTCGCTGCATGCGGGTCATCCCGCGCGAGTAGCGCGCCGAGGCGCCGATGAAGCGCGCGTCCTCGTACGGTTCGCCGCGGAACGACTTCACGAGCTTGATGCCGCTCACGACCTCCTGCAGCACGCTCGTCATCTCGCCGTACTCATTGCGGAGTCGGCGGTGCCCCTTGCGCAATTTTCGGAGCAGCGGCTGGAGGACCGCCATCACGAGCGGCGCGATGACGAGTGCGACGAGCGTGAGGCGCGGCGACATCCGGAACAGGATGACCACCGTGACGAGGATCGTCGCCGCATTCTGGACCGTACGCGTCGCGACCTCGGAGAGGATGATCTTGGTCTGCTCGGTGTCGGCGAGGACGCGCGAGATGATCTGGCCGGTCTTGGTGCGGCCGAACCAGGTGAGTGGGAGCCGCTGCATGTGCGAGAAGACGGCGGCGCGTAGGTCGCGCGTGATGTTCTCCTGCAGCGACGCACCGAACTGCCCACCGGCCCAGAGGAACACGTTCTTGACGGCGACCATCGCCATGATGACGAGGATCACGGCGCGCAGCGACCCCATGGGGTCACCGGCGTTCAGAAATGGCCCGATCAGCCAGGTCTGGAGATCGGTGAGCCACCCCATTCCACCGGCGATCTTCGTCTCGAGCCCGAAGAGCGTGTTGAGGAACGGGATCAGCAGCGTGAAGGCGATGCCGTCGAGCGCGGCCGCGACCACGTTGAAGGCGACGTTCCCCCCGAGGCGCCAGGCGTGCGGCCGGAGGAACTGCAGGAGGCGGCGGTAGACTCGCATCAGCGGCCAGAAGGGGAGCGCGGGAGGGCCGTGAGCGTCATGGAATGGGAAGATAGTCCTCGCGAGCCGGACGTTCCAACGGCGACCTCAACGGCGACCCCTTCCGGACCGCGCGTCACGGGAGGCAGTTTCAGCGTGTGCCGCAGACGACTCCCGCCTACGCGCCCCTCCGGGCGACCTTCGCCTGCCCGGCATTGCTCTCGGCAGCGGGCCGCGCGGGAATGGGGGGCGCTCGGGAGACGCTCATGGGAGCCGTCATGGTGGTGAGGCTGGCGAGCGGACTCAGGCTCCCTTTCCCGCTGGAGCCGTCGGTCCGAGAGAGCCGAGCTGAGGGGGCCCGGGCCTGGCTCGTGGCGCTCACGGTGCCGACCAAAGCGCGGACGGCGTTCCTGCGGGCCTTCGCGACGACCGCGTCGGGAGACCGAGAGGCGGTCGCGGGCGCGGTGGAGGCGGTGACCGAGGTCACCGCGCCGCACCTCGACCGAGCGTCACGTTCAGAGATGGCACGTCTCGTAACCGGACTGCGGCTGGACGCCCTTGAGCTTGCCGGAGCGCGTGAACGTCCCGTAGAATAGGAAGACACGTCTTACCTTAGAGTCGTCAAGAGGATTCCTGCGCCCGACCGATATCTCCCCGATCTCCCGCGTCATGCGACGGATAGACCTCGTGGCGGACGGATCGCTCTCTGGCGACACCGTGCGCACGGGGTTCCCGAGTATCGATCGCTGGCTCGGGGGTGGGGTCCGTGCGGGTGACTTGGTCGTGTTGGGAGGCGACATAGGGAGTGGCAAGTCGGCGCTCTCGTTGGCAATGGCATTGCGAATGGCGGAAACGGGCGCCAAGGTGGCGTTCGTGACCGGTGAGATGTCGGTGGAGCGCGTCATGGAACGGGCGCTCGCGATCGAAGGCCGCGTGAAGGTGGACGACCTGCGGCAGGGCCGGCTCAGCGAGCAGCAGCGCGCATCGGTGGGCGCGGCGGCGGTCCGGTTGCGTGACCAGTCGCCGCGGTTCGAGGTACTGTCACGAACGCCCGGAAGCAGGTGGAGCCTGCGCGGTCGCGAGACGACGGCGCAGGTGGTGATCGTCGATTCGTTGCAGGCGCTCGCGGACGGCGCAGCACCAAGGGACGAGGAGCTCGCAGCTCTGGTGTACCGACTGAAGGCGGAGGCGGTCGCGGAGGACGTTTGCGTGATCGTCACGGCGCAGTTGCCCTCGCTCGCGGAGCGGAACGACGCCCGCCCGACGCTGGACGACTTCGGGACGATGGGTGCGGTGAAGCAGGCGGCCGACGTGGTGCTCGCGATCTACCGCGAGGAGATGTACGCCTCGGACGCCGGGGTGGAGGGTGCGACCGAACTGCTGGTGCGCAAGAACCGTAACGGCACGACCGGGTACGTTGACCTGTACTTCTACAAGCAGTGGCTCCGCTTCGAGGACATGCTGGATCCCGACCGATAGGAGATGTGATGCGACTCGCCCGACCGTTCCTTGCCCTCATGCTGGTCTCCCTTGCCGTCGCGCCCGCCGCGGCCCAGGGCACCGACGCCATCGCCAAGCTCGAAGCCGCGCGCAACCGGACACCGCAGAGCGTGGCGGCCCTGCGCGGACTCGGCATCGCCTACTACAAGGCGAAGCGATACGCCGACGCACGCACCGTGCTCGACCAGGCGCGGCAACTCGACCCCAAGGACGGGGTGAGCGCGCTCTACACCGGGCTCGCGGCCGAGCAGCTGGGCGACCTGACCAGCGCGCGCCGCGCCTACGAGACGTACCTCAACGTCGGCAAGACGCGCCGAGCGAAGAGCGAGATCCGTACGCGCCTCGTGTCACTGTCGCGTCAGGAGGCCCTCGCCTCCGCGAAGGCGGCGGTCGCGAACGAAGCGACGATCTCGCGCACGCCGGGATCGACCTTCACTGTCGCAGTCCCACCGCTTCGATTCAGCGGCACCGACAGCACACTCAAGCCGCTCGAGCGCGGCATGGCCGACCTCCTGATCACCGACCTCAGCCGCTCGGCGCGCCTCACGGTGGTGGAGCGTGACCGCATGCAGGCGCTCGCCGACGAGATCCAGCTCTCGCAGTCGGCGCGAGTCGATGCGGCGACCTCGGTGCGCGCCGGCAAGTTGATGCAGGCCGGCACGCTCGTGAACGGCATCATCCAGCAGACGGGCGCGAATCAGATCGCCTTGGACGCCTCACTCGTGAACGTCGGCACCGGCGCGATCGGCCCCGCGGCGCAGGTGACCAACAGCCTCGATCAGCTGTTCGACATGGAGAAGCGGCTCGTCTTCCAGTTGTTCGAGCGACTGGGTGTCGCCCTCACGCCGGCCGAACGGCAGCTCGTGGAGCGGCGCCCGACGAACAATCTGCAGGCGTTCCTCGCGTACAGCCGCGGCCTGACGGCGATGGACGATGGTCGCGTGCAGGACGCGGCGCGCTTCTTCGAGAGCGCACGCTCGCTGGACCCGGGCTTCGTGGCGGCGACGCAGCGCGGTGAGGCGGCGACCGCCGCCGTCGGTGGCGCGGCGGCCTCGACGACCACGATCGAGTCGAGTCTCGCGCGCGGTCCGGAATCGGGCACCGTCACTGCGGCGGTCGCGGGCCGTCCTCCGGCCGGCGGCGGATTGCAGAACACGATCAACAACGTGACACGCGACGTGAACCCGCCGACCATCAACACGGTCACAACGACCATCGAGACGACCGTGACGGCCGCACCGACGCCTCGTGTCGACCCGGTCAGCAATGGTGTCAAGACGGACAATCCGACTCAGGCCACCGGTCAGGTGGTCATCATCATCCGCCGCCCGTGAGCGAGGACCGATACGTGCTTCGACACCTCATCCGCTCGTTCTCAGTCGGCTCGCTCTTGACTGGCATGCTACCGACTCTCGCGCTCGCGCAGGGGCTCGGTAGCACCGCCGTCGCCGTGGCCCCCCAGTCAATGTCCTATGCCTTGGTGACCGCCGGGAACAAGACCACGGTGGCCCAGACCGCCATCCCGATCGTGTTCTCGTTGCCGTTCAGCGAGCGCTTCAGCATGGATATCACCACCGCGTACTCGATCACGGACGTGATCACCGGCGGTAGCGCGACGAGCAGCATCAAGGGCCTCACCGATACCCAGGTGCGCGGCAACTACGGCTTCGCCGACCAGACGGTGATCTTCACGTTCGGGCTCAATCTCCCGACCGGCCAGTACACGATCCCCGAGGGCCAAGTCGCGGCGGCGGGGCAGATCGGCAACGACTTCCTGAACTATCCGATCTCGTCGATGGGCAACGGGCTCGCGGGGACCGGAGGCATCGCGTTCGCCCGCGCGGTCGGCAGCTGGAACCTCGGCGCTGGCGCGAGCATGCGGAAATCGACCGAGTTCGCCGCGTTCGGCGACGCGAGCGCCGAGTTCCGTTTCCAGCCTGCGGACGAATACCGCCTCAATCTCGGTCTCGATCGCCCGGTGGGCGACGGGCAGATGCAGTTCGGCCTCTCGTACTCGGCGTTCGGCGACGATGTCGCCGGTGACACGACGATCTACAGCACGGGCGACCGACTGATCGCGTCGGGATCGTGGACCTTCCCTGTGCGCAACAACAGCCTCTCGCTCTCGGGGTGGAACCTGTTCCGCATG
>JANOWT010000241.1:0-16966 GCA_031418115.1 Gemmatimonadota bacterium
GCGAACGATGGCGCTGTCGGCGTCGCTGGTGCCGCTGCCTCGTGACGGGCGCGGTACGGTAGCGCTTCCGTCATAGAACACGACCTGCGAGACCGCGCGGCCGCGTGGCGCACCGGGCGTGCGCTGGATGTCGGTCGGCAATAGTCCGACCGACGAGACGAGTACACGCCCTGAGGTGGGGTCGATCGCGATGCCGTGGACGCCAGGCCGCCCGTCGAACCGAGCGGTCGCGGCGACGCGGTCACGCGCGAGATCGAGGCGGTAGGTGGCACCGGGCACGGCGACCCAGATCTCGTTGGGCTTGGGTCCGAATCGCACGCCGCTCACCTTTCCGTCGAATGCGCTCTGCACACCGGCGGGAGTGACGCGCTGATCCGTGGCGATGACGCCCGGATCAGGGACGTCGCGTTGCGGAGGCCGTGGCGGCTGTACCACGGCCTGAATGAGGAGCAGGGCTGGGATGAGCATGCCCTATTCTACTGCGCGTGGGGCAATCTGCATCGAACGATCAGGCAGGTACAGCGGCCCGAAGCGTGAAGACGGTGATCTCCGGCCTCACATTGAATCGCGCCTGGATCAGGTGCCCGACGCCGCGATTGATGTACAGCGTGCGAGCGGCATCGACCTGCACCGCGCCCGAGATGTATCGCCTGTTCTCCACCGGCAGGAGTGGCGGCGGCAGGAACGGCGGCTTGCACTGCCCACCGTGCGTATGGCCGGCGGCCATCCAGCCGCGGTACTCGGGCCACTGTTGCTGATCCGCCGCGTCGGGATTGTGCACGAGCACCAGCGCCGCATCGCTCGAGCGGGCGCGAAGCGCCGCCGCCGGATCGCCGCGCCGCGCCCACAGGTCGTCCACACCGATCAGGTCGAGTCCGGACACAGCGTAGGTCTCGTTCCGCAGCATGCGCACGCCAGCGCGCTCTGCCTCAGCGACGACCCTGGCGGCGACCACTGGCTCATTCCACGCGCGGCCGTAGTCGTGATTGCCCAGTATCCCGACCGTCGCCAGCCTCCCCTGCGGAAGGTGCGACAGCACGGCCCGCACCTTCTCGAACTGTCCGTCACCGCGGATCTCGCTGTAGCTGATGAAGTCGCCGGTGATCACGACCAAGTCCGGCCTGAGAGCGCTGATCCGGTCGAACGAGCGGATCAGATACTCATCACTGACCTGCGGGCCGATGTGGAGATCGCTCAGCTGCACAAGTCGCGCGCCCTCGAGGGAGGGCGGCAGCTTCTCGATCGGCAGATCCCGCTCGACGATCTCGAGCCAATGCGGTTCGATGCCGAGTGTATAGCCGACGGTGCCGACCGCCGACACGGCAACGGCCCCCGCCGACAGCTGCAGAAAGAGGCGTCGATCCACTGCTCACCATTCCATGTGAAGGGAAAGCGCCACCATGCTCTCCGACTGCGGCGGTCCGCCTCGTACTGGCCGCGCGGCCGAGCCCTCGCCAAACTATACTCACCCGCGTGGTTCGACGTCGGTGTGTGCTCCATGCGACGCCCGATCGCCATTCTCCCATGGCATTCGGCGACCGCCGACTTCCCTCTTGTCACTGGTAACGATGCCATGTCTCTCGATCCGCTGAAGTCCCTCGTCGGCTCCTGGGAAGGCACGTGTCGCACCTGGTTCGAACCCGACACGCTGGCCGACGAGTCCGCGGTCAAGGGCACATTTCGCCCGGTGCTCGGCGGTCGATTCATCCGTCATGAGTACGAGGGCGCGATGCAGGGCAAGCCACGGCGTGGTGAGGAGACCATCGCCCTCAACACGGTGACGAAGCGCTACGAAGTCGCGTGGTTCGACGACTTCCACATGAACTATGCGATCCTGTTCTCGGAAGGCGAGGCGGCCGCGCGGGGCTTCTCGGTGACGGGATCGTACGACGTGGAGGCGAACACGCCGCCGTGGGGTTGGCGGACCGCCTACGAACTCGTGGACGACGATCAACTCACGATCACGGCGTACAACATCATGCCCGGCGAGGCAGAGGCGAAGGCGGTAGAGACGAAGTACCGTCGAGTGCGGCAGTAGTCCAGCACCGACTCACAACTGCCGCAACCAGCTCAACTTCACGATCAACGACCGCGCCGCAGGCACCGGACTATCGAGGATCGGCTGTCCGTCGTTGTACACGATGTACAGGAACGACAGCGGCGCGAACTCCCAGCTGAACCGCGTGTTGAGCGCACTGCGCCGCTGCACCGTGTTGTATTGCCAGAACGCGCTCCACTGCACTCGCGGGTTGAGTGCGGCGCGCAGTTCGGGGCCGACGAGGTGCGTCACGAGCGAGGTGTCGGTGGTACCGAGCGACCGCAACCGATTGATCTCGTAGCTGGCACGCACCGAGACATACGGGTTGGGCGACCAACGACCCGAGATCGCGGCCCGCTCCTGCGTGCCGTCGAAGAAGCCTCCGGTGGAGAGACTCGCGGTGCTGGCGAACCGCGCACTCGGATCCGTCTTCATCTCCAAGCCGTAGCGCCAGTAGTCGTGCGTGCCGGGCGCGATGGTGACACCGGGGAGGAGCGCGACATTCGCGACCAGACGCTGGAGATTGCGCTCCACGAACGGCGTGAGCGAGCCGCCGGCGACGGTGAGCAGCTCGGTGTTCGCCAGGAGACGAGCCTCTTGTAGCGCGCGGCTCGAGGGATCGTGGAAGAAGAGCGTGAACAGCTCAGGCCGGATCCAGACGAGCCCCGTCGGCCGCCACGTCGGCTGGAACGTGATGTTCGCGTACGGACTCGTCATGATCACGTCGGGTCGGGAGACGAACCCGGTGCGCGGCCCGTACTCGTCGCCCACGACGGCACCGTTGATCCCGATGTTCGACCCGGGAGTGTTCCGGCTCAGCGACCAGGTCGCCGCCGCGCCGGAGCGCCCGTCCTGCTGCGAGTTGGAGAGCATGGCGCTCAGCTGCACCTGCTCGCCGAACCGCGTGAGCATGTCCACGGCCGAGACCATGCTCGAGCCGCCGGCACCGCGCGAGTCATCGCGGTACGCGACCAAGCCGCCAACGCGAGTGGAGCGTCCGAAGAACTGACTTGCACGCACCACCCCGAAGTCCGCTGCATCCGTATCGCTCGCACCGATCCCACCCTGTCGCATGGCGAGGGCACCCAGCGCGGTGCGTCCGGTGCGGTACCCATAGCGCGCACCGCCGATGATCGGGCGCGGCGTGCCGTCGTCACCCAAGCCGATGCGGCGCGAGAAGAAGGGCTGTACGACGAACGGGTTGGCCGTCCCACCGGTGGGATTGGCGCCCGCCACGCTCGCGGCGCTCAGCAGGTCGGCGTTCTCGAGGAAGAACTGCCGCTGCTCGGGAAAGAAGACGCTGAATCGTGTGAGGTTCACCACCTGCCGGTCGACGTCCGCCTGTGCGAAGTCGGTGTTCACCGTGGCCTCGAACAGACTGTTCGCGGTGGGCGCCCAGATGACCTCGCCGCCCACGTCGCCCGTGGTGCCGTTGAAGCCGCCGACCGCGTCGTTGCGGCGCGTCTCGGTGAGCCCGTACACGCGCGACCGCAGATTCGCACTCGGTGGCGGTGGCGCGATCGAGTCGAGCAACCCTGAGTAGGTCAGGCGCCACGATGTGAGTTGACGAGGATACGGGACCCACGCACTCCACTGTCCCGCACGGCGCGCGTTGCGCAGGAAGTTGATGTCCCACGACTCCAGTCCCTTCGTATAGCGCAGCGAGGTCCAGGGCACCGCGATCTCGGCGATCCAGCCGGAATCGGCCCGCGTGGTACGCACGCGCCACATCGCATCCCAACTGAAGCTGAACGACGCGCCGCCGTCGAAGGCTTGCACGTCCGCCTGCGAACCGAGCGGCGTCACCTGGAGCTGGTACACGGTACGCCGGTCGCCCAGTGAGCCGAGCGTGACGGCGAAGACGTCGTTGTCGGGCGGCGTGAAGTCGCGACGCAGGTCCGGCATGCGCAGCGAGGCGAGTCCCGCGCTGTCACGGTTGAAGGCACCGAAGTAGAGGTTCCCGTCGTCGAACAGGACGCGCACCTCGGACGGGAACCGCGTGCTCCGCACATAGTCGGGGCGGACCTGGACGAAGTCCTTCGCTACGGGGGCGCGCACCCAATCCGGTTCATCGAGGCGACCGTCGAGCGAGATCCGTCCGGTGGCTCGGCGGGCCGTCAACCGGGGACGCGTCGCGCTGTCGGGCTCGAGCACCACGTCCTGCGCGCGCGCAGACGGCGCGAGGGCAGAGGTTGCCAGCGCCATCGCAACAAGCGCGGTGCGCGTCGCGCCTGTCGCGCGTACGACTCGTCGCGCGGACCATCGAAGAGACTGAATCATCGTGTGTTGTGAAGTGCTAACGTCGTCCCGGCAGCTCGCGGAGCGAGCGCGTGAGTGCATCCACCATCTGATCGGCATCGCCGAGCGAGAGCGGCATAGGACCCCGGATCTTGATCACGTTGTGGTACGGCCCGTCGGTGCCCACCAGCACGCCGCGCTGGCGCATGCGATCGACGACGAAGGTCGCCTCTTGCGGCGCCGGCTCGAGCGTCTGGCGATCACGCACGAGCTCGACGCCGAGGAACAAGCCCGACCCACGCACGTCGCCGACGATCTCGAACTCGCTCATGAGTGGACGCAGGCCGCTGAGCAAACGTTCACCCACGACCAGCGCATTCCGCTGGAGCCCCTCGTCGATCACCACCTGCAGCGTGGTGCTGCCCGCCACGCACGCGGCGGTGCTGCCGCCGAACGTGCTGAAGTACTCCATCCCGTTGTCGAAGCTCTCGGCGATGGCGCGCGTGGTGATGACCGCACCCATGGGATAACCATTGGCGATCGGCTTGCCGAGCACCACGATGTTGGGCGTGACATCGTGCGCCTCGAACGCCCAGAAGTGCGTACCGAGACGGCCGAATCCGGTCTGCACCTCGTCGGCGATGCAGAGTCCCCCCGCGGCGCGCACGCGAGCATACACGTCGCGCAGGAACCCATCTGGCATCATGATCTGCCCACCCACGCTCGGGCAGGTCTCGGCGATGTAGCCCGAGAGACGCCGCCCCTTGGCGCCGATCGCGGCGATCACGTCACCGACCTGCGCCGCGAACCACGCGCCCGGGTCGGCGTGCGCGCCACGCAGGCGGAACACGTCGGGAGTGGGTGAGACATGCACCCAGTCGGGCGCGCCGGCACCGCCCGGACCCGCATGCTTGTAGGGACTGATGTCGATCAGCGTCGTGGTGTGACCGTGATACGCCGAGTCCATCACGATCAGGTCGCGCGCGCCGGTGTGCGCGCGGGCGAGACGGAGCGCGAGCTCGTTGGCCTCACTGCCCGAGGCGGTGAAGTAGCAGACGGTCAGCGAAGGCGGCAACAGCGCGGTCAGTTGTTCGGCGTACTGCGTGAGCTGTTCCTGCAGGTATCGCGTGTTGGTGTTGAGTACGGCCAACTGTTCACTGACGGCGCGCACCACACGCGGATGTCCATGCCCTACATGCGCCACGTTGTTGTAGCCGTCGATGAAGCGGTGCGCGGCCTCGTCATAGAGGTATTGCTTATACCCTCGCACGATGTTGAGCGGGCTGGCGCCGTACGAGACGCTCAGGTTGCCGCCGATATGCGCGGCGCGCGATGCCGCGATCCGCGCCTGCGGCACATGATGCGGCAGCTTCTCGTGTGGAATACCGAGGAGCAGGTTGGGGTCTGGAGAGAGACTGTTCCAAATGCGACGCTGGCTCGCGCGCACGACACCGTCGATGTTGCACGGGACATCGAGCAGGTCGGTGGCGAGTTGCAGGTGCACATGCGTCCACCAGTCGCCGTTCGTCGGCGCGCTACCCACGCGTGCGAAGACCGTGCCCTTGGCGATCGCCAGTCCGACTCGCAGTCCGTCGAGCGAGTCGCGGGTGAGATGCCCGTACAGCGAGAAGAACTCGACCGGGTCCGCGTCGTCAGTCCGGTGACGGAGCACGATGACCGGGCCGTAGTCGTGGTGACCGACCGCGTCCTCGAAGCCGTGGACGATGCCGTCGAGTGGTGCGTAGAGCGGTGAGCCCGCCGCGAGCGAGAGATCGAACCCCATGTGGATCGTGCGCGGTTCGATCGCCACCGGCTCATCGGGCCAGGCGTAGATCAGCCGGGCCTCGTCGTAGCCTCCAGCCCCGACCGTCGCGCCATGCTCGGCGAGCGTACGCTGAATGCGACGATCGAGTTCCGCGGGCACGTTCTCGTGCGGGTCGCTCGAGACCAGTGGACTGCCAACGCTGAGATCGATCGGCGCGACGGGCGCGGTGCGCATGTCGATCCCGACCAGCGAGGCGAACAGTGCCGCGTGATCCACGAGCCAAGCCGTGACGCGCGGCGCATGGGGAACCGGGGGCAGACCACAGGCGTCGCGAAAGGTGTAGTGCGCGAACCGCGGGTGGATCGCCGCCAGCAACGGCAGCGTCGTGACGAGCGGGCCCTGACTGATACGCAAGTAATCGTCACCAGGACGCTCGGTGCTCTGCTTTGCCGCCATGCACGCGCTCACACAGAGGCGCATGCACATGAGACTGAACAGCGCCTCGATCTCCGGTTCGGTGAGCGGGTGCGTCTCGTGGTAGCCGGCCAGGACCGCGGCTGCCGCAGCCAACGGGTCATCGGCAGCGAGTGCGACGTACGCCATCGCGATCGCTACGTCGTTGACGATGTGGCTGTGGACCATGTCGCCGAAGTCGAAGATCCCCGTGACCGTCTGCCGCGCTTCGTCGACGAGGACGTTGTAGTCGTTGGCATCGCTGTGGATGACGCCTCGCCGGAAATCCGCGAGTTGCGGGACCACATGGGCCGCATGGTAGGCCGCGAGCTTCGCGATCGTCGTGGTGAGCGCGGTATCGGCCACTAACGGGAGATACGTGCGCACCACACGGTCAGCGTTCGCGAGGTCCCAATGAAAATCGCGATGGAACGCGGCGTGATCGAAGGTCGCGAGCGCGCGATCCACGCGGCCGAGGGCACGACCGAGATCGCGGCGGAGCGCATCGGTGTGAAGCGGCGCGGTACCGAGCGTCGTTCCAGGAAGCGCGGAGATGAGTCGCACGAAATGGGGACCGTGCATCGCGAGCTCAGCGCCGTCGACGGTACGAAGGAGCCGCGGCGCGAGTCCGGTCGACTCCAGGTGGCGCATCACCGCGCACTCGGCTTCGAGCACCTCACGTCGCTCGGCGACGTTGGCCAGTTTCAGGACGTATCGCGCACCCGACTCCACGCGAAGGAGGATGTTCTGGTCGCGTTCTGACGGGAGCTCCGACGCCACGGCCCGCACGCCGTAGAGGCGCTCGGCGAGGGCGGTCGCGTCGGTGAGCGGGAGGTGGGGCACGCGGGTCTTGGAAGGATGTTCCCGAAATCTATCCGTCAAGGCCGCGCAACTGCTCCGCGTGATGCCCCGTGTGCACGGTCAGAAAACGCGCCGCCTGCGCGGGCTCCAGTTTGCCGAACACGTGGTGCGTCATCACGACTCGCGGATCGCGCCACTGCTCGACCACTCGATCCTCGGTGGCGTTCGCCGACCGTTGCAGTGCCGCCAGGAGTGGCTCGCGCTCAAAGGGGCCGTCGCCGGGACGCAGCTCCCGCGGCGCGCGTGCACCTTTCGGAATGACACCGTGCTCGAGTATCCTCCCGAGGAACTTCCATCGCAGCAGCGCGCGCATCCACCACGACGTCCGCACGCGCAGCCCCGGCCCGCCCCGGAACTGCTCGCCGACGACCTCGTAGCTCAGTCGCACATGCTCGGCGATCTGCGCCGGCGACCAGTGGGTCGCATCCGGCTTGCGTTCCCAGCGCTCGGCCGAGATGGCCTGCGCCGCAGCCACGAAGTCGGTGACGGCACGTTGGTGATCGGCGCGGGCGAGCGCCTCGTCGTGAGGAATCCGCATGTCGTAGAGTCCCTCGTGGGAGTGTGTCCCCGAAACCTATCCGCCAGTGCTGTGCCGTGCGGCCCACCTGCGATCCGGCTATCTTCGCCTCAGTAAGCCGTTCCCTCCTCGGACTGGAGATCCCAATGGACATCGCCTCCGTCAGCTGGACCGCCGTCGCCGCCTGCGTGGCCTTCAGCGTCATCAGCGGTTCACTCTGGTTCGCGCCGAAGACGTTCTTCCCTATGTGGTGGCAGGCGATCGGCAAATCGGCGAGCGACCAGCCTGTAGGGACGCCGGTCACCTGGATCCTGCTGATGCTGACGAGCTTCGTGCAGGCGCTCTGCGCCGCGATGCTGGTGCCGATGATCGCGAACGCGATGGGCGGGACGAGCGCCGCCTCGGGCGCCCTGGCGGGACTCTTCATCTGGATCGGATTCGTGGGCCCGACCGGACTCGCGAACAAGCTCTTCGCGGGCTACCTGAAGGCGTGGGTGATCGAGTCGGGCAATCATCTGCTCAACTTCGTGGTCTTCGGCGCGATCATCGGTGCGTTGAACGGATGAAGCCGGTCGAGCGGCTCGGCGAAGCGCGCACGCCCGACGGAACTCTCCTCGAGCTGCAGCGCCACGACGGCAAATATCTCATCCGCGCCGACGGCGTCGAACTCATGTCGTCACGTCGTCACCTCTCTGAGGATCGCCTGGCCGAGGTCGCCTGCGCCGCGTTTCACGACGTGCCGCGCGCCCGCGTGTTGATCGGCGGACTCGGACTCGGCTTCACACTCCGCGAGGCGTTGCGGCGGCTCGGCGCCGACGCCGAGGTCGTGGTGGCGGAGCTCATGGCCGAGGTGATCGCGTGGAACGCCGAGCCGACGTACGACCTGTCGGCCGAGGCGATGCGCGACCCGCGGACACGGATCGTGCACGACAACGTGTTCAACGTGCTCCGCGCGAACGTCAATGGCTTCGACGCGATCATGCTCGACACCGACAACGGTCCCGACGCGATGCTCATGTCGGAGAATGCGCAGCTCTATGCGGCCTATGGGATCGAACGCACGATCGCCGCACTGCGCACCGGCGGTGTGATCGTCTATTGGTCGGTCGCCGACGACACTCGGTTCGTGGATGCGCTCGAGCGGGCGAAGCTCACCGTAGAGCGGCTGCGCGTGCGCGCGCACACCACCGCGGGTCCGATGCACACGCTGTACGTGGCGCGGCCGAGAAGAGGCTGAATGCTCCGATCGCTCGGGATCAGGCGACGGCTGGCGTTGCTCGTGATCGCAGGTGCGATCCCGTTCTTCGTGTATGCGGGAGTGCGGGCGCAGGTACGCGCATCGGACGCGCGCGCCGCGACGGACGAACGAGCGCTCGACATCGCGCGGCGGATCGCGGCCCGGATCACCCTTCGGCTGTCGGCGCTCGAAGAGGAACTCGATCTGCTGGGAGGAATCGTCTCCCCCGATATCCGCGACTCGTCGCGCAATGTCGCGCTGCTCGAGCGGGCCGTTGGCGCGATCAAGTACCTCGAGCTCGTGTTGTTCGTGAGCGACAGCGCCGGGCGGATCGTGGGTCGATCCAGCCGGAGTCGGGACCCTAGCGCCCGGGGCATCACCGACCGCGACTACTTCGCTGCCGTGAAGCGCACGCGGAGGCCCGCGATCGGAGGCGCCACGATCCAACGTCCGGAGAACAAGGACTTGGGCGTCGTGTTCGCGCATCCGATCCTCGATGGCGAGGTGCTGCTCGGAATGGTCGGCGCCGCGGTACGGGTACGGTCGCTACAGCAGTACGTCGACGCCTCCGGACTTCCAGAAGGATCCGTCGTCGCATTGCGCGACAGCGGCATGGTGATCGCCCGGTCCGTCGACGCGCAGCGTTTCGTGGGCACCAATACGATCGACAACGGCACCACACGACTGCAGCTCGAGCAGCGTGAAGGCGTGACCGAGTCGGTCTGGCTCGACGGCATCACCCGCCTGACCGGATTCACGTCGATCCCGGGCACCCGTTGGCAGGTCTCGGTCGGCATTCCCGCTCTGAGCGCGTTCGCGCCGGTGCGCCGTGCGCTCCTCTACGAACTGCTCATCGCGGCACTCACGCTCGCGGCCGGCGTGGCCGCGGCGCTGTATCTGGGGAACGGACTCGTCGATCCCATCCAGGAACTCACGCGCGATGCCCGCGCGATCGCCTCGGGCGACGAGTCGCACCGGACGCGCGTGACGGCGGGCGGCGAGATCGGTGAGCTCGCCGGCAGTTTCAACGCGATGGCCGGCAGGATCGCCGACCGTACCGACGCGTTGCGCGAGAGCGAAACCCGCGCGCGCGTGCTCTTCGAGCAGAACCCCGCCCCCGCGGCGGTCTACGACATCGACACGCTCGAGTTCCTCGACGTGAACGAGGCCGCGCTCCGGCTCTACGGATACTCGCGCAGCGAGTTCGCCCGCATGCGGGTGTCGGACGTGGTGATGCCGGGCCAGGCGCCGATCGTTGCGACCTCGCTGCCGCCCGTGGGTACGCCTCCGATTCGTGTCGCGGGGCAGCAGCACAGCACGAGCACTGGCGAGCTCCGGATCATCGATCTGTTCGTCTCGCGCACCGCGATGCAGGGACGGCCGGTGGCGATCGCGGTCGGGATCGACGTCACCGAACAGATCGCCGCTCAGCGCGCGCTCGCGGAGAGCAAGGATCAACTGCGACAGGCACAGAAGATGGAGTCGATCGGGCGACTCGCCGGAGGCATCGCGCACGACTTCAACAACCTGCTCACGGGCATCGTCGGCCATGCAGAGTTCGCGCTCGAGATGCTCGACGATGGTCATCCGAGCCACGCCGAGATCTCCGCGGCGCGCGACACGTCCTTGCGAGCAGCAACGCTCACGCAGCAACTGCTCGCGTTCTCCCGCCGCCAGGTGGTGCCAAAGACATCGGTCGACGTCGCCACAGTCGTGCGGGGTCTGGAGGCGACGCTGCAGCGCCTCATGCGGGACCGCATCACCTTGACCCTCAAAGCGGCGACGAGCGTCGGCCTCGTGAATGCCGCAGCGTCGCAACTCGAACAGGTGCTGGTCAACCTCGTGGTGAACGCGCGCGACGCCGTCGCGGCCGACGGCCATGTGACGGTCGACACCGCGCGCGAGTCGCTCACCGCCGTGACCGCCGTGCCGCTCGGTGTCCCTGCCGGTGAATATGTCCGCCTCTCGATCACCGACGACGGCGTCGGGATGGACGAGGGCACCCGCAACCGCATCTTCGAGCCGTTCTTCACGACCAAGGCGCAAGGCTCGGGAACGGGACTCGGACTCGCCACGGTGTACGGCATCGTTCAGGATGCGGGCGGCGCCGTGCGCGCCACGAGTGCACCAGGCGAGGGAAGTCGCTTCGATGTGTGGCTTCCCCGCATTCCGGGATCCAACACACCGACCGCCGCGGTGCCTGCGGTCGCTCCCCCAGTCGCGTTGCCGCTTGGTGGCAACGAGACCGTGTTGCTCGCCGAGGACGAGCCCGTGGTGCGTCGCCTCGTCGAGAGCATCCTCACTCGGCTCGGCTACACCGTGCTCGCGGCGGCGAACGGTGAGCAGGCGCTCGCGCTGCTCGCAGCGCACGAGGGCAAGGTGGACATCCTCGTTTCTGACGTCGTGATGCCCGGACTCTCGGGGCGCGAACTCGCCGAACGCGTCACGGCGCTGAGACCGGAGGTGCGCGTGCTCCTCGTCTCCGGCTACCACGAGGACAGCGTGCTTCAGGAGGGCGTTGCGCTTCAACGCGTGGCGTTCCTGCCGAAGCCATTCACTCCGGCGGCGCTCGCTTTGCGCGTGCGCGCGGTGCTCGACGCGCCGGAGTGATCGGTGCGCCGCCTGAGCACGGGGCGACGCCGCGCGCGCTCACCGGGCGTCGCGAGCCTTCACGAGCTTCTTGGGCGCGATCAGCCGCCACGACTCCTCAACGAGCAGCGCCACCTCCTTCCATGACACGCGGCGGTCCAGCCTGACGCCGATCCAACCGGCGGGACCGACGTACGGCGGCACGAAGAAGCGATCAGGACGGTCCCGCACCATGAGTTCCTGATTGCCGGGCGCCGCCTTGAGCCAGACGCCGGGGCGACCGCCACTGTGCTGATTGTTCTTGGCGTCGGAGTACATGGCGAAGATCTTCCCGCACCGGAACGTCGACGTGCCCCACGCCTCCACCTCGGTGGCGCTCGGGAGGGCGAGGCAGATCTTCCGCAATTGTGTCAGGGGGCTTGTCGGCACACGGATAATCTGCCGACGAGAGCGGCACGTTGCGACCCACGCGGAGGATGGGGATCGTCCCGCTCACGACGCACGAGGCGACCGTCGCCGCCACGATGCGACGTGTGCTCGGGGCACAGTACGACTCCCATCCTCGGCGATGTCGATGCTTGGAATTGGGGAGCGAACGAGAGGAGTGGCTGCGTCCTCCGGCGTTCAGCGTCACACGTCGACCGGGACCCCTGACCTCGCTTCGGACGACCTGAGCAGGCGCCGTCACCAGTTCTCACGTATGATTGGTTGGTGGTCAGTGCCCCACACTCATTCGATCAGGAGTCAGCAATGAAGATCCTCGATTCGACGTTCGGAACGCGCCGGTGGTTCAGTCGTCTCGCCGCGATGGCCGTGACGGTAGTGCTCGTCGCTGGCTGCGCCGACTCCTCGAGCGGTCCCAGCTGCGATCAAGTGTGCCAGATCAGCAATGGCGCTACGGCCGCAGCCGCGACGACATATTGGCGCATCCCGTTGTTGGCCTGTGGCCAGCTGACCTGCTTCACCAAGATCGCATTCTTCGCTGACGGCACCGGAGAGGTCACGTCCGGGACGAGTAACTGTCAACTCAACTCCGCTCCAGCAGTCGTGACCTTTTCGTGGACGAAGACGGGGCCGAACACTATGCTCTTGAGCGGATCTGCCTTCGCCTGTACCCCCGTAGCGACCACGAGCAGCGGAACGGTCATCGGCTCGTTCACATCGATCAGTGGCGGCGTCACCTCGGGTGTCTTCACGGCCAACTTGAATGGTGGAGCGAGTATCTCCGCGAGTCTGCTGGCTGGGACCTTCTAACTGAACGCTGTCCCGGCGCTCTGACTGAGCGCCCGGAAGGGAGTGGAGCGTCTAGCGGTCGTATTGCCGCAGGGCGATACGCGTTGCGACCCGCGCCCAACGGGGCGAACTTCGGGTTCCCAATCACCCCTGTCGGCACTCCATGCATTCGTTAGCGCGCGCCCTTCTCGCTCTCGCCGTCGTCTGCGTGCGAGCGAACTCGCAGACGGTCGATACCACACGCCTGCGCATGGCCGGCCTCGAGCAGCCGGTGGAGATCATCCGCGACCGCTGGGGCGTGAACCACATCTACGCCCTCTCCGAGCACGACCTGTTCTTCGCCCAAGGGTGGAGCGCAGCGCGCGACCGGCTCTTCCAGTTCGAGATCTGGCGCCGACAGGCCACTGGCACGGTCGCCGAGCTGCTCGGCTCGCGTGAGCTCGAACGCGACACGGGCACGCGGCTCTTCATGTTCCGCGGCGATCTCAGAGCCGAGATGAATCACTATCATCCGCGCGGCGCGGTGATCATCACCGCCTTCGTGGACGGCGTGAACGCCTACGTGACCGAGGCGCGGCGTGATCCGGCAAAACTGCCGATCGAGTTCCGTTTGCTCAACACGCTGCCGGGGCTCTGGACGCCGGCCGTCGTGATCTCGCGGCATCAGGGCCTGCTCGGCAATCTCCCTGAAGAGCTCGCGGTGGGGCGCGCCGTCGCCGCGCTCGGATCGGAGCGCGTGAAGGCGCTCTCCGACTTCGGCCCTGGCGTGCCGGACCTCACACTCGCGGCGGGGATCGACTCGGCGTTGCTCGCGAGTGATGTGCTGCGAGTCTACAACGCCTTCCGCGCGCCGCTGGTGTTTCGTCCTGAAGACGTGATCGCGTCGGCACGGGCAACGCCACGCAGCAGTGGCGATGGTGATGGCAATGGCGATGCTCGTGGCGATGGTACTGCAGCGGCCGGCGGTGACCCATTCGCCTGGACCCACGACGCGCGCGACATCGGCAGCAACAACTGGGTCGTGAGCGGCCGCCTGACCGAGAGCGGCATGCCGATCATGGCCAACGACCCGCACCGCGCCCTCTCGGCGCCGTCGCTACGGTATATCACGCACCTCGTCGGACCAGGCTGGAACGTGATCGGCGGCGGCGAGCCGGTGCTCCCTGGCATCTCGATCGGTCACAACGAGTACGGCGCCTGGGGCCTCACGATCTTCTCGACCGACGGTGAGGACCTGCTGGTCTACGAGACCAACCCCGCCGATCCCGATCAGTACCGCTTCAACGGTGCATGGGAGCGGATGCGGATCGTGAAGGACACCATCCGCGTGCGCGACGAACGTCCCGTGTTCGTCGAGCACCGCTACACGCGTCATGGCCCGGTGGTCTCGCGCGACGCGTCACGGCAGCGTGCCTTCGCGGTGCGCGCCGCCTGGATGGAGATCGGCGGTGCGCCCTACCTCGCCAGCCTGCGCATGGATCAGGCGCGCACCTGGGAGGAGTTCCGCGAGGCGAATCGCTACTCGCACATCCCGGGCGAGAACATGATCTGGGCCGACCGCGCGGGACATATCGGATGGCAGGCGGTGGGGATCGCGCCGAAGCGACGCAACTTCAGTGGGCTCGTGCCCGTGCCCGGCGACGGGCGGTTCGAGTGGGATGGCTTCCTCGACATCCTGCAGAAGCCCAACCGCGCCGATCCTGCCGAAGGCTTCATCGCGACCGCCAACAACGACCTCACGCCACGCGACTTTCCGTTCATGGAGGCGATCGGCTTCGACTGGGCCGATCCCTACCGGTGGGCGCGCGCATCGGAGGTGCTCGGCAGCGGTCGGCGGCATTCGGTGGCGGACATGGCACGACTGCAGACCGATGAACTGTCGATCCCCGCGCGACAACTCGTGCCGCTGTTGCGCGACCTCGCGATCGGCAACGTGCGACTCGACTCGCTGCGCCGGCGCCTGCTCGCGTGGGACCACGTGCTCGGACGTGAGAGCGTCGAGGCGGGCATCTACGTCGCGTGGGAGACGCAGCTGCGCCGCCTCACGTACGAACAGATGGTGCGGCCGGGGGAACGGTCGCAGCTGCGGTCGGTCTCGTTGCGCTCGGTGATCGGGTGGCTGCAGGCCCCGCCGGGCGATTTCGGTGCAGCGCCGCTCGTGGCGCGCGACGCGTTGCTCTTGCGAGCACTCAGCGACGCGGAAACGGACCTCCGCCGCCGGTTCGGGAACGACGTGAGCGCTTGGAGCTACGGGCGCGACGGCTACCACCATGCGCGCATCGGGCACCCGTTGAGCCGCGCGGTGAACGAGACCCTGCGTGCACAGTTCGAGGTCGGCCCATTGCCGCGCGGCGGCTACGGCAACACGCTCAACGCGACCGGCAACGGCGAGAACCAGACAGCGGGCGCCTCGTTCCGTGTCGTGGTCGACGTGTCCAACTGGGACATGGCACTCGCCACCAACACGCCGGGACAGTCGGGCGACCCGGCGAGTCCGTGGTATCGCGACCTGTTCAAGGACTGGTCGCAGGACCGCTTCTTCCCGCTCTTCTACTCACGTCCGCGAGTGGAGTCGGTCGCGGCGGAGCGGGTGCTGATCACGCCGCGCTGACGACGCTGGCACCGCACGCCAAGGTCGCTCCACTCACCAACGCCGCACGCACGGTTCGCGTATCGCCTGCAGGCCCGCGCAGGCCTCGTTCCCACCCATCGGAGTCCGTCGCATGAACCGATCCACGCTCCTTCGCCTCGCTCCCCTCGCCGCGATGCTCTGCGTCGCGACGTCCGCCCGGCCGCTCGCCGCCCAGGGCCAGGCCATCGACCGCGAGTACACCGCCAAGATCAAGGAGTATCTGCGCGACCCGCGCATCTCCACTGAGCTCGTGGCCGACCTCCCCGCGTCGTCCACCGTGCCCACGCCGCTCAAGTTCCTCGGCCGGATCGTCGGCACACCGGGCGAGCTCACGTATGCGAAGGACATCCACCGCTATTACGAGGCGCTCGACGCCGCCTCCGACCGCGTGAAGGTCTGGAAGATCGGTCAGACGGAAGAGGGGCGCGACATGTACGTGCTAGCGGTGGCCGACGCGGCCACGATCCGCGAACTCGATAAGTACAAGGGTTATCTCAACGAGCTCACCGACTCGCGCCGCACCTCCGAGGCCCGCGCGCAACAACTGCTCAACACCGCCAAGCCGATCTACTGGCTCACCAGCGGGCTGCACTCGACCGAGACCGGCGGCCCCGAGATGCTCATGGAGCTCGCCTACCGCCTCGCGGTGACCGACAACGCGTTCTACGACAACATCCGCTCCAACGTGATCACCTTCATCACACCGGTGCTCGAGGTGGACGGCCGCGAACGTCAGGTCGACACCTACTACTTCAACAAGAAGCGCGTGGTCGGCGACGCTCGGCTGCCGCTCATGTACTGGGGCAAGTACGTCGCGCATGACAACAACCGCGACGGCATGGGGCAGTTCCTCGCACTCACGCGCCATATCAACCGCGAGTTCCTCAAATGGACGCCGCAGGTGATGCACGACCTGCACGAGTCGGTGTCCTACCTCTACAGCTCCACGGGCACCGGCCCGTACAACGAGGCGATCGACCCGATCACGGTCACCGAATGGTGGACCATGGCACAGGCCGACGTCATGGAGATGACCAAACGCGGCGTGCCCGGCGTGTGGACCTACGGTTTCTATGACGGCTGGACGCCCAACTATCTCTTCTTCGCCGCGCACACGCGCAACGCGATCGGGCGCTTCTACGAAGTGCAGAGCTACGGCCCCGACAACAACGACAGCCTGCGCGTGGGCGCCCAGACGACGAGCCGCGAGTGGTTCCGGCCCAATCCGCCGCTCCCGCTGATCAAGTGGGGACCGCGCAACTCCGTGAACATCAGTGAATCGGGCGTGCTCTTCACGCTCGACCACTTCGCGAAGAATCGTCGGATGTACCTCGAGAACTACTGGCTCAAGAACAAGCGCTCCGTCGATCGCGGCCGCGCCGGACCCACCAACGCCTGGGTGA
>JANOWT010000242.1:0-3617 GCA_031418115.1 Gemmatimonadota bacterium
CGCGCCTATCACGACCGCGTCGCCCTGCTTCACGCGGCGCCCTTCGCGCACCCACCACGCGCCCTGCGCATCGCGCACGAGCACGCCGTCCATGCGCGGCTCGTTGGGTAGCGTCCACTGCCCGTCCGCGCCCTTCACGTACGTCGGGAGATTGGTCGTCGCGAAGAATCCGTCCGGCAGCACGCCATCGCGCTCGGCGGCGACCGTGCGCGCGGCCGGTGCCTTCATGAGATGCGGCGCGGTGAAGTCAGGCGCCCGGTAGCGGATCGTATCGGCCATGTGGGGTGTGATGAGGTCGGTCAGAGGATCCGCTTGCCGATCGCGCTCAGGATGAGCTCGCAGGCGATCTCGGCGGTCCGGTTGCGTTCGTCGAGCACGGGATTCACCTCGACCATGTCGAGCCCGATGAGCTTGCCGGAGTCGGCGAGCATCTCCATCGCGAGGTGCGCTTCACGGTACGTCATCCCACCGGGGACCGCCGTGCCGACACCGGGTGCCTCGCGCGGATCGATCACGTCCATATCGAACGAGACCCAGATGCCCTCGGTCGCGCGCGCGGCGACGGCGATCGCTTCCTCCATGACCTTGTGGATCCCGCGCTCATCGAGCGCGCGCATGGAGAAGGCCGAGAGCCCCCACTTCTTGATGTGCATCCGCTCGGGGCCGTCGAGATCGCGCAGCCCTACCAGCGCGACATCGCTCCCGCGCAGCGCGGGCTGCACACCGGCGATCCCCGACATCGCCTTGTCTCCATGGCCGAGCAGTGCGGCGAGCGGCATGCCGTGCACGTTACCGGAGCTGGAAGACGCGGGTGTATTGAGATCACCGTGCGCGTCGACCCAGATCGCACCGAGCTGAGCGCCCTTCGCCGCGAGATGTGCTGCCGCTCCGGCGATGCTGCCTGCGGCGAGCGCATGGTCGCCGCCTAGCACGATCGGGAACTGCCCCGCCTCGAGCGCGGCGCGTGTGCGTGCCGCGACCTCGGCGCACACCTCGGTGATCGCACCGAGGTACCGGGCGCCACGCTGGGCGCCTTTGGCCGCATCTTCGCGGAACGGCACCGGCACATTGCCGGTGTCCTCCACCTGAGCGCCGAGCTTCTCGAGCCGGGCGCGCAGATCGGTGTAGCGGACGGCGGAGGGGCCCATGTCGACGCCGCGTCGCGAGGCGCCGAGGTCCATGGGAACGCCGATCAGTCGGATTGAAGTCATGGGCCGGAGCTTAAGTGGCGGGCCCGTCGCGAGAGCGGGGACGCATGCACATGCAGCGGATGCATGACGTATGCACGACGGCGAGCATAACCTGCCACCGCGCGGGTGCTATCTCAGGCCGACTTGGGCGCGGGACCCATGCTCAGCAGGAGACCCACCGTCACCACCGTGACCGCGCCGGTGACGTTGTGCCAGAGGAATGCGATGCTCGGCACCTGCCAGCTGATCAGCCCGACGGTCGCCATTCCAGCGATGAGTCCCACGAACGCCCCGAGGGCGCGCGTGCGGGGGATCATCGCGAGGATGAACACGCCGAGGATCGATCCATAGAAGAACGACCCGAACCGGTTCACCACCTCGATCAGCGAGCCGAGTGTCGCCGCATAGGTCGCGACGATACACGCGAACACACCCCAGACCGCGGTCGCCCACTTGGAGACGGAGAGGAAGTGCGCATCGCTTCCCTCGCGCTTGTAGTGGCGCTGGTAGAAGTCCACGACCGTCGCCGTGGAGAGCGAGTTGAGTTCAGCGGCGATGCTCGACATCGCGGCGGCGAGCACCGCGGCGAGGAAGATGCCCGCAAAACCAAGCGGCAGATTGTCGAGGACGAAGCGTGGGATGATGTAGTTCACGTCGCGAGTGGACGTGCCCGTGACCTTCCCGACCTCAGCGAGCGCGGCGGTGCGCACGACGCCCGCCTCGCTCTCCTGTGCCCGGTACGCATCGAGAGCGGCCGTCGTGGCCGCCGCGTCACCTGACTGGCGGGCGGCGACGGCCGCACGCGCCGCATCGGCGCGAGCCTGCGTGACGATCGTGTAGCGCGCCGCGAGTGAGTCGTAGGTCGCCGGCGCCGACGCGCGCATCACCTGCTCATGCGTTGGGTTGAAGAAGAGCGGCGTGGGCTGGAACGTGTAGTAGAGGAACACCATCACGCCGAGCAGCAGGATCATCGCCTGCAGCGGGATCTTCCAGTACGCGCTCATGAGCAGCGAACTGCGCGCTTCGTCGACCGACTTGGCCGTGAGGTAGCGCTGCACCTGACTCTGATCGGTGCCGAAGTACGACAGCATGAGGAAGGTGCCGCCGATGATCCCGGACCAGAAGGTGTACGGGTTGGTGAGGTCGAACGAGAAGTCGAAGACCTGCATCCGTCCTGCCGCGCCGGCGATCGCGAATGCGTCGTCGATCGGGACGGGCATGCGCGTGACGAGCACGTAGAGCATGGCGAGCACCGCGCCGACGATCACGAACATCTGCTTCACGTCAGCCCAGGTCACGGCCTGCACGCCGCCGATCACGGTGTAGAGCACCGTCGGTGCGCCGATCAGCACGACGCACCAGGTGAGCGACCAACCGAAGATCGCCGAGAGCACCACCGCCGGCGCCGAGATGATGACGCCGCACGACATGCCGCGCGAGAAGAGGAAGAGGAGGCTGGTGAGCGTGCGTGTGCGCGCGTCGAACCGCCGCTCGAGATACTCGTACGCGGTGAAGACCTTGGCACCGTGCAGGAACGGCACGATCGTGACGCCGAGGATCACCATCGCGATCGGCAACCCGAAGTAGAACTGCACGAACTTGAGGCCGTCGGTCGCACCCTGCCCGGTGGTGCCGATCAACGTGATCGCCGAGAGTTGCGTGGCCATCACCGAGAGGCCGACCGCCCACCAGGGCAGCGAACGGTTGGCGAGGAAGTACGCCTCGATGTCCTTGGCCCCGCGCGACCGACGCAGGCCGTCCCCGACGACGAAGGCGAGGTAGACGACGACGATCAGCCAGTTGACCCAGTGCATGCGCGATCAGCCCGCGTAGCGCTGCTGGAGCAGCCAAAGGAGGGCGAGCGTGATCACCTGGATCACGACGACGCGGGTGAAGGTCTGGCGGACGCGGATTGACATGACACAACAGTACAGGTGAGAGGTGTGGGGTGGGTGGTGTGGGGTGCTTCGGAACCGAAAGTCGCGCGAGCCCGTAGTTCCTCACACCTCACACCTCACACCTCACACCTTCAGTTGATGCTTCCCCTCACACTGCTGCTCGTCGGCGCGCTCCTGAGCCTCCCGCTCACCGCCGTCGGCCTCCCGGGCAACCTGGGCCTTCCTTGCCGGCGTCGGGCTCTGGAAGTCATTCGACGCCGCGGCGAGCGTGTCGTGGGGCGTGATCGTCGCCGGTGTGGTGCTGGCGCTCATCGCCGAACTCCTCGAGTGGGGTCTCGCGTCGCGCTACACGACCAAGTACGGCGGCTCGCGCAGGGCCGGGTGGGGGGCGCTCATCGGCGGCATCGTCGGGGCTGTGGTCGGTGTTCCGATCCCGGTGCTGGGGTCGATCGTCGGATCATTCGTGGGAGCGTTCGTCGGCGCGCTGGCGCTCGAGTACTCGGTGCATGGCGAGCACGACCGCGCCGGA
>JANOWT010000243.1:0-11162 GCA_031418115.1 Gemmatimonadota bacterium
CTCGCCCGCGCACGCTTCCCCGATGCGATGACGCTCAAGGCGGCGAAGGGATTGGCGCCGGTGGATGTCACGGCCGGCGTGATCGGTCCGATCGCGGGGCCGCTGTTCAATCAGTATCTGCTCGCGTTCGAGCTCACTTCGATGCTCCTGCTCACGGCGATCGTCGGGGCAGTGGTCATCGGCAAGAAGCGGAGCCCCGATGCTCGCTGAGTCACTCGCGCTCTCGGCGCTCCTGTTCACGATCGGTGTGGTCGGTGTGCTCACGCGCCGCAACGCGATCATCCTGTTCATGTGCGTGGAGCTGATGCTCAACGCGGTGAACCTCTCATTCGTCGCGCTCTCCAGGCTCCACGGGGCCGGTGGCCAGGTGTTCGTCATCTTCGTGATGACGGTCGCCGCCGCCGAGGCCGCAGTGGGGCTCGCGATCATCATCGCGATCTTCCGTCACCGGCAGTCGGTGAACTTGGAAGACATCAACCTGTTGAAGGGATGATGCAGACCGAACCTATCGCCACTGGGCATCCGTTGGCCGACACCATCGCCCGGTTCGCCTGGCTGATCCCGGTGTTGCCGCTCGTCGGATTCGTGTTGAACGGGCTGCTGTCGCTGCGGGCGGCGGGCCATCCGGGGCCGGCGGATCCGTCGGCGGGCGGGCATGGGAACGACGGTCACCACAGGGGCACAGGGGGCACAGGGGGCCCCGGGGACGGCCATGCGGCTCACGGCCATGACGACGGGCATCACGCGGCGCGGCATCCCGCGGCCGCACTCGTCTCGCTGATCGGCCCCGGCGTACTCGCGCTCTCGTTCGCGATGACGCTGGCGGTGCTCTACCAGGTGTGGGTCGTCGAGCATGCGCTGCACGATCCGTACGTCCTCACGCTCTTCTCGTGGATGCCGGCCGGCAAGCTCAGCATCGACGCGGCATTCCAGATCGACCAGCTCTCGCTCGTGATGATGAGCATCGTCACCGGCATCGGCACGCTGATCCACATCTTCAGCGTCGGCTACATGCAGGACGATCCGGGATACCCGCGCTACTTCGCGTATCTCAATCTGTTCATCTTCTTCATGCTGCTGCTCGTGATGGGCTCGAGCTACCCGGTGATGTTCGTGGGCTGGGAAGGCGTCGGGCTCTGCTCGTACCTGCTGATCGGCTTCTGGTTCAGCGACAAGGCGAATGCGGACGCGGGGAAGAAGGCGTTCATCGTCAATCGCATTGGCGACTTCGGATTCCTGGTCGCGATGTTCTTGATGTTCGCGAACTTCGGGACGCTCTCGTTCGCCGGTGTTGGCGAAGCGGCCGCGGGTGTGCAGATGGGTGGCGCGCTCGTCACGGCGATCTGCCTCTTCCTGTTCCTCGGCGCCACCGGCAAGTCGGCGCAGATCCCGCTCTTCGTCTGGCTCCCTGACGCGATGGCCGGCCCGACGCCGGTCTCGGCGCTGATCCATGCCGCGACGATGGTAACGGCGGGTGTGTACCTGATCGCGCGCAGTGCGGTGCTCTTCTCGATGGCGCCGGTCGCGCAGTTGACGGTCGCGGTCGTGGGTGCGCTCACCGCGGTCTTCGCGGCGACGATCGGACTCAAGCAGTGGGACATCAAGAAGGTGCTCGCGTACTCCACGGTCTCGCAGCTGGGTTACATGTTCGTGGGTGTCGGCGTCGGCGCGTATTCGGCGGGCGTCTTCCACCTGATGACGCATGCCTTCTTCAAGGCGCTCCTGTTCCTCGGGTCGGGCTCGGTGATCTACGCGATGCACAAGGCGTATCACGCGACGCACAACCATGAGGATGCGCAGGACATGCGCAACATGGGCGGGCTGCGGAAGCAGATGCCGATCACGTTCACGCTGATGTGGATCGCGACGCTCTCGATCGCTGGCATCCCGCCCTTCTCCGGCTTCTTCTCGAAGGACGAGATCCTCGCCTCGGTCTTCGCGCGCACGCATGGATCCACGCTCGCCGAGGCGCACTGGTTGGGTATTCCGGGGAGTGTCGTGCTGTACGGCGTGTATGTGCTCGGGCTGGCCGCCGCGCTCATGACCGCGATCTACATGACGCGTATGATGCTCTACACCTTCCACGGGCCCAACCGGACCGGTGAGAAGGAGGCGGCGCATCTCAAGGAAGCACCGTGGGTCATGACCGGCCCGCTCGTGGTGCTCGGCGTGCTCTCCGCCATCGGCGGCTTCGTGAACTTGCCCGCGCTCTACGGCGGATCGGCGAGTGAACTGCTACATGGTTTTCTAGAACCTGTGCTCGCCGAAGGCACGGAGCTCACGCTCGGCGAGGAGGGGCTGCATCTCTCGCACTTCACTGAGTGGATGCTCATCGCCGCGGCAATCGCCATCGCGGTGATCGGTATCGCGATCGCGTGGACCAAACTCAAGCCCGAAGCCCTCGTGCCGGCCAAGGACGCCAAGGCCGAGGAGGGCATCGAGAAGACCCTGCTCCACAAGTGGTACGTCGACGAGGCCTACGAGAAGACCGTGGTCCAGCCGACGCTCGGCATCTCTCGCACTCTGCTGTGGAAGGGGATCGACACGGGCATCATCGACGGGCTCCTGGTGAACGGGAGCGCGCTGGTGGTGCGCGCGGTGGGCTGGGCCGGATCGCAGCTGCAGTCGGGCCGCGTCGGCACGTACGCCTGGGTCTTGTTGATCGGCGTGCTCTCCGTGCTCTCCGCTTTCTCCTTCCGCTGAGGCCATAGACAGTGACCCAGTTCCTCGACGGAATCGGCTACAACGGTTGGATCCTGCCGGCACTCCTGGTGCTCCCGCTCTTGGGCGCGCTGCTGATGGTCCTGCAGAGCAGCATGCAGAAGCAGGAGCCCGAGGCGGCGATGCGCAGTGCGCGCTCGCTGGCGTTCGGGATCTTCCTCGCAGAGGCGGTGCTCTCGCTCGGGCTCTGGTGGTCGGTCGACACCGTGAGCGCCGACTGGCAGGCGTATGTGGACGCGGCGTGGATCCCGCAGTGGGGCGCGCGCTTCACGGTCGGCATCGATGGCATCGCCCTGATGCTGATCCTGCTCACCACGCTGCTCATGCCCCTCACGGTGCTGGGGAGCTGGACGAGCGTGCGCGTGAAGACGCATGCCTACTACGCGCTGCTGCTCATCCTCACCACGGGAATGCTCGGCGTCTTCATGGCGCTCGACCTCGTGCTCTTCTATGTGATGTGGGAAGTGATGCTCGTGCCGATGTACCTGATCATCGGCATCTGGGGCGGTCAACGCCGTCTCTACGCGAGTATCAAGTTCTTCATCTATACGATGGTGGGGTCGCTGCTGATGCTCGTGGCGATCATCACGCTCGGCCTGCTCGCAGGGAAGGGCGGACCGCCGGTCTTCAACTACGACGTCATTCTCGAGATGGCGCGCACGATGCCGGTGAGCGGTAGCTTCTGGCTCTTCGGCGCCTTCGCCGTCGCGTTCGCGGTGAAGGTGCCGATGTTCCCGTTCCATACCTGGCTCCCCGATGCGCACGTCGAGGCACCCACCGCCGGCTCCGTGATCCTCGCGGCGATCATGCTCAAGATGGGGACGTTCGGCTTCGTGCGGTTCGCCGTGCCGCTCTTTCCCGCGGTGGCGATGCACCCGACGGTCCGCACGGTCATGCTCGTGCTCGCGGTGATCGGCATCGTGTATGGCGCGCTGGTGGCGCTCGTGCAACCCGACTTCAAGAAGCTCGTCGCCTACTCGTCGGTCTCTCACCTCGGCTTCGTCATGCTCGGCATCTTCGCGATGACCGTCGAGTCGATGCAGGGTGCGCTGATGGTGACGATCAGTCATGGCATCTCGACCGGCGCGCTCTTCCTGCTGATCGGGATGATCTACGAGCGACGCCACACTCGGCAGATCGAGGACTTCGGCGGCATCGCCAAGGTCATGCCGATCTTCGCAGTGTGCCTCACGATCGTCTCGCTGAGTTCGATCGGCGTGCCGGGCACCAACGGTTTCGTCGGCGAGTTCCTCGTGCTCGTCGGCTCCTTCCCGACGCAGCCGTACTACACGGTCATCGCCGCGACGAGCGTCATCTTCGCGGCTGCGTATCTGCTCTGGGCGGTGCAACGGATCATCTACAATCCGCTGGTGAAGCCCGAGAACGAGGCGCTCAAGGGGAACGATCTCAACTGGCGCGAGATCGGCCTGTTGACGCCGCTGCTCATCGGCATCCTCTGGCTGGGCGTCTATCCCAAGCCGGTGCTCAACAAGACCGAGGCCGCGGCCGAACGCATCGTTCGCGGTGTGGAGGCCGGTCGCATGGCGCCGGCTCCTCAGGCCGGCAGGGGGCGCTGAGATGACCTACGATCTGCTGAATCCGGTGGGACTCTCGGCCGCGTTGCTCCCCGATCTGCTGCTGATGGGTGGCGCGATCATCCTCATGCTGTTGGCCGCCTGGCGGCCCGACAGTGATGCGCATCAGCGCACGGTCGGGCTCGCGTCGATCGGTCTGCTCGTCGCCACCATGGCGGCGGTGGTCTGGATGTCCGTCCGCGGCGACACCGCGCCCGACACGGGCGTGATCGCGATGGATGGTTTCCGTTGGATGGTCGATCTCGTGATCCTGCTCGGCGCGATCGGAACGATCGCGCTCGCGATCGAGCACAATGTGCGCGACGGCATCACGCAGGCCGAGTCGCATGTGCTGGTGCTCTTCGCGGCGTCGGGCATGATGATCCTCGCCGGTGCGCGTGATCTCATGGTCGTGTTCCTCGGCATCGAGATCATGTCGGTCGCCGTGTACGTGCTCGCGGGGCTCAACCGTCGCAGCGCACGGTCGGCTGAGGCGTCGCTCAAGTACTTCCTGCTCGGCGCGTTCGCGACCGGGTTCCTGCTGTATGGGATCGCGCTCGTGTATGGCGCGACGGGGCAGACGCAGATCGTCGAGATCGGCAATGCGATCCGCCGCTACGACCTGGCGCGCAATCCGATGCTGCTCGTCGGCATCGGCCTCATGCTCGTGGGCATGGCGTTCAAGGTCGCGGCCGTGCCATTCCATATGTGGGCGCCCGATGTGTACGACGGCTCGCCGACGCCGATCAGTGCCTTCATGGCCGCGACGGTCAAGGCGGCGGCGTTCGCGTCGTTCCTGCGCATCTGGTACGAGGCGTTCTACACCGTGTTCAGCGGCTGGGCGCATGCGGTCTGGTGGCTCGCCGTCGTCACGATGGTCGTCGGCAACGTGGTCGCTCTCTCGCAGAAGAACATCAAGCGGATGCTCGCGTACTCGAGCATCGTGCACTCCGGTTACCTGCTCGTCGCGGTGACGGCGGCGTCGGTGCTCGCGAGTACGGCGTTCACGTTCTATGTGGTCGCGTACACGCTCGCGACGTTCGGCGCGTTCGCGGTCGTCGCGTCCATGCAGCAGGCGGGCGAGACCGATGCGCGGATATCGGACTACGAAGGGCTCTGGCAGGTTCGGCCCTGGCTCGCCACGGCGATGGCTGTGTACCTGCTCGCCCTGCTCGGATTCCCCGTGTTCGGTGGCGTGGGCTTCTTCGCCAAGTGGTACATCATCCAGGCGGCGATCGCGGCTCCGGCCGGGCTGACGGTCCTCGCGGTGATCCTCGTGCTGACCTCGGTGATCTCCGCGGGCTATTACCTGCAGGTCGTCCGTGTGATGTTCATGAATCCGCGTCCAGCAGGCGCGGCGGATCCGCTGCCGATCGGCGCGCTCACGCGCGCCGTCCTCGCCGTGACCGTCGTGCTCATCCTGGGGCTCGGGCTCTTCCCGTCGCGCCTGGTCGAGATCACGCAGGGCAGCGGCTTCCGTCAGTATCCGTACTCTCCGTCGGGCGAGTTCGGGCTTCAGAGCGTGGACCGGTAGCGCCAGAGCGTTTCATCCAGCAGGTTCCACGGGGCGCCTCCACTGGCGCCCCTTGGCACATCCGACACCAGTGATCCCATGATCTCTCCCGGCATCTTCCGTCAGTACGACATCCGCGGCATCTACGGCAAGGACCTCACGCTCGAGGCCGCCGAAGCGATCGGTCGCGGATACGCGGTGATCCTCGCTGAACGTGGTCTCACCGGTGCGGTCGCGGTCGGTCGTGACAACCGCCCGAGTGGCGACGCGCTGCGGGACGCGCTCGTACGCGGGCTCACTGGGACCGGACTCGACGTGATCGACATCGGCGTGGTGCCGACACCGCTGCTCTACTGGGCGTTGCACAACCTGCCGGTCGTCGCCGGCATCATGATCACGGGCTCGCACAATCCGCCGGAGTACAACGGCTTCAAGTGCTGCGTGGGCACCGGCTCGTTGCATGGCGAGGGGATCCTGCACCTGCGCGATATCATCGCCAAGGGCGCGTTTCCCAAGGGCGCGGGGAAGGTGTCGCACGAGGCGGTGGTCGACCGGTACGTCGCCGACGTCGCGGCGCGGATCGGACCGCTGCCAAAGGACATGAAGGTCGTGATCGATTGCGGCAATGGCGCCGGCGCGATCGTGGCACCCGCACTCTTCAAGGCACTCGGCATCGCACCGACGATGCTCTTCGCCGAGAGCGATGGCACCTTCCCCAATCATCATCCTGATCCGACGGTCGTCGAGAATCTTCAGGATCTCATTCGCAGTGTGCGCGCGACCGGGAGCGAGGTGGGCATCGGCTTTGACGGCGACGCCGACCGGATCGGCATCGTCGATGGTGACGGGACGATCATCTGGGGCGACTACCTGCTGCTGATCTACGCGCGCGATGTGCTCGCGCGCACCGGAGCCGGGCAGGCGATCATCTTCGACGTGAAGTGCTCGCAGGCGCTCCCTGACGGCATCGAGAAGGCGGGGGGCAAGGCGATCATGTGGAAGACCGGGCACTCCCTCATCAAGGACAAGATGAAGGAGATGCACGCGCCGATCGCGGGCGAGATGTCGGGGCACATGTTCTTCGGTGAAGGATTCTACGGGCATGACGATGCGCTCTACGGCGCGGCGCGGCTGCTGCGCATCTGCGCCGACTCCAAGCGTACGGTGAAGCAGCTGCTCGCCGATGTGCCGCGCTTCGTCTCGACGCCTGAGCTGCGCATCGACTGCGCGGATGACCGCAAGGAAGTCGTGGTGAAGGACGCGCTCAAGCACTTCTCCGCGCGCTACAAGGTCTCGGACGTCGACGGTGTTCGCATCCTGTTCGAGGGCGGGTGGGGGCTGATCCGCAGCTCCAACACGCAGCCGATCCTCGTGATGCGATTCGAGGCCGACAGCGAGGCACGACTCACCGCGATCCGCAGCGAGGTCGAGGGATGGCTCACCGCGCAGGGCGTGGACGTCACTCCGGGGACCGGCCACTGAGATGAAGGCGCGGCGCGGGCTCCTCTGGCTCCTGGCCGGGCTCGCACTCGCTCTCCTCGCGGGACGCTGGGTCGCCGGGCTCTACGGTGACTGGGCGTTCCACCATGCGCTCGGCGCCGACGCGCTCTGGCGCGAGCGCCTGCTCAGTCTCGCGGTGCTCCGCTCCGGCGTGTTCGCGGTCGCGTTCGCATTCGCGTTCGCGCACTTCGTCGCCGTGCGGGAGTCGATCGTCGCGCTCGTCCTGCCGCGAACGATCGGCGGTGTGGATATCGTCGAGGCGATCCCGACGCGGCGGCTGACGATGCTCGCCTTTCTCGGCGCGCTGCTCGTCGCGCTGATCTTCGCGATCGCCGAGCGCGACTGGACGCTGCTCGCGCAGGCGATGCATGGAGTGCCGTTCGCGGAGTACGAGCCCTACTTGGATCGCGACCTCGGCTTCTACGTGAACTGGTTGCCGTTCGAGCGCCACCTGTACGAGAGCGCGTCGGTGTTGTTCGTCCTCACGTCGGCCACGGTGATCCTGGCGTACGTCGTCACGCCGAGCGTGCGGTGGGATGCGCAGGGGCTGTATGTGTCCACCTGGGTCCGCCGGCATCTCGGCGTGCTGGCTGGCTTCGCGATCGCGCTGGTCGCGTGGAACTGGCGCCTCGATCGGTTCGCGCTGCTCACTTATGGGAGCGGCGACAATCTGATCGTGTTCGAAGCAAGACCGTTCACTGCGTTCGATCACCGGATCCTGCTGCCGTACCTGGCGGTCATCTCATTCGTGGCGCTGCCGGTCGCGGTGGTCTTCGTCTGGTCGGTCTGGCGCGCCAACCTGAGACTCGCGCTGATCCTTCTCAGTGCGGTGTTCGTCGCGGGGCCGGTCGCACGTGTGGTGATCCTGCCAGCGGCGGCGCCGGCCCGGCTCGCGACGCGCGTCGGCGCTGAGGGACGGCGACCATACGATGCGACGCGCACGCTCTTCACACGGCGCGCGTTCGGCGTCGACCAGGTCGCACTCCCCGACACGCTGCCACCGGAGCGGCTGACCGACGTCCAACTCGCGCGATGGGTGAGTAGTTGGGACCCCGCTGCACTCGCGCGCTTCATTGAGCGTGATCGTCGGGGTGCCGACGTGTCGGCGCTCGCGTGGAGCGCCGGCGTGATGGGGCTCGACGCCGTGCTGCTAAGGCGGGCGCCCAGCGACGCGCCGCCCGGTGCCACTTGGCCAACGGACCTCTTGCGGGCTAACGCGATCGACGCCGGCGGGCTTCCGCTCGCCGGCCTCCCGCTCGCCGGCGTCGGATCGCATGCGAACGGGATCGGCGGTGTGCTCGTGTTTCCGGGTGCGCCGCGCTACGCACTCGTCGCCGACACGCTCGGCCGACTCGCCGCACCGCCGTTCGAGACCGGTCTGCAACGGCTCGCCCAGGCGTGGGATCAGCAGAATCCGCGATTGCTCGCGCAGGACGCACCGACGCCGCGGCCACGGATCGTCACCGAGCGCGATGCGGTCGCGCGACTCGCGCGCCTCACGCCGTTCCTCCAGCGCGGTGAGACGGTCACCGCGATCGTGCGTGGCGATTCGCTCTACTGGGTGATCGAACTCTTCTCGACCGCCGAGCACTACCCACTGACCGAGCGCCTGTTAGTTGACGGACGATTCGTTCACTATGCCCAGCATGCGGCGACGGCCGTGGTACAGGCGCAGACAGGTCGCGTACAACTGTTGCCGGTCTCAGGGCCCGACCCGGTGATGCGGGCGTGGATGGCGCGGCTGCCCACGCTGTTCACCGCGCGTGAGGACGCTCCCCGTTGGATGACGACGGGCCTCCCACCAGCGACGGACTGGACGATGATCCAGGGTGCGATGCTCGGGCGCACCGGTGTGCGTGGTGGAACGCTGCCGGTGGGATCGCTGGCACGCGTCGACGACGCCGATGCCGATCTCACCGCTGGGCCACCGACGTTGCATCAGATCGATTCAGCCGGCACGTTCGGCTGGGGGATACCGGTCGCAACGAAGGACCGCATCATCGGAGTGCTCGTCGCGCGCGGCGGTCACGCGTCGCGCACCACGCTGCTGCCGGTGACGTCGGCGACGAGCTGGACGGGCGTGCTGGAGGCGTTGCAACGCGCGGCGGATGACGCGGGGATAGGTCGGGCGCTCAAGGACTCGCGCCGCGGACGTGTACAGGCGATCCCGACGACGGCGGGCGTCGCGTTCGTGCAGAGCTTCTACGAATGGCCCGCTGACGGCGCGCCGCGCCTCGCGGGAGTCGTGGTGCTCAAGGGAGAGCGCACGGCGGTGGGACGCACCGTCGCGGATGCGCTCGGGCAGTCGCTGGATCCGTCGAGCAGGGGAGTCCCGGCGGATCAGTTCCGCGCCCAGGCCACCCAGTACTACGACGCGGCCGCTGCCGCGCTTCGCTCGGGCGACTGGCGGGCCTATGGAGAGGCGTGGGCGGCGCTCGGGCGGCTGCTCGGTCGGCCGCAGCGGTAACCTCGAACGAACCACCGCGAAGGCGCCAGCGCGACCGTGCGACCGCGTCTGCCAATCACGGTCGCGGTCCGCTAGTTTTCGGGACTCTCTTCCAAACCCACTGGAGCCCGCTGTGAATCTCCACGAATACCAAGCGAAGGACATCCTCCGCGGCTACGGCGTGAACATCCCGCCAGGCAAGGTCGCGACCACCCCCGCCGAGGCCGAATCGATCGCCAAGGAGTACGGCGTGGCGGTGATGGTGAAGGCGCAGGTTCACGTGGGCGGCCGCGGAAAGGCCGGTGGCGTGAAGTTCTGCAAGACGCCCGCCGATGCGAAGGAGAAGGCGACCGCGATCCTTGGCATGGACATCAAGGGGCTCACCGTCGAGAAGGTGCTCGTGACCGTCGCCGCCGACATCGGCAGCGAGGCCTACGTGGGCATCATCGTCGATCGTGCGACCAAGAAACCGGTGTTCATGGTGTCCGCCGCCGGCGGCATCGACATCGAGCAGGTGGCGGCGGAGACGCCGGAGAAGATCCTCTACGTGCCGGTCGACCCGCGCTATGGTCTGCCGACCTACGACGCGATGCGCATGGGCTTCTTCCTGTTCGGCGAGGTGAAGCTCGCCCGCGCTGCGGCGAAGATCATGCAGCAGCTCTACGCCGCGTTCATGGCGAGCGGCTGCTCGCTGGCGGAGATCAATCCGCTCGTCGTCACGCCGACCGGCGAACTGATCTCCGTCGACGGCAAGATGGTGATCGACGACAACGAGCTCGACCGGCTGCCCGCGATCGCCGCCCTGCGCGACGTGAGCAGTGAGGAGCCGAGCGAGGTGGACGCGCGCAATGCGAACCTCACGTTCATCAAGCTCGACGGCGACGTCGGATGCGTGGTGAACGGTGCCGGTCTCGCCATGGCGACGATGGACCTGGTGAAGTACTACGGCGGCGAGCCGGCGAACTTCCTGGACATCGGCGGGTCGTCCAACCCCGAGAAGGTCGTCAACGCGCTGCGCATCATCACGGCCGACCCCAATGTGAAGGCCATCCTGTTCAACATCTTCGGTGGCATCACGCGCACCGATGACGTCGCGAACGGCATCGTGACTGCGACCAAGGCGAATCCGCTCAAGGTGCCGATCGTGATCCGCCTGACGGGAACCAATGAGGAGATCGCGATGAAGATCCTGACGGAGAACGGTTTCTCTGCGTCGAGCGACATGGATGAGGCGGTGCAGAAGGCCGTCGCGCTCGCCAAGGGAGGCAAGTGAGATGAGCGTATTCATCGACAAGAACACCAAGCTCGTCATTCAGGGCATCACGGGCCGCGACGGCTCGTTCCATGCCAAGCAGATGATGGAGTACGGCACCCAGGTCGTGGCGGGCGTGACGCCGGGCAAGGGTGG
>JANOWT010000244.1:0-2713 GCA_031418115.1 Gemmatimonadota bacterium
GCAGTCGCCTCGCAGCTTGTTGCAGTCGCCTCGCAGCTTGTTGCAGACGCCTCACAGCCTGTTGCAGTCGCCTCGCAGCTTGTTGCAGTCGCCTCGCAGCTTGTTGCAGTCGCCTCGCAGCCTGTCGCAGTCGCCTCGCAGCGTGTCGCAGTCGCCTCGCAGGCGGTCGAAGTCGCCTCGCTAAGACGCCTCGTAAGCCGCCAGTATCTCCCCCGGACTCACCGTCGCCGCCCCAGCCTTTCCAACCTCCACCCCCGCCGCATAGTTCGCGATCACCGCCGCCTCGAGCGGCGTCGCCCCCACCGCCAGCATCGCCGCGAGCCACGCCGTCACCGTATCACCCGCACCGACCACATCGAACACCTCCCGCGCCGTCGTCGGGATCCGATGGATCACCCCATCAGGCTCGATCAGCGCCATACCGCGCTCGCTCAACGTGAGAAGCAGCCGCTCCGCACCAAGCCGCTTGAGCACCGCCGGCAACGCCTCCGGATGCTCCAGATCGACCGCCGCACCGAGCGCCGCCTCGAGCTCGCGCCGGTTCGGCTTGAAGATCGTCGCCCCCGCGTACGCGAAGAAGTTCCGATACTTCGGATCGACCACCACGGGGATCCCGCGCCTGTTCGCCGCCGCCACAGCGCGACGGATCACGGACTCGATCAACACACCCTTGTTGTAGTCCTCGAGCACCAAGGCATCAGCCTCAGCCACGGCGAGATCCACAGCGGCGTACAACGCCTCGACTTCAAGGCCTGGGACAATCCCGCGATGTATGACTCGCTCTCACCAATCCGCAACGTGCGGGCGGTGAAGACCCCGACCTTCATCCTGCAGAGCGAAGAGGATCATCGCACGCCGATGACCGACGCCGAGCAGTGGTTCGCCGCGCTCAAGCGTCAGGGCACGCCGGTCGAGTTCGTTCGCTATCCGCGGTCGACGCACGATCTCAGTCGCACCGGCGAGCCTTGGCTGCTGGTGGACCGACTGGGTCGGTTGCGGGACTGGTTCGGGTACTGGTTGAAGTAGTCGAGAGGGTACAGGGTAGAGGGTAGAACGCAGCGGGGCGACACCCATGGGTGCCGCCCCGCTGTTCCCGTACATCTCACATCTCCCATCTCCCATCTCACCTCTGCACTTCACCGCCCTTGAGCACCAGCTTCACCCGATAGAGCGCCGTGATGTCCCGCGTCGGATCCCCGTCGACTGCGACCAGATCGGCCAGCAGCCCTTCGCGAATGGTACCGAGCTGCGCGTCGAGCCCGAACAACTTCGCGTTCCCGCTCGTCGCCGCGCGCAACGCCGCCGGCGCGCGCATCCCGGCCCCGACCATCAGTTCGATCTCCCACGCGTTGCGTCCGTGCGCGTACACACCGGCGTCGCCCCCCACGCACATGGGCACCCCCGCCGCGAGCGCGGCCGCGAATCCGGCGCGCTTCTGCACCATGCGCGGCGTCGGCGCGGACCCTTCGCGCCACCCCGCGTAGCGCGCCGTGGCCTCGACCGCGGCGAGCGTGGCGCAGTAGCCGACGCCGCGTTCAGCCATCATCCGCCACGTTTCGGCGCTGCCCCCATCGCCGTGCTCGATCATCGCTATGCCCGCGCGGATCGCCCGCCGCATCCCGTCGTCGGTCGCTGCGTGGGCCACGACTTTTCGCCCGCTCGCCGCGGCCACCTCGACGAGAACGCGCAGTTCCTGCTCCGAGAAGGTGGGGAGGGCCTCGCCGTTGGGACCCCAGCGATAGTCTGCGTAGACCTTCACCCAGTCGGCACCGTGCCCGATCTGATCGCGCGCCGCTCGCGTGAGCCCCTCCGCGCCGTCCGCTTCGGCTGCACCCTGCGGCACCGCCCACTCGCTCGCGTAGCCCTTGGGGCCGTAGCTGCCCGTTGCCACGATCGCCTTCGATGCGATCAGGAGCCTTGGGCCAGGGATGATGCCCTGGTCGATCGCCTGCTTGAGGCCCTGGTCGGCGTAGCCCGCGCCCTCGGTCCCCAGATCCCGCGCGGTCGTGAATCCTGCCATCAACGTCGCTCTCGCGTGGTTCACGGCGCGAGCGGTACGCAGACTCAGCGATTCCTTGAGGACCTGATCGTTCCAAGAAGTCTCGTCGTACGGGTGCAAGAAGAGATGCGTGTGCCCCTCGATCATGCCCGGGATCAGCGTCGTCCCGCGCAGATCGATCACGCGCGCGTCGCTCGGCGCCCGCACCTGTGCTCGAGGACCGACCGCGACGATCCGTTCTCCCCGGACCAGCACGACCCATCCCGTGCGTACCGAGTCCTCGGTGCCGAGGAAGACGCGGTCGGGGATCAGCAGCGTCGTCTGCGTCGCAGGTGCGGTCGGCGCTGCGCCGGTCGCACCTGCGCCGGTCGGCGAGGTCTGGGCACCGAGCAGCTGCGCGGTCGCGCCGATCGCCGCGGCGAGCAGCGTTGCGCCGCGTCGCGCCGTCGAGGCTCTGGCCACCGCGTCGCCTCCGATGATCGTTCCGAGCACAGTCATCGCTTCGCCTCCGGTACATCGGTCACACCGCCCGACACGATGAACGCGAGCACGTCGGAACTCGACGCCTCGAGGCGCGTCACGCGGGTCGCCGGCACCACGACGAGCTGGCCGGCGAAGTTGTAGGACTGCGGGAAGTATACGGCGACGTCGTGTGGGAGCCCGAGGGCGCTGAGCGACGCCTGCGTGGTGAATCCCAGCGTGCGCACCGCACCG
>JANOWT010000245.1:0-2540 GCA_031418115.1 Gemmatimonadota bacterium
GATTGCCTGTGGAACGCTTGCCGCTCGCGCACCTGGACCTCTCGCCGATCGCATGACCCGACGCACCCGCGACCAACGGACGACGAAGCCGACATCGAAGAAGACCTCGAAGCCGAGTTCGCAGCCGAGTTCGCAGCCGACAGTCGCCCTCGCGACCTCGGCCGGCGCGCCGATCGCCGTGGTGCACGCGACGGCTGAGCTCGCGCCGTTCGCCCGCACCGGTGGACTGGGAGAGGCCGTGAGGACGCTGGCTCGGTATCAGGCTCAGGCCGGCATCGATGTCACGATCGTGATGCCGTACTACGGCGACGTCGCGCGTCAGGCACCGCCGGTGACGCCGCTCGGGCCACCGCTCCAGGTACCCGTCGGCGGCCGCTTGGAGGAGGTCACACTCCTCGAACTCGTGCGACCCGCCACCCCACCCTCCCCGCGCGTCATCTTCGTCGCGAGTCCCACCTACTTCGGCCGCGACGGCATCTACGGCGACGCCAAAGGCGACTTCCGCGACAACGCGCGTCGCTACGCCTGCTTCTCGCTGGCCGTCATCGAGGCGCTCCCGCGCATCACCGACGGCGCCGTGGTCGTGCATGCGCATGACTGGCATGCGGCGTTGGTGCCCGTTTACCTGCGCGGCCTGCTCGCGCACGACGTCCGGTACGCTCGCGTCTCGTCGGTCCTCTCGGTGCACAACGCGGGCTTCCAGGGGCACTTCCCGACCGCGACCATGGCCGACCTCGGCGTGCCCTGGTCGCTCTACAATCTGCACCACATGGAGTGGTACGGGCGCATGAACTTCCTCAAGGGAGGGATGTCGCTCGCCGACGCCGTGGTGACGGTGAGCCCGACACATGCTGACGAATTGCGGACCGAGGCCGGAGGCTTCGGCCTGCACGATGCCTTCCGCGAGCTGGGCGGCCGCTTCGGCGGGATCGTGAACGGGATCGATCAGGAAGAATGGGACCCGACGACCGACGCGCAGATCGCGGCGCCCTACTCGCGCGACGACCTCGGCGGCAAGGCCACCTGCAAGGCATCGCTGCAGCGCCTCTTCGGCCTGCCGAGGCGCTCGCGCACCCCACTCGTCGGCATGAGTGCGCGCATGGTCTACCAGAAGGGACTCGACCTGATCCTCGGCTCGGGGTTCCTCACGCTCGACGCGCAGTTCGTCTTCTTGGGTGCCGGTGAGGCGCGTTACGAGCGCGCCCTCCTCGACCTCGCGCACCGCGCGCCCGACCGCGTTGGTGTGCAGCTCAACTTCACCGATCGCCTTGAGCATCGGCTGCTCGCCGGCGCCGACTTCTGCCTCATGCCCAGCATGTACGAGCCCTGTGGGCTCACGCAGATGCGGGCGCAGCGCTACGGCACGCTGCCGCTCGCACGGCGCGTGGGAGGCCTGGCCGATACGATCGAGGACGGCGTCACGGGTTTCCTCTTCGACGAGTACACCTCCGACGACTTCCTGCACGGCACTGCGCGCGCGGTGCAGGCGTACCGCGTGCCGGCGATGTTCGCGCAGATGCAGCGCGCGGCGATGGAGCGCGATTTCGGATGGGAGCACGCTGAGGCGCGCTATCGCGACGTCTACCGCTTCGCTGCCGAGCGGAGGAGTGCCTGAGCATGTCCTCCGTGCCCACGCTCCGCCGCATCGTCATTCACGGACACTTCTGCCAGCCGCCGCGCGAGGACCCGTGGCTCGAGGAGATCCCGCGATCGCCGCGCGCCGCGCCCTGGCACGACTTCCACGAGAAGATCGAACGCGAGTGCTACCGCGCGGTCGTCTCGGCGCGCCTGTTGAATCCTGAAGGCAAGATCGCGCGCATCGTGAACCTCACGGCACACATGTCGTTCAATGTCGCGCCGACGCTGCTGGAGTGGTTGGAGCATCACGCGCCGACGACCTACCGGGCGATGCTCGACGGCGACCGGCAGGCGTTGCAGCGCACTGGGCACGGCACCGCGATCGCGCAACCGTATCACCACGTGATCCTGCCGCTCGCCACGCGCCGCGACAAGGTGACCGAGGTCCGCTGGGGCATCGCCGATTTCCGTCGCCGGTTCGGCCGCGCGCCCGAGGGGATGTGGTTGCCCGAGACGGCCGCGGACGACGAGACCCTCGATGTGCTCGCGCAAGAGGGGATCCGATTCACCGTGTTGGCACCGCATCAACTACGCACCGTGCCCGCGAATGGCATGCCGGGCCGCTACGTCACGACGAGCGGCCGCGAGATCGCCATCTTCGTCTACGACGGCACGCGCTCGCACAACATCTCGTTCGGCCCGTTGCTCTCCAATGCGCGCGTCTGGAAGGCCGATCTGCTCGACGGTCAACAGGCGCAGGTGTCGCCGCAGGTGATCACGCTCGCGACGGTGGGCGAGACCTTCGGTCATCATCACCGGTTCAGCGAGATGGCGCTCGCGTGGGTGGTGCAGGAACTCCAGGCGGCACCCGACGTGACGCTGTGCGCGTTCGCCGCGGTGCTCGCGGCGCACCCGCCCACGGAGACGGTCGCGCTCGTGGGACCGAGCTCCTGGAGTTGCGC
>JANOWT010000246.1:0-2454 GCA_031418115.1 Gemmatimonadota bacterium
GACCGATCGTTCGGAGCTGTTCGCGCAGCGTTCGCGCGAAGCGCACGTCCGCATAACGGAGGTTGGTGCAGATGGCCGCGGTAGTGAAGCAGGTGGGCGGCCGCACCATGTCGTACCTTCCGGTACGGCGCGGCCGCCCACCTGCATTTTATGAAAGCGGCCACAGCACAACCAAACGTTATGCCGTGCAGCCGCGGTCGGATCATCGACCAGCAGTTCGTGAAAGCGTGAACGTCTCTTGGGGGAACAACGTCGCGCGTCGCGCCGTGTCGTGCTCCCGAGAGTGCGTCGCGATCGCCGGCAGTCGCTTGCGGGTGGGACGTCGCCGACGTGCGTGCGCGCCGGAATAAGGGCGGTGGGTGACCGATGGCCGCTTTAGTGAAGCTGGTGGGCGGCCGCGCTTTTTCGTCCCTTACGGTTCGGCGCGGCCGCCCACCTGCATCTTATGGAAGCGGCCACAGCACAACCAAACGTTAGCCCGACGAGCACGCACTTGACCATTGAGAGTCTCATTCGATCTGAACGGTGGAAGGAGGCGCGGCTGCAGATTCGGCGAGAGCTGAAGGGCGCTCCTTCCAGCCATTGGCTGTGGACGCGACTTAGCCTGACGTTCTACGAACAACGGAGATACCGCGAGGCGCTCGTCGCGGCGCAGCGGGCGCTGGAGCTCGCTCCACGGTGTCCTCTCGTGTGTTGGGATCTTGCCGGTGCACTCCAAATGATGGGCCGACATTCCGAGGCGCTTGCAATCTATCGGCGCCTCTCCTCGATTCCGTTGCGAAGGCTCGCGGAGGATGCGTGCGGCGAAGGTCGCGCTTGGGCGCGAGGGCTGGTTGTCGACTCGCACTACCGCATGATGGTGTCCTACGAGCAACAGGGAAAGCGTCGCGCGGCGCTCAACTCGCTTGTCAAGCACCTCGACGGTCGTGGCCCCGGCTGTCGATCTATCTATCCGCTATCGGAAACGCGCACAGATGAACGACGCCTGCGCAATCTTCGGAGTAGCGCGGGCTAACGGCAGTTGGTGCAGACGGCCGCGCTAGGGAAGCAGGTGGGCGGCCGTGCTCTTTTGTACCTTTCGGTATCGCACGGCCGCCCACCTGCATTTTATGGGTTCTTCGAGGAATTCCGGGAATCTGACGTGACAAGCGCGCCGTCGGCAAGCATCCTATCGACATCGGAGGATGCCCATGGCGTACGAAGAACTGAGCGCACTACTTGGCGGATGGGAGGGCTTTGCGATTGTGGCCGTGCGGCGCGAGCCGGCCTCGGCGACGCAGCCCGTGCCGCGCGTCGTGATCGTGCTCGAGCCCGTGCCGTCGCGGCCCAAGCGCTGCAGTCGCTGTGACGGCGAGGTCGTCACAGTGCACGAGGTCACCCTGCGGCGCGTGCGCGACCTGCCCCTCATGGACGCGGAGACCTGGATCGAGTTCCCCCGCGCGCGCGTCGAGTGTCCGCGGTGCGGGCCGACCGTCGAAGCCGTCCCGTGGCTCGATCGGTATCAGCGCATGACGACGCGCCTCGCCGCGGCCATCGCGCGGCTCGCGCAGGTGTTGCCGATCAAGCATGTCGCGCAGTGGTTCGGCGTCGGCTGGGAGACCGTGAAGCAGATCGATCAGCGGGCGCTGGTCGCACGGCTCGGGCCGATCGATTTGACCGACGTGCGCCAGATCGCGATCGACGAGTTCGCGATTCACCGCGGCCACCGCTACGCGACGGTCGTGGTCGATCCGCTGACGCGGAAGGTCCTGTGGGTGGGGCGCGGCCGCGCGCGCGAGGACCTGCGGCCCTTCTTCGCACTCCTGGGCCCTGAGGGCTGCGCGCGCCTGGAAGCCGCGGTCATGGATATGAGCGGCGCCTACGCCGACGAGGTCCGCGCCCACTGTCCCCACGCGGCGATCGTGTACGACCTGTTCCATGTCGTGGCGAAGTATGGCCGCGAGGTGATCGATCGCGTGCGCGTGGACGAGACGAATCGGCTGGCGGGCCGTGCCGTCGGCCGCGAGCGCGTCCAACGGGCGCGGCGGCGCATCATCAAAGGCGCCCGCTGGCTGCTGCTCCGCAATCGGGAGACGGTCACGCGCCCGGCCGATCGGATCCGCTTGCGGGACCTCCTCGCCGCGAACCGCGCGCTGTTCAAGGTCTACGTGCTCAAGGACGACTTGAAGCAGCTCTGGCGGTTTCACTATCCGGGGGCGGCCCGGCGCTTCTGGGCGCAGTGGCGTCGCCGCGCGCTGGCGAGTCGCCTCGCGCCGCTCCGCGCCTTCGTGCGTCGGCTCACCCCGTACCTCGAGGGGATCATCAGCCATTGTCGATACCCGCTGCACACGAGCGTGCTCGAAGGGATCAACAACAAGATCAAGGTCATCAAGCGTATGGCGTACGGCTTTCGCGACGACGACTACTTCTTCCTCAAGATCCGCGCGGCCTTCCCCGGTATTCCGTGATGAACCA
>JANOWT010000247.1:0-3962 GCA_031418115.1 Gemmatimonadota bacterium
CGGAGGCTGAGGGAGGGGATGAGGATCTCCGCGCCGGGCACGACCTGCTGCGTGGAGTCGACCGTGACCCGACCGATGAGGAGCGCGGTCCCCGGCCGCTGGGCCGGTGCCGGTTGCGCCCCGGCCACGATGAGAGCCAGGGTCGCGAGAGTGATCAGGTGGCGATGGCCGGTCACGGTCGTCCTCGATGCGGGAAGCGAACCCCGCCAATATTGGCGCCCGGACCGTTCGGGCGATAATCTGGGGCGGCGGGGCGTTTCCCCGGCCCGGCTTCGGTCGTCACTTTCCGAGACCCCGTTCGCGGCGCTGCCGCGACGGGGCGTCACAGCGTCCGCAGTTCATCTCCTGCCACCGCGCCCATGTCCCGCTCCCGTCTCGTCTCGACCCTCGTTCTGGCTGGCCTCGTCCTGTCGCCCCTTCCCGGGCTCGCGCAGGGCACCACCCAGACCCACACGGTGAAGAAGGGTGACACTCTCTGGGATCTCGCCCAGCAGTACTTGGGTGACCCCTTCAAGTGGCCCGAGATCTACCGCCGCAATACCGCGACGGTGCAGAACCCCAATCTCATCTACCCCGATCAGGTGCTCGTGATCACGGGCGATGTCGCCGCGACAGCGGGAACGCCGCCGGATTCGTCCGGCGCGCAGGCCGCGCCGACGATGCCGGTCACGCCCGGCGAGGGCGTGTCGCCAGCTGGCCTGGCACCAGATCGCGCCGCTGCGCCACCCTCAATGACCATCTTCAATCCTGAGCGTTTCAAGGTCGTGCGTGGCGAACGGCAGTCGCTCATCGTCGGCCACCGCCCCACGCCGGTGCGCGCGGGAGACTACGCGCGCGCCCCCTTCCTTTGGGATGAGGCCGGCCTGACCGGCACTGGGACGGTCGGAAGCGTCGTGAGTGCGCAGTCCGGTACCGCGAAGCGCTTCCCCAGCCCGCTGCAGATGCTGGAGCGTGTGTACGTGAAGGTGCCGGCGAACTCCGCAGGTGCTGCCAAGGAACGGTATGTCTCGTTCCGGTATGGGCCGACGATCGCGGGCGAGGGTCGCATCGTGATTCCGACCGGAGTCTTCGAACTGCAGACCGCGCCGCAGAACGGTATGGCCGAGGCGGTGCTCGTGACCGCCTACGAGTATGTCATCGAAGGTCAGGAACTCATCCCCGCCGACCAGGCCGGGATGACCGCCGGCTCACCGGCACGCGTCGAGTTCGGCCTGCGCACCACGGTCCTCTGGCTCAGCAACGAGCCAATCGTGCCGTCGCTCGGCCAGCAGATGATCCTTGCGGCGGGTGCCTCCGACGGACTCGTGCCGGGCGATCAGGTCACGTTGCAGCTGGAGTCCGGCGTGGACGCGAATGGTGTTCCGCTCCCGCCGGGTGAGGTCGCGGTGTTGCAGGTGACGCGCGTGACCACCTGGGGCGCGAGTGCGATCCTCATCGGGCAGAGCGAAGGATTCGTGAAGCCCGGCATGGCGGGACGAGTCACGGCGAAGATGCCGTGATGTCTACGTCCCGAGAGGGACGCGCACTTATCTTCCTGACATGACCCAACGACGCGCTTTGATCACCGGTGGGGCCGGCTTCATCGGCTCCACCGTCGCCGATGCTCTGATCGCAGACGGCTGGTCCGTGACCGTGCTGGACAATCTCGCGAGTGGCAAGCGGACGCAGGTCCCCGCCACCGCGCAGTTCATTGAAGCGGACATCCGCTCGCCCGAGGCCGCGACCTGCATCCGCGAGGGACGATTCGACCTCGTCTGCCACCTCGCCGCACAGATCGACGTGCGCAAGAGTGTCACCGACCCGAAGTTCGATGTCGACGTCAACATCGGCGGGTCGGTCAACATCATGCATGCCGTGCACACGTCGGGCCACAAGACGCGACTGACATTCGCCTCCACCGGCGGTGCGGTGTATGGTGACTTCGTGCAGCCGCCCAATCTCGAGGACTACGCGAAGGACCCCGAGTCCCCGTACGGCATCGCGAAGTTCGCGACCGAGCTCTACCTCTCCTACTACGCGCGCATTCACGGGCTCGACTACATCGCGCTCCGTTTCGCCAATGTGTATGGCCCGCGACAGGACCCGCACGGCGAGGCTGGCGTGGTCGCGATCTTCTGCCAGCGCATCATCGACGGCAAGCCGATGACGGTCTTCGGCGACGGTGGACAGACGCGCGACTACGTCTACGTGGGCGATGTCGCCCGCGCGCATCTGCTCGCCGCGAACCATGCAGGCATTCCGGCGGGGAAGGTGGACGCACGCGCCTTCAACCTCGGCACGCAGGTCGAGACGTCGGTCGTGGATCTCGCGACCACCCTCATGCGCGCGGCCGGGAAGGAAGTGCCGCTGCAGAATGCTGCGGCGCGCGCTGGGGAACAGCGTCGCTCCTGCGTGAGTATCGAGAAGGCCAAGGCGGGACTCGGCTGGACCCCCCAGGTCTCCCTCGAGGAGGGACTCCGCCTCACCTACGACTGGTTCGCCGCTCGCTGATGTTCCTGCAACTCGCCGCCGCCGTCCCCGCCACCGTTCCAGAACTCGTTCTCAACGCGACTCCGTTCAGCAAGGTCGTGCTGGTGGTGCTCGCGGTGCTCTCGCTCGCGTCCTGGGCCGTGATGTTCTCCAAGTGGGGCACATACCGTCGCACCGAGAAGGCGGCCAAGAAGTTCATGGTCGAGTTCCACAAGTGCAATCGCCTCGAGGAGGTCGCTTCGCTCGCGAAGCGCTCACAGCCGAGCGCGCACACGCGCGTGCTGCAGCGCGCGCTCCAGTTCCTCACCGAGACGCGCACGGTGAGCGACGGGAGCGGTGCGCCGGCCACGCTCTCCGCCTCGCAGGTGCAGGCGCTCCGGTTGGTGCTCGACTCCGAGACCAACAGCGAACGCGACGCGCTCGGTACGTACATCCCGTTCCTCGCGATGGTCGGCTCGGTGAGCCCGCTGCTCGGGCTCATGGGCACGGTGATCGGCGTCATCGGTGCCTTCCTTGGTGTGGCACGCGGCGGGTCCGGGAATCTCGCGGCGATCGCACCGGGCGTGGCCGAGGCGCTGATCGCGACGGCCTTCGCGCTCGCGGTCGCCATCCCCGCCTACTTCGGCTACAACCTCTTCGCTGCGCGGCTCAATCGGTTCGACGGTGAGCTCGACGGGTTCGGCTCCGAGGTGATCGCGCTCATGGCGCGCGAGGGACGGATCTAGGTGCGCCGCCGCGGCCGCGGGGAACGCACCCCGTTGAACGCGGAGATCAACGTCGTGTCGCTGATCGACGTGATGATGCTGCTCATGATCATCTTTATGATCACCGCGCCGATGATGACGGGCGGCGTGGACGTCTCGCTACCGCGGGCCGAGGCGCGGCCGCTCAACGCCAAGAGCTCGCTCGTGATCTCGATCACTCGCGACGGCCGGATCTTCGCCGACGAGGTCTCACTCTCGCTCTCGGAGTTCCGCGGCACGATCCGCGGACTCGCCGCGGAGGCGGGGCGCCAGGGCGTCTATCTCCGCGCCGACCGGCGCGCGGACTACGGCCGCGTGGTCGAGGTGCTCGCGATCATGCGCGGCGCGGGGATCGGCAACATCGGGCTCGTCACCGAGCCGGAAGAGATCTCCAGGTGAGCTTGGCCGTCCGCCGCTCGCCCGGGCTCGGCGGTCCGCTCGCGGTCTCGGTCCTGCTGCACGGTGCCGCGATCGCGGTCTTCGCGCTCTGGAGGACCGTCGGTGACACGGAGCTGCCTCCGATGTACCGCGTGGACCTCGTGGCCGCTCCCCCGGGAGATCGCGCAGCCGGAGTGGTGCGGGAGCAGCCGCCCGAGACACCCCCCACAGAGACCAAGGCACCGCCGCGCGCCGAGACGAACGCCGCCGAGAAGGTCGCGCCGATCAACGCACCGACCAAGTCGGTCCGGCCCACGACCCGCGCGACGACGAACATCACCAAGGCTCCTGCGAAGGCGGATCTCACCAAGG
>JANOWT010000248.1:0-6287 GCA_031418115.1 Gemmatimonadota bacterium
CACGTGGCGGCGCGGACGGGGCTCAGGGCGGAGGTCCTTCGCGGCCGGCGCGCGGTGGACCGGCTCGACGCGATCGTGCGCTCGTCGTTCCGCCGCGATCCCGCGGTGCTGAGCGCGTGGCGCATGGCGAAGCGGGTGCAGTTGGTGCCGGGGGCGCGCGGGAGCTCCGGCGCCGCCGAACCCCTCGCCGCGTGAGGTGCAGGATCACCCATCACCAGGAGGGGACGAGATGCAGCGAGGAGGCGGAGTCCACACGGTGCCGGCGCCCGGGCGCACGGGTTGGTGCAACACGTTCGACGGCCGTGACCCGTTCCCTCCGCAGGACGGGCAGTAGGCGAGGCCGAGTGACCACTTCACACTTCAACGCAAGGAGACGGGATGCCGGAATCGAAGGGCAGGGCGGGTGAGGCGTTGCTGCGTCCGACGGGTGGCCGCGCGCTGTTGGGCGCGGCGATGGCGATCGTCGGCGCGCTGGCGGCGGTGCACCCGACGAGCGCGGTGCTCGTGGTGCTGAGGCGAGGAGGTGCCGCGGCTCGCGGCGGCGCTGCCGCCGGTGATCACGGCGTGCGGGGCGATCCTGGCGGCGGTGAGTGAGCCGCCGGGGGCGATGCGGCGCACGTAGGGCGAGAGAAGGGAGGGTAGGGCAACGGCCAACGGGGGACGCCCCGTTGGCCGTTGCTGTCTTGTTCCGGGCGAACTCAGCAGACTGTCAGCTTAAGACTGGACTCACATTGGGGGGAACCCCGCGAAGGTGTCAGTTGCGGCTTCAACATCAACGCCGCGCAGTTTCCGGCGGTCGATTCAGTCAGCGGTATTCCCGTCGAATCCGGCAGCACGCAATCGAAGCTTCAACCAAGCACTGTCGACTTCGTTCCCGAACATCTCAGCTGCAACCGTGCGCAGCGCATCAGCGGCGCCAGAATCCGAGGCTACCCACGCATCCATCCTCGCCGCGCAACGTATTGATCGCTCGTACCAAGCCGCATGATCTGCCACGGAGAACTCTCGAATGAACCCGCCGATAAGAACCAACATCGTCGAGTGATGTCGAGCGTCTGCGTGACGAGTTGAACGGTCAAGTTGTGCCAAGCAGAGCAGCCTCAACGCGAACAGCAACTCGCCGCCATCCTGTCCGATGACTCGCGTCAGGGTGCCCCACCAGATTCTGCAGAGTTGCCAACGAAGTATCGCACTCTCCTCGACCGTCGTGACCGGAGCCACGAACCACGAAGAGTCAAGGACGATGACGGTGGCACTCTTGGAACGAAGCCCTTCGCGAGCTTCCCCCCACTTCACCTCGATCGTGCCGATTGGCCCGATGTCGAATTGTTCTGCAACTTCCTCGAACGCCCGCTGTAACGAAGATGTGATCGCGAGCCGCTGTGGTTCGCCCACGCCCAGCCACGCAGTGCGTTGCGTCACGAATGTGACGCCACCGCAGCTGATGATGTCGTCGAGAACTGGCGCCGGCGTCGATACTGTCGCAGCCAAGTACCCGGGGCCGGCCTGGGTAGATCCCAGCCCGATTAGACTCACGGTTCCTCGTTCACGCCCTGGAATCAAGCGCGTCAGTGCGAAGGGTTGGCTGCAGCTGCGGAGCGGCCGCGGGAACGCGTCCGGAAAGAGGACTCCCGTTGCGCTGTCGCGCCATACGCAGTCGACCCTGACACGGTACTGCGTTCGATGAGCGTCAAGGGCAATACTCCAGCCTGTCTTAAGCCGCGTTGCCGAAACACCGTCACCGTCCACTACCTGGGCTTGAAGCACTGTCAGGTCACCGTCTGCCAAAGTCAATGTGCCCACTCGTACGCTCTCGGTGCGAACGAGATAGCACACGCGCAGGGTAGGACCGTCGGCCACCAACGTCGGAGAAATTTCCACGCCTTCCACCGCTGCCGACTTCTTCAACAGCCATCGCCGAATCCTCTCACGAGCACGCGCTATGACACTGTTTAGCGATCGACGCATTGCACGATGCCTGATTAAAGTTGCAGGTCGTCCGACAGAATGACTCTATTGCTCGTCACAGGGGGACAGGACTGCCGGTGGCGTCTCACCGGAAGGCGGATTCGGAGTGGCTGGTGGAGACGGAGCGGGAGCGGGAGGTACCTCTGGCGGTCTAGGTTTGCACTCAATCGGATTGCAAGGTCCCAGCTCCTTCGAGTCTGCTAGAAACAGAAAGACCGCAATCGCCGCGCCGAGAATGCGGCCTCCGATCTGAGTGGCGACGCCGGCGCTTGACCGACTGCTCGGCTTCGGTACGCGAGTTTTCGGTAGCGGCGGAATATCTTCTGGGGGAGGAAGCGGAACGACCGGGGTCTGAGGTGTGACCGGTTGAACTTGTCCCGGAGGTCCGCCCGGAACGGGCTCAGAAACGCTCACGACGTCGTGTCCCAGTAGGTAAAGCGACCCGAGCGCGAGCAGAGCTTTCTTCCACCACGGGGTCAGCCCGTAGGGGTCCGAATAGTTGACCGGATCCCCACCCGCAAACCCATACACATTCGCCCCACCCGCGATCCCGATCGGGTCCTGCTGCGTAAGCCAATCGGTTGCGGCATCATCGGCCACAAGTTCGGGCGGTACAACAGCGAGTTATGACCGTCGCCGAACGCGCCAAACCACGACTGCACCAGACTGGCGCGATGTGCTTGCGCCAGCAGGTGACGCTGCGTGCTGATGACGCGATCCTGTGAGCTCAGAGGAACGCGTCGACTGTCCACGAGATCGCAAGCGCCGCCCGCGCGGAGGACGGCTGTTCCAAGATTATCTTCGATGCCACGAACTAGGTTCGAAGCCGCCACTTCGCGTGGGTGAGATTCGCGTTCTCTCCATGGTAGTCGAAGTTCGCCGCCTCACCGGCCAGGCTGCGAGCTGCGGCCCGAAGAGCAAGTGACTGCGACGGTGCATCTCCGCCGGCGACATCCGGGTGGTCCCAATCCGATGCCCTAAACAGCTCCGATACTAGTCGCCCACCCGAGACCACCGCATCTACCTGAGCACTGGGAACTAGCTCCTCGAAACCGAGTTTGCGAAGCAGCGCATCGCAAAAGGCTCCCTCCGTCGAGAGCTCCTCCCCCTTCATCTCGATGTCGCCCCGAGGACCGCTCGACGTGCCGACTCTCAGCCTCCTCCCCCCAAGACGCACAATGGTGCCGAATGACGGCACAACCCAATCGCCACTGTCTGTCCACAACGGCGCCTCAGGATCCTGCTCGACACCACCAGACTGGAAGAGGCGCCAAGGATGTGGACAGTGGACCGGGCCATAGCAATAGACGTCAGCGACGATTGAGCGGTCCAGCGGATCGAGGACGAGAATCTCAAAGAGAAGCGCCCAATCCGCTCCGAAGCGCAGACCGCGCAACCGGCCACCCACAAAGATCGCATTCACGTTGTCCAGAACCGGAAACTCAAACTGGCTAGCGTGGTAGTCCAGTCGCTGGAGGATTTCGTAAGCCGTCTCTGTTACCGCGTCACTCGATCCCATCAGGGTTCCCCCGCTTTTCGCGTCGCTTGGCGCACTTGGCCTCCTTGAATCCGACTGCACTTCAGGCACTGGGGGCTCAATGTCTGTGATTGACCATGCTTGGTCATCGCCGTCGGCGGCTGATGATCGCCGACCCAGTTCCCGCTCTTCGTACCAGGTGTTCCTGCTCCACAGGTTTGGCAACCCGTTCGAGCACCGATCTCGTTGACCGCTCGTTGCTCGGCTGCATTAATTCTGGGGCCGCTGGCTGGAATGCTGTTGATGGCAGGGACTTCGGCGGCGACCGCCATTCCCCCCGAAAGCACCGCAGCCGTGGCGTTATACGTGTCAGGCGTCCAAAGCGCCGCGAACACTCCACCGACGGTGGCGGCTGCTTTCTCTCCGCGCGAACTGCTTGGATTCGTTGCAACGCCCGCGTAGAACTCGACCGCCGATTCTCCAGCGGAGGCACCAATCAGCTTGCACATCCACTCCGGCGGGCACAGCCCGAAGGGATCCGAGAAGTTGACCGGATCCCCACCCGCAAACCCATACACATTCGCCCCGCCCGCGATCCCGATCGGGTCCTGTTGCGTAAACTGCCCGCTCGCTGGATCGTAGTTCCGGTCTATCGGAAACAACAGGTCCTGTTGCAACAACCCATCCGTTGGGTTAGATTGCCGTGGTGCCCACCGTCCTGCGAGTCGCCGGGTTCCAGGTCGTAATCTTCTTGCCGCCGCGGGAGCACTCGCCGCCGCACGTACACGCGAGAAATGCCGACGGGGAGGTCGTCATTCAACTCGCGAACGGCGGACGGCCCCAGGCGATCCGCACCCTCGCCGGCATGCGGAGCGCCGATGTCGTCCGTGCGTTCCGGATCGTAGAGGACCACACCGAGTTCCTACTTGCCAAGTGGAGGGAGTTCCATGGCTAAGACATCGAAGGCCGAGATCCTGCGCCAGGCCTCGGCTGCGCGGGCCCAAGAGGCGCGCGAGCGGCGGGCAGGGCGACGCGCGCTGACGGCCCAGTACGATGCCCGGACGGGCCGGGTAATGCTGGAACTGTCCAGTGGATTCCTGTTCGGCTTTCCTGCTCGAGCCATCCCCGCGCTCGCGCGCGCGACGGCGGAGGAATTGGCAGAAGTGCAGCTCAGCCCTGGCGGGGGGGCGCTGCATTGGGACGGACTGGATGCGGACCTGAGCATTCCGGGCCTGCTCCTCGCCTCAGTGGAACGCCCGGCGCGACTCCGCGAACTGGCGCGGCTCGCCGGCCGGACACGCAGCGCCGCCAAAGCCGCAGCCGCCCGAGTGAACGGCGCGAAGGGCGGGCGGCCGCGCAAAGCGGTCCGGGCATAGGGCGCCGCCGAACGCGGCTTGCACCTGCGCAGACGTCAAGCCGCCTCCGCAGGCGAAGCCTCTGTTTGGCGGCACTGACGCTGAAGCCATCAGTGCCGCCGTTCAATCACGAGTCCCGCGGGTCTCCTGTGACCGCACTCCGACCAAGCGGGCCAGTGCTCAAGAACGTGAGCACCTCGTGACCAGCACTCGCACCACCGACTCTTCGGCCAAGCGTCGAAGCGCAATCGAGTCAAGCCCCTCTCCGGCTTCGGCACCCCGAACTGGGACCAGGAAGTAGACACCGCAAAGGTTGCGGATCTCGATCCACGCGTTGCCATGAAGCACTTCCGCGCTGGTATGATCTTGGCCGAGGAGTGCGTCAACGCGGCTACCCACGCCGAGGCCATCGATCGTGCGCAATCCCGTCGTCGAGATCTCGATCATGTCGACGGATCCGCTCCCCAGGAAGACGATCACGGTATCATGCCCAATCGCCATGCTGACAGCGCGCTCGAAATCCGCACCGTCCGGCGTTCGCGTCGTTGTGTCGCGAACAAGTTGCCCGAACTTCACGAGCTCTTCGAACCTCATGCCGGTGCGAATGCCCGCAACCTGCTCGGCAACGACGGTCCGCGAAACTGTGAACTCGCTCGATGTAGCGTCCATCTTACTACCCTTCTCTCTCACTTCGCCGCAGGCACTCACACTCAAGAGACCGAGGAGGAGTGCGAGGCCGCGTACCAGTGGCTGATTTGAGTCAAGAGGTGTCATTTCGGCTGCTTCTCGTCGCTCGTCCAGAAGGAGATGTGAAGGTGGCTCTGATGGCTCTTCCACGTCGCCCCGTGGACCGCAAATCGATTCACAGCCGACTTCGCCTCTCCAAAGGCCCCGGCACTCACTTGCCCAGTAGGCCAGATGACACTCTTCGTGTCGGACTCTGCGATTGCCGACATCGCGACACGATTCGCGAGCAGCATCATCGACGTCTCAGTCGCAACGCCGAACGAACCGATGTCCCTCCCATCGATCTCATTAATGTCGACCGCGTTACCGCTTAGTGCCGCATTCGACTTACCGGTCTTGTAGTTGGTGCCGTTGTGTCTCATATCCTCGTGATCTCCCTCAGTCGCATAGGAGACGCCGAACCTGTGACCGGTCTTGATGCCTAGAGCGATCAGCGAATTCAGGCTCGACTTCGACAACTTCTTGAGATCGGCGCCGGTCGAATAAGGAAACGGTATCCTCGTCGCCGCCGCGATGCAGACGGGACACAGTCCAAATGGGTCGGAAAAGTTGACCGGATCCCCACCCGCAAACCCATACACATTCGCCCCACCCGCGATCCCGATCGGGTCCTGCTGCGTAATTCGGCCCCTCTGGGCGTCGTAGCGCTACCTCGGTCCGTAGTTCGCGGGTCGCGTCATCGTAAGCGATGGCCTAGCCGCTCTGCGAGGCAGGGGCCTAGCAACCGTTGCTGCAGACGG
>JANOWT010000249.1:0-2429 GCA_031418115.1 Gemmatimonadota bacterium
CACGTGGCGGCGCGGACGGGGCTCAGGGCGGAGGTCCTTCGCGGCCGGCGCGCGGTGGACCGGCTCGACGCGATCGTGCGCTCGTCGTTCCGCCGCGATCCCGCGGTGCTGAGCGCGTGGCGCATGGCGAAGCGGGTGCAGCTGGTGCCGGGGGCGCGCGGAGGCTCCGGCGCCGCCGAACCCCTCGCCGCTTGAGGCGCAGGATCACCCAACACCAGGAGGGGACGAGTTGAAGTTGAAGCGCGGAATCGAAGGTCAGGGCGAGTGAGGCGTCGGTACGTCCGAAGGTAGGCCGACGGCCAGCGGGGGACGCCCCGCTGGCCGTCGCTGCTTCGGTCCGGGAGCAGGGCCGCGATTCACCGCTGCAGCGGATCCACGCGCAGCACCACGCGCCTGTTGGTCTCACGACCGATCTCGGTGGTGTTGTCGGCCACTGGCCGGTCGGCACCATACCCCACGACCACAAGACGTTCAGCTTCGACGCCCGTGCTCGTGAGTTGCCGCGCGACCGCCGAGGCGCGCTGTTCGGAGAGCGTGCGATTCTGCACGGCGTCGCCCGAGTCGTCGGTGTGCCCCTCGACCGAGATGATGGTGAGACGATAGTCGATCAGCACCTTCGCCACGTCCGCGATGGCGGAGAGAGCGGCGGCCGAGAGCCGCGCACTCCCGATCTCGAAGTTCAGCTGACCAGGCAACTCGAGGATCACGCTCGATCCGCGACGCGTGAGTCTGAGCGCCGACCCACCCGCCTGCCGCAGTCGCGCCTCCTGCACATCCATATAGTAGCCCACGTCCTCGGCGCCGAGACGGAGTCCACGGTCCAGCAGACCCTGGCGGCGCGCAAGGACTGCAGAGGCGTACTCGCTGGGCAGGACCGATAGTGCGGGGTCGCGCGCGACCGGCTCGCGGCGCAAGGTCGCCGCCGGTGCCGCCGGTGCCGCCGCAGGCGTATGCGCCGCGCATCCCATCGCGGCCAACAGTAACCCCACGACGACCGCGAGCCCAACACCGCGACCGCGCAGCGTCACTCGGTCGCGTCTCTGCCCACGAACGCCGCCAACTCCCCGGCACTCAACGGCTTGCTGAAGATCCATCCCTGACCATAGTCGACGCCATGGGCCTTCAGCCAGTCCCGCTGCGCTTCCGTCTCGACGCCCTCGGCCACAGTCCGCAGTCCGAGCGAACGCGCCATCTCGATCACATGCGTGATCACCTGACTCGTCGCGGCCTCGGTGCCGATCGAGTGCACGAACAGTTTGTCGATCTTTATGACGTCGAGCTCTAGGTCAGCGAGGTAGGCGAGACTCGAGTAGCCGGTGCCGAAGTCGTCGAGTGCGACACGATGTCCTCGCTGCCGCAGGCGCGCGATCATGGTGCGCGCCGAGTCAGTGCTGATCAGGGCGCGCTCAGTGAGTTCGAGCGTGATCGCACCCTGCTTGAGTCCGCTCCGATCGAGCTCGGCGTCGAGGACCTCGGCGAAGCGCTCCGACTTGAGCTCGTCGACGCTCACGTTGATGTTCACGCTCAGACGAGGCGCTGCGCGCAGCAACTCGCCGAGGTCCAGGAGCGTGACGCGGAGGACGGCGAGGGCGAGTTCGGTGGACTGACCCGTGAGCTCGGCGACGGGCACGAAACTCTCGGGACTCACCGATGCGCCCCCCTCGAGCGTCCAGCGCGCGAGCGCTTCGGCCCCGACGCAGTTGCCGGTGGAGAGTTCGATCACCGGCTGATACACCGCGTGCACGCGCTGGCCGCTGAGCGCGGCCCGAAGCATTGACGCGAGGCTGAGGCGATGCCGTGTGTAGCGCATGAGGCCGAAGAGCCAGCCGGCGACGAGCACGAGTCCGACGCCGAGTCCCACGATGAGCGTCATCGCATAGCGGCTCCAGAAGGTCCCGATCGGTTCGATCGCGACGACCTCGATCGGCATCTCGCCGCCGCGCGAGTAGCGCGAGATGGCACGTCCGTTCTTGGGGTCGAGCGGGAGACCCACCTTGAGTGATGCGGGCTCGGGGAGGTCGGCACCCGCCGGCTCCGATGCGAGTCGCAACTTCTCCACCCAGAGCCCCACCTGTCGTTCCTGCAACGGCCCCACGGCGAGCAGGCCGCGCGGATCGATCGCCACATCATGGTCGCCGTAGCGCATGAGGAAGAGCTGCACGCCGCCGACCTCGGTCTGCGGTCCCGGCCACCAGGCGATCACGCCCGATGCATAGATGCTGTCGGCCCGTGCGGGCTTGAGCGCGTCCGTTTGCAAGAAGCCCACACCGCACCGCCGCTCGGCGGCGCGCCAGTAGCCGATCGCGCGAATGTGCGGACGCCCCATCGCCGCGTTCTGCAGCAGGCGCAGATGCGCCGGTGAGCAGCGCGCCTGCGGCAGACCGTCGAACTCGACGAGCAGTGCGCGCGTGTCGAGGATCATCGCTTCG
>JANOWT010000250.1:0-5613 GCA_031418115.1 Gemmatimonadota bacterium
ATCACGAAGCCGTGCGCCGCGTGATCCTGCCGTGCGAAGCTGAAGCCGACGTTGTACATCGCGTGCGGCCCGCCGTGGATGTCGAGCATCATCGGGTATTTCTTGGACGCGTCGAAGTCGGGCGGCTTGACGATCCAGCCCTGAATGCGCATGCCGTCGACTGACGTGTACCAGAACTCCTCGGTCTGCGGCATCGGCGTGCGCAGGTCGAGCACGCCGGTCATCAGCATTGTCGGCGTCTTCACGTTCCCCACGTACATGATCGGCGAGCGCTTGAGGTACTCGGTGGGGTCCTCCCAGAACGGCTTCTCGAAGTTGCGGTACCAGCCGGGCCCGTCGGTGGTGCCCACGAAGCTCATCCAGTTGGTCACCGGGCAGTTCGACGACGCGGCCGCAAACCGGTCGGTGTGGCCCACGATCCACGCCGTGAGCACGCCGCCGCCCGAGCAGCCGTACACGAACATCCGCCGCGCATCCACGTAGCCGCGGCCCAGCACGGTGTCCACGCCGGCCATGAGGTCGTCGAAGTCCTTGCCCGGGTAGGCGTTCTTGATGGCGTTGCCGAACGCCGAGCCGTAGCCGGTGGAGCCGCGCGGGTTGGTGTAGAGCATCACGAAGCCGTGCGCCGCGTGATCCTGCCGTGCGAAGCTGAAGCCGACGTTGTACATCGCGTGCGGCCCGCCGTGGATGTCGAGCATCATCGGGTACTTCTTGGACGGATCGAAGTCGGGCGGCTTCACGATCCAGCCCTGAATGCGCATGCCGTCGGCGGACGTGTACCAGATCTCCTCGGTGGTCGCGAGCTTCTTGCCGGTGAGCAGGTCAGCGTTCACTCGAGTGAGGGTGGTGATCGTCTGCGGTGTGGCCGCGTCGAAGCGCACGATGTTCGCGGGCGCGGAGGAGGTGGTCCGCGTGCCGACGAAGACACCAGCAGCGGTCATGTCGGTCACCTGCAGCACCTGCGCACCCTGCGTGACCTGGCGGTGCGGTCCCGAGCGGGGCGCGTAGTACAGATGGCGCGAGCCGGCGTTCTCGGCGAGGAAGTAGACGCCCTTGGATTGCGCGTCCCACATGAGCTCGGAGGGCGAGCGGTCGAGCGTTGCCGTGAGTGCACGCGGCTCCGAACCGTCGGCGTTCATCACGTAGAGCGCGGCGTCCTGCCAGGTGGCATCGGTGGAGTCGTAGCCGGTGTAGGCGATGAACTTGCCGTCAGGTGACGGTACCGGGTTGCCGTCGGGGCCGTTGCGCGTGGTGAGGCGCGTGATCGCGCCGGACGCGACCTGTACGCGATAGATGTCCGACTGCCGAAAGGCGTAGGCGGCGTCAGGTATGCGATTGGCGGCGAAGACAAGGGCCGCACCGTCCGGCATCCAGCGGCCGCCGCCATTATCCCAGTCACCGCTCGTGATCTGGCGTGGCGCTCCTCCCTCGGCGGAGACGACGAACAGCTGCGTGTTGCCATCGGGGAGGAAGCCCTGCCGGTCGGCGCGGTACTTCACCGACTGCACCACACGCGGCGGCTCGGTCCACTTGGCACCGCGCGGCGCCGACGGCATCTCGAGCGGCCAGGGTTCAGGCTTTGGCACCCGCATCTGGAAACTCAGCGACTTGCCGTCGGGCGACCATTCAACGCCGCTCGGCGATTCGACGGCGCGCGTGATCTGCGAAGTCGCGCCCTCGGCGTCCATCCAGCGGACGAAGAGTTGGGTGCCGCTGGGTTCACCGTCGGCGACATAGACGATACGCGTGCCGTCGGGCGACCACTTGGCGCCGCTGCCTTCGACGAGAAAGCGCTGACGTGACCCATCGGCGTCCATGATCCAGAGCGCGGACTTGCGACGATCGTTCATCTGATCGACCCAGCCCTTGGTGTAGAGGATCTGCTTCCCGTCGGGGGAGAGCTGCGCATTGCTCACGTCCTCCCACGCCATGTAGTCGGCGATGGTCAGTCGGTCGGCGCCGGGACGGCCCTGCGCGTCGAGTGTACGCGGAGCGATGTGTAGAAGAGCGAAGAGTCCGATCGCGACGACGATCGGGGTGCGAAGCAGGCGGCGCAACTCTGCGCCGCGCGCGTGGCGAGTGGGCGAGGTCATGGCACCTTCGGGAGAGAGTGGAGGCGGTCGATCTCCCGCGATGTTACCGCTCGACTCCTCGCGCCGCAACGTCCTCGTGCCCGTCCAAGGCCTGTCCATCTGCGTCGTGGCGTCGTGGCGCCGTGACGTCGCCGACTAGACCTCGGCGCGCGCCATCGCGAGCAGCGCTCGCACCGAGTTGAGGTTGCGCCCCGTGCCCTGATCCGCGAACGGCACCTTGAGCTTCGAGTGCCCCATGCCGTCGGGATAGTGGACGAAGAGCTCGCGGCCCACCAGCGCGAGTCGTTCGCCCCCAGGGATCTTCCAGCCATCGGGCACCGTCGCCGACTCTTCTCGCGAGAGGAAGACGACGATCAGTCGGTTCGGCTCCGCCTCGGGGAACGGGTTCGCGGCGATCACCGCTTCGAGCTCGTCGGCGGTGCGGATGAGCACCTGCGGCGCCTTGTCGAGTCGCTTGACGAGCGCTGCCTCGAGCGTCACGAGCGCCTTGGCCGCGGTCAGCTTGCTCGAGAAGACGACGTTGCCGCTCTGGATGTAGGTGCGGACGTCGGTGAAGCCGGCCTTCTCGCAGAGGGCGCGGAGGTCGGCCATGGGGAGCTTGCCGGTGCCGCCGACGTTCACGGCGCGGAGGAGTGCGATGTAGGTGGTCACGATGGGAATCTACCTACGCGCGACGCGAGCGCGCCCTTGCGACTATCGCGCCGCGGTGCGGATCCGGCTCATTCCGCCGTCAACGGCGATCACTTGCCCGGTCACCCATTCGCTCGCCGGGTCGAGCAACCACCGCGCGGGCGCGACGATGTCGTCCACTGTGCCGATCCGACCGACCGGGTGCATCGCGATCGAGGCCTCGAGGGACTTGGGATTCCCGGTGATGCGTGCGGCGAGCGGCGTGTCGACCAGGCCCGGCGCGATAGCATTCACTCGGAGTCTCCGTGGCGCGTAGGTGGCGGCAGCGCTGCGCACGAGTCCGGCGACGGCGCCCTTCGCTGCTCCGATCGCCTCATGGTGCGGCAACCCCACCTCGGCCGCGGAACTCGAGAAGAGCAGTACACTGCCGCCCTCCGTCATGGTGCGGGCTGCGGCCCGCACGGCGGCGAAGGCCGTCTGCAGGTTGAGTCGAAGAGTCTCCGCGAGCTCGGCTTCACTCGTCAGGTGGGCGGGCTTGAGGAGTATGGAACCGACCGCGTTCACCACGCCGGCGACGCGGCCATGTCGCTCACGCGACTCGGTCAGCAACGCCTCGACCTCGGCGAAGCTCGACGCGTCGACCTCGTGCGCCGTTGCGCCGAGTTCGTCGGCGAGCGGATAGAGCTTGTCGAGCGAACGGCCCGCGAGCACGAGCTTCGCGCCGTCAGCGGCGAGAGCGCTCGCGATGCCACGACCGATGCCGCCAGAGGCGCCGAGTATGACGAAAGCGCCGGCGGTATCGAGTGAGGAACGGCTTGGAATGGTCACCTGCATGGAACGTCACCGGTTCGGACCTGGTTCCCCGTCGCGACCTGCCGGTGACTCGTCGACGACACGTCCGACGTTGGCGCGCTCAGCGCGTCGCCGCGCGCTCGAATCGCAAGTGGCGCACGCGGCCTTCCCCTAGTACGAACCCTGCGACACGCCCGCGCGCGTCGCGCGTGAAGCGGACGAGCTTGCCGTCGGGGAGCAGAAACGCATCGCGGAAGAGCGGACTGAGTCGTTCCGTCCCCCGCCAGCCCTGATCGACCATGAGCGTGTCTCCGCGCGCCATGACGACGAAGGTCGCACCGAGCTCGGGGCTCGTGAATCGGCCAACGTAGGTCGCGATCACGGCCGCGCCCGTGGCCGGCGCCTCGACGCGCACGAAGTCGACTCCGCGGGCGCCGGAGGTCTCCACGCGCATCGAGACCGCCGGGCCGTTGCGCGAGAAGGTCAAGAAGGTCCGCGTGCCACGCGCGCGGAAGCGATCGGTGCCCCACGGGATCATCACCGCGCCTGAGAGGCTGTCGACCAACTGGCCGTCGCGCACCTCAAGGACCGAGATGTCCTCGTTGAACGGCGCGTGATAGCGTCCCGCGAGTGCGGCGAGCGCTTCCGGGCTCACCGCGATCGCCGGTGCGACTTCGGCGACCACGGGCTTGAGCGCGTCGCCGAGCACGATGGTCGCGACGCTCGTCGCGAGTGCGCCCGGATTGGCGGCGCCGATATTGCAGAGCAGTGCGACCGAGACCGCCTGCTCGGGGAAGCGGTAGAGTGCGGCGCGATAGCCGCCCGTGGAACCCGTGTGCGACACGCGTCGCACGCCACGCCACTCGTCGGTGGTCACGCCGAGCCCGTAGGTGATCGCGGTACCGTCGTTGAGGCGGATCACCGCACTGAGCGAATCGCGGATCGCGCTCCAGCGTCCTTCGCCCGCCTGGAATGCGGCCGACCACTTGAGGAAGTCGTCGATCGTGAGCAGGAGTCCACCGCTGCCGAAGACACGAGTGAACGGATGATCGTTGGCGAAGCCCGTGGCCAGGGTGCCGCTGTACGCGGCGGCGCGACCGGGCACGACCACGCGGTGATCCTCGCGCCAGCGCGTGCTCGTCATGCCGAGCGGACGGAAGATCCGTTCGTCGGTGAAGGCCTGCAGCGATTTGCCGCTCGCGCGCTCGAGTACCGCGACCGCGACCACGTAGCCGGTGTTGCTGTAGAGGTAGTCCTCGCCCGGCGCGAAGTTGAGCTCTCGCAGCCGCGAGACCATGTCGAGCACCTCGGCGTTCGGGTGATCGACCTCGCCGGCGGGTCGGCCCTGCACTTCGTGCAGGGTGTAGCGATCGGGGAGTCCGCTGGTGTGACTGAGCAACTGCCGGACCGTGATGCGCTTGCCCAGGCCTTTCGCCTCGGGGATCCAGCGGGTGATGTCGTCGTCGAGCGTGAGCACGCCGTCGAGCGCGAGCATGACGAGTCCGGCGGCGACGAACTGCTTGGCGGTCGATCCGCTCTCCGAGATCGTGCCCATGGTGAAGGGCGTGCCGCTCTCGAGGTTGGCCATTCCGTAGGCACGGCGCACGAGAGCCTGGCCGTTGCGGTCGACGCCCACGGCGCAGCCGGGCGTCGAGGTGCGGCTGAATGCCGTGAACACCGAGTCGACGCGGCGATCGAGCGCCGAGAGAGGACCCTGCGCTGAGAGCATCGTGGGGGCGATGCAGGCGAAGAGGGCGACGAGCGAAGGGAGCGCGGCAGTCGGTCGCATCTGGATCGGGTCCGGTCTGAAGGGCAGGGAAGTCGCGTGGCGAGAAGTTGCGCCCGGCGGGCGTCGCCTGCAATCAGGCCCGACCGATCGGGGCGCGACAGCTGAGGGCCCGACCGATCACTGGGCACGCGAAAGGGCCAGCCGATGACGGCTGGCCCTTCGCGATGCGATTGGAACGGGAGAGCGACCGCGACAGGACTCGAACCTGTGACCCGGTGATTAACAGTCACCTGCTCTACCAACTGAGCTACGCGGCCGTAGACGGAGAAAAGTAGCCGGATGGCGGGGGGCATTCAACCCTTGGATCGG
>JANOWT010000251.1:0-14811 GCA_031418115.1 Gemmatimonadota bacterium
GCGCGCCGCGTGGTGTCGCGAGCACCACCAGCCAGCGCGACGGAATCCGCACGCGCAGTCGAATCACGAACCGCCGACTCGGCCGTGCGCACGTCGTACTGGAAGTAGCTGCGCCCTATTGAATAGAACGCCGTGTTGCCATCGGCCGACCACCCGATGAAGTCACCGCCGACTTTGGTGAGCCGAGCGGTCGGCACTCCGGCGCCCGACACGGCGACGGCGGGCGCTTGCCCCACCACCGGCGGCACCGTGATCAGGTAGACGTTCTGATTGGCCTGCACCAGCGCGTGCGTGCCATTTGGCGAGAGGAGCACCTCGTCCGGAGAGGGCGGCGGCGGTGGCGTCGCTCCCGGCGGCAGTGGGTTGGCCGGCGGAGGCGGACCAGCGACGCGGACCACGATCCTCCGGTCGGTGCCGTCGAAGCGCATCGACACCAGACCTTCGGCGTCGGCCCATACATATAGACGTGAGCTGTCGGGCCCCACGTGCGGCACGTTGCGCCCCTGCTGCGACTGCCCGTTGCCGGCCCACGCGATGCGCGTCGCCTCGCCGCCCTCGGCGGGCAACCAGACGTACTCGAGCTCGCCGTTGGCGATGTTGCCGAAGTCCTCGAACTGCCGCATGCGGCTGAACCGCGAACCGCGCACGGCAATGATCCGGGCGCCGCTCTTGGTGAACGCGATCTTGTCGTAGTAGGCGGCCTGCCGAGTGAGTCGTTCGGCCTGCGCACTGCCGTCGGCGCGGACGCGATAGATGTTGCCGCCGGCGGTGTCCGTCCAGGTCACGTATGCGAGGTACCGACCGTCGGGCGACCACACAGGCGCGTGCTCGACCATGCCGCCCGCGGTGAGCTTGCGCGCGTTGCGCACCTGGCGCGTGGCGGTGTCGCCGGCCGCGGGGGCGGGCCCGAGTTCGCCCACGTAGAGCGCGTCGAGCGCAGTGAAGGCGATGAGGCGACCATCAGGCGACGGGCGCGCGCCGCGGATCTGCGTGACGACGAGCGTGCTGTCGTTGATCGGATACTCGAACTTGGCGAGCGCGCCCATCTGCTGATCGACCTGTGCGGTGAACGGCACGGCTGTCACGGCACCCGACGGCACACTGACACGCCAGATCTTTCCGCCGTAGCTCGTGATGAGCGACTTGGAATCCGGCGTGAACGCCGAGGCGGGATAGAGATCGCGATCGTTGACGCCACCGCCCTGCGAGTTGTCGCGCTGCACGTCCATGACGAGCCAGCGCTCTTCACCGGTGGCGAGGTCGCGGAGCTTGAGCGCCTCGCGCGCGTCGTAGCGCGTGGCGTAGACGAGCCACTTGCCGTCGGGACTCGCGACGGGGCGGAAGGCGCCGAAGGTCTCGTGCGAGCGGACGAGCGTGCGGCCGGTCTCGCGGTCGAACTGGCCGATCTGATACTGACCGATGCGGCGCGCGTTGCTGCGTGCGGCCTGCTCCTCGGCTTCTTCGCGGGCTGATGTGGCTGTATGGAGATCGGCTCCGGCGGCGAGCGTGGCGGGGACGTTGCCGCTCACGTTCACCCAGAGGTATCGCGCGTCGCCGCTCGGTGCGGCGCCGTAGTGCGATGGTGTCGCTCCACCCTGTGCGCCTGCGGGTGCGGCGCCCTCGGGGCGGAGGCCGGTGAGCTGGACGCCTGATCCGCCGTCCGTGTTGTACATCCAGAGTTGGCCGGTGCGCGCCGCGATGACGTACTGGCCGTCAGCGGACCAGATCGGCGAAGCGAAGTTGATGCGTTCGCTGCGCGTGATGATGCGGGGTGCGGTGCCGTCGGCGTTGGCGATCCAGATGTTCTTGGAGCCGTTGCGGTCGCTGACGAAGGCGATGTGTTTGCCGTCTGGGGAGAAGCGGGGCTGTTGGTCCCAGCCGGTGCCGCTCGTGATACGCGTTGCGGAGCCGCCGGCGATGGGGATGGTGTAGAGGTCGCCGAGTATGTCGAAGGCGATCGTTCGAGCGTCGGGGGAGACGTCGAGTGAGATCCACGACGCCTCGTCGGTGGTGAAGTTGAGGGTGCGCGGGGTGATCAGCGGCAGAGCGCGGCTGCGCGTGGCGGCGCGCACGGCGCTGTCGTTCTGCGCGGGGGTTTGAGCGGAGAGCGGGGCGGAGACCGCCAGAGCGAGGGCGAGGGTCGGGACGAGTAGGCGCGGGTGTTTCATCTGGGCGGGCTCCGAAGGCGCGGTGGTCTCAGCTTGGACGGCGCCAGCACGATTTGCTGGCCTGAACGTGATTCACGAGCGTTACGCCCGGACGAACTCGTAAAATTGCTTGAACTCGCCATTGTCCGCGAGCCGCAGCGCGGCGATGTATGGAATCTCGCGGCGAGTACGTCGAGCTCAAGAACGTCGATCGATCGTCCCGATATCCACTCCATCGCTATTTCGATGTTCTTCGCTGTCCCACAGTCTGCGCGCACGCTTGGTGAGCCATAGCTCGATCGCTCGTCCTTCGTCGAACACCTCCTCGACCCCCTCTCCCTGGGCCTCAAGGCGCATGGTGTGGAGCAACCTGTTCCGCTCCTCTCGGGCCTTTCGCGCCGCTTGCTCACGGATCGCCGACTCGAGTGACAGCCGCGGAACGAATACGATCTTGAGTTCACAACCCAAGGCCTCGGCCGCCTCGCGCAGCTTGCCGACGGAGATCGTCTCCTTCTGCTCCCTCTGCTCCAGATCCTGAACCGATTGCGGAGAAACTCCGAGCCGCGTTCCGAACTGAGCCATGGTCATTCCGAGCGCCTCTCGTATCGTGCGAATCCAACCCGCTCCAGGCGCCTCCAGTGGCGGCAGCTGCTTCAGCCGTCCATCCAGCTGGCGCCGTTGCAGCGCTAGCATCTCCGGCGACTTTCTGGGGAGTCGTTTAGCCCGTTCCATACTGTTATAGCCTGATGAAGTGTGATGGTTAATAAGTTTATAGTATGATATAGTCTGCTACAATATCATACCAAAGGCTTATTAAACCACATCTGATAACGCACAGCGGACAGACACAATACTGCAGCCTGGGGCAAACTCTCATGCGCGGCGAGGGCGCGAATCTCGTTGAAATGATATTTATGTTCCATTCGCTGTTCTGTAAGCAGTTGTAATACAAACGCTTACGGCAACGTGAGTATTTCGTTTTTCACGTTGACTTCGTAAAATACCGAAATACATTGCATTTATGATGCGCGCACAACATCTCGAGGAAGCCGCTGTCCGCTTGATCGAAGATCTCTTCGCCGAGCTCGGAGGGCGCGCACGCGTGCGTGCGACAGCATCTGGAGTCGCCGGTGGACCTGACTTCTGGTGTGACGCCGAGCTTGACGGTCGGGAAGTTCAGCTGGCCGTCCACGTGAGGTCACGATATGCGGCGTCCGAGATCGAACGATCGCCGGCGCTCGCGCGGCGCGAAGCACTGCTCGTGATACCTCGACTTGGTCCAGCGGCGCGCAAGCACCTGAAAGCACTCGGCGTGAACCACGCCGATCTCAACGGATATGCCTACCTGAATGCGCCCGGCATCCGGGTGGATCGGCAACGTCAAGACCGCCCTGCGCGCGCCGCTTGGTCCGCGCCGGTGCGCGAGATCAATCCCTTCTCGAAGAAGGCGTCGCGCGTGCTCAGGGCCCTGTTCTCCGCGCCGGGGGAGAGCGTCCGCGTGTCGGAGCTCGCCGCGCGCACGCACTTGGCGATCGGATGGGCGTCGAACGTCGCCGACGCGCTGGTGCAACGGGGCTATGCCACTCGCTCAGAAGATGGCCTGCGGCTCGCTGATCCGGTCGCCGCCCTCCTCGACTGGACCAATGCGTATCAGTGGAGAAAGAATCCCTCCCGCTCATACGCGGTGCCGCTCGACCGCGACCAGGTGCTGGAGCGATTGGGCAGGGCGTGTGAGAAGTGGAAGACGCCGTGGGCCGTCACGCTTCTGGCAGCCGCCGAACGGCGGATCGGCTATGTGCGAGGCGCAGGGATGTTGCACGTCTATCTGGGCGGGGCTGACGAGGCTCAGATGCGGGGCATCCTCAGCGAGCTGTTCGCGGAGGAGTCGGCGGCCGAAGGCGGACTCGCGATCATGGAGCCCTACTACGGAGTCGGCATCTGCGTCGAAGCCGAGAACGTGAGTGGCATACGCGTCGTGTCGGATCTCCAGTTGTTCCTCGACCTCGCACACTTTCCGGTCCGCGGGATCGAAGCAGCGGAGATGCTCCTCAAGCGGCGCATGGCGAAGGCGCTCCAACTCGACCCGTCAGCGGTCAATCGGCTCCTCGAGGCGATCAGGTGAGGTCCCGTGCCACGGAGCAGTTCGCGCGACTGATCGTCGAGCTTCAGCCGTACCGCGACGAGATCGTCTTCGTTGGCGGATGGGTTCACACGCTCTATCTGGCGGAAGAGAACGAGACGGGCGGCGTGGGAACGGAGGACATCGACATCACGCTGCCGCCGGAACTGCGTGCCGGTGATCGTCCGTTGCTCGTCGAGTTGGCGATCAGGGCCGGATTCGAGCGCGACCCGATCTCGGACATGGACGGGGTCGCCACCTGGATGGTCTACACCAGTGATGCCGGGGACACCGTTCCGATCGACTTCCTCACGGAAGGGCACCCTCGCGCCAAGCTCGAGATCGCCGGACAGGGTGGCCTGATGGCACAGGGGTACACCGGTCAGCGGATGTTGCTCGAGAACTCGCGCCCGATGCGAGTGGGGAGTTCGCTGCATCCGCTCGTCGATCCCCCCTGTGTGATCCGGGTGCCCAAGCTCGGAGCGTACGTTCTGTAAAAGGGCGTCGCCGCGAGCACTCGTCTGCATCCGGACAAGCGGGCCAAGGACATCATCTACGTTCTGGAGATCGTGAGTCACCCGAGACTTGGTCCGACCGTATTCGCGGAGCTCCCGGAGATGACGAAGAAGTACGCGAAGGAAGCGGGGATCTTCCGGGCAGCGATCGAGGAGACATTGGCGCGCGAGGCGTTGCTCGACGATGTGGTAGAGCAAATGAGCCTGTCCAGCGCGACTTACGTCGCCCCGGCGTCGCTCAAGGCCAGGCACCGAGGTTGGTTACGTCGCTTGCTCGCGGAGAGCTGAAGCGACGTCAGAGCCAATATGTTTGCCGTTCGGCAAACAGTCGCCGGATAGCAAACATAGGGTTCAGCCCGCTCGCTCAGGGTACTCCTGAACGAACTCCGCCGCCGTGACGATCTCGCATCGCATCTGGCCCTGCAGCGCGAGCAGGTCACGATCGCCGGTCACGAGCCACTGGGCATCTCCCGCTTCAGCGAGTTCGAGGAAGATCTGGTCGTGGGGATCGCGACGGCGCGGCAGGTGGTCGAGCGGTTCTCGGGTGACCACCGACTCGCACATGGGTAGGTAGTCGCTGAGCAGTTCGCGCTGCTCGGGCGCCGAGAGCGCGAACTTAGGGTACGTCAGCGCGCGGATCAGTTTGGAGATGGTAGCGGCACTCGCCAGCGGAGTGATCTCGCCGCTGCGCCAGGCTCGGCGAATGCGCGCGAGCGATCCGCCGGTGAGGGCGAGCGCGGAGAGTGCGATGTTCGTATCGAGTACGACTCGCTCACTTGGCCACGTTTCGCCTGGCCCACGCGACCGCGTCGTCGACGTCAGCGCCGGTGACGTCGAGCTCAGCGAGCTTGCCCCGCACGGCGTCCGCGCGCCGGATCCGCACCGGGGTGAGGATCAGCTGTCCGTTCCGGTTCTCGACGTCGAAGTACTCGGGGGTGCCGAGTTCGTCGGTGATGGCCTTGGGGAGGGGGAGTTGGTTCTTCGAGGTCATTTTGGCGAGCATCTGAGCACCTTTTGTAAGGATACCTTGCAACAAGGCGACTCTATGTTCGATGCAACGGGAGAAATGGACTGGGCAGACGCCATGCGCTCAGGCGGAGCGCCGGACCTTCCGTCGCGCATCGATGTCGGCGAACGCCCGCCCGATGGTGGCGCCGGAGGTGCCCGAGGCGACGAGCGTGCGCACGAGCAGGTCGATCGAGACGGAACTGTCGGCCGCTTCCATCTTGGCGACCCGCGATTGGCTGGAGCGGATGAGGCGCGCCAACTGCGCCTGGGTCAGCGCGCGATCGATCCGCATCTCGCGCAGGAGCTTCGCGAGGCCTGCGCGCACTGCGACGATCGCCGCCTCCTCGGCGCTGAGTCCGAGGAACTCGGTGGCGGAACCGACCTTCCAACCGGCGGCTTCCAGCCGCTCCTGCTTCTGCTTGCGCATGGGACCTTCCTCGAACGTCAGAGACTGTCGTAGCGCTTCAAGCGCGTCTTGCACACGTCGATGACTGCATTGGGTGTCTGCTGCGACGTCTTGGAGAACACATCGGCGATCACGATCGCGTCGGGGTCGGTGCGATACACGATGCGCCAGGTGGCCGTCGCGTCCGGGATCCTCAGCTCGTGGCATCTCGGGCCGATGATGGACATGGGACGAGAGTGCGGCATCTGCAGCCTCGCGCCGGCTTGGAGCAGCCGCAGCAATACACCCGCTTCAACGCGCGCCGCCGCCGTGAAGGGTGGCGCCCTCACTTCGCCGTGAAGCCAGACAAGTGGCTTGTCCTGAGGAGACATCGGAAAGATTACCGGCTCGGATTGGCGATGTCAATACTGACATACGTTGCAGGTCGCGCGACAGGATGACCTGCGGCGGGCGGGCGTGCCGGACGCGCCGCAGGCCCTGTCCGCCCGACCCCGCGCCGACCAACTTTGCGCAGTCGCACGCGCCCCCACCACGGAGCCCTCGCATGCACCGCCCCCTCACGCGTTCCCGCCTCGCCCTCGCGACGACCGCCACGCTAGCGGCTTTCAGTCTCTTCACGCACGCTCAAGCGCTCGCCGCCCAACCCCGCATCAGCATCACCCGCTCCGCCGCCGTTCCCACCCCCCTCGACGGCCGCCTCCTCCTCTACATCTCCACCGACACCACCGGCACCCCGCGCTCGCAGGTAAGCGACGCCGCCGGCACCGCCCAGGTATTCGGCATGGACGTCACGACCTGGCGCGCCGGCACCCCGCAGACCGTCGACGCCACTGCATTCGGCTACCCGCTCCAGTCACTGCGCGACCTCAAGCCCGGCCGGTATCGCATCCAGGCGCTCTTCAATAGATACGAGCGCTTCACCCGCTCCGACGGTCACACCGTGCTGCTGCCGCCCGACCGCGGGGAAGGTCAGCAGATGAACGCCAAGCCCGGCAACCTCTTCTCCAAGCCCGTCACCGTCACCGTCGCGGCGAACGCGCGACTGCAGCTCGAGCTCACCGAGGAGATCCCCGCGCTTCCTGACCCGGCGACCAAGCAGACCAAGTACGTGAAGTACGTGCGCATCCGTTCAGAGCGGCTGAGCAAGTTCTGGGGCACCGACTTCTTCCTCGCCGCCTGGGTGCTGCTCCCCGAGGGCTTCGACTCGCACCCCGACGCGCGCTACCCGCTCGTGGTGAATCAGGGGTACTTTCCCGTCACGCTCAGCGGTTGGCGCGAGACGCCGCCCGACCCCGACCTCGCGCCCGACTACTCCGCGCGCTTCAGCCTCGCCGGCTACAATCGCATTCAGCAGGAACTCGGCTACCAACTCTATAAGGATTGGACCGCCGCCGGCTTCCCGCGCGCGCTCATGATCGAGATCCAGCACCCCACGCCCTACTACGACGACTCGTACGCCGTGAACTCGGCCAACAACGGCCCGTACGGCGACGCGATCATGTACGAGCTGATCCCCGAGATCGAGAAGCGCTACCGCGGACTCGGCGCCGGCTGGGCGCGCTTCAACTTCGGCGGCTCCACCGGCGGCTGGGAATCGATGGCGGTGCAGATGTTCTACCCCGACGAGTTCAACGGCGCCTGGATCGCGTGCCCCGATCCGATCGACTTCCGCCACTTCACCGTGGTGGACATCTACAAGGACAGGAACGCGTACTACGACGAAGGCCCCTTCAAGCGCGTCCCGCGTCCCGGCACCCGCAACTACCTGGGGCACGTGAACACCACGCTCGAGCAGTTGAACCACCGCGAGCTCGCGCTCGGCAGCCACTCGCGCTCGGGCGATCAGTGGGACGTGTGGGAGAGCGTCTACTCGCCCGTGGGTGCGGACGGGTATCCCAAGCCGATATGGGACCGTCGCACAGGCGTGATCGACACCACCGTGGCCGCGTACTGGCGCGAGAACTTCGATCTCTCGCACATCCTGCGCCGCGACTGGGCGCGGCTGGGCCCCAAGCTACGCGGCAAGCTGCGCATCTACGTCGGCGACATGGACAACTACTACCTCAACAACGCGGTGTACGAGGTGGAGAAGTTCCTGCGGCAGGCGGATCCGCCGGCGGACGCGGTGGTGGACTATGGGGACCGGGCTGAGCACTGCTGGAATGGGGATCATACGCGGAGTAATGCGTACTCGAGGTTGAGGTATCCGCAGATGGTGTTGCCTTGGGCGGTGGAGCGGATGGTCATGACGGCGCCGGTGGGGGCAGATGTACGGAGTTGGCGGTATTAGGGTGCGCGGGCGCGATGATCCGTCAGATGAGTTCCATCGTCGCGCTACTGGCCCGTTCCATCAATACGTGTGATCAGTTCGCGCGCTTCAGTCACGCCTTCCTCCAGGCTTCCGACTTGCAAGCCGTACTCTGCTACGAGCCTGCCGAACTCGTCGCGCCAATGCTCGTGTACCTCTGGCGTCGGCGGCCACTCGTGGGTGCCTCTCGTCTCAAAGACGCTCACGCAGATCCGTCGAACCTCGGCCATATCTCCCACAAGTGCTTCAATCAGCAGAACATCCACGAGGTCCTTCGCTCGCTCATTTCGTCTGCCCTCCCGGGGAGGTTGGGTCATCCCGTGAAGTTTCTGCGCAAGCTGGTGGTTCAGGGGTAAGCAGGGCACGAAAGCGGGCCCAGGGAGAAGCAGCGGAGAGAGATCGATCGCGTTGATGTACTCTGGCGCGACATCCGGGATCTCCTCTCCTGCCACGTCCACCGAGATAGCATTCCACGCAGTCCCCTCGTATCGGACCGTGATCTCGGTACGCCAAGCTCCGTTCAGCAGATCGCGCGGCTCGCCCTTTCGCTGGAAGGTGAACCCGCCGTGCACTCGCGGCTCATCATTCTCCGAAAGGAGTGAGCGATCGAGCGCCTGTAGTAAGTCGCCCGCGTCGTGAATCACCAGATCGATGTCATCAGTCGCTCTTGGCGTTGGGTGGAGTCGCAGCTCCAGCGCGACCCCACCCTTGACCGTCATTGCCGCGCCTCCTTCATCTTGCGCGACTTTCTGGAGGAGACCCGAGAGCATCATGTACGCGATCCAGCCTCTTACCCGTCCATCAGCAGTTCCTGTCTCTTTCGCGTGAGCGCGCACCGCTTTCGTGAGCGTTCCCGCGGAAAGATGCCGACCGTCCTTGGTCAGTCGGATCGGCGTCACTTCGCACCGGCTACGCTGAGGCCGCCCAGGAGCTCATCCGCGAGCCTTTTTCCTTGGCTTTGACTCAGCTGACCGCTTCTGGCACCATCTTCGATCGCCTGACGTAGCAGTGAACACCCGAGGTGCGCTGCCGCCGCGTCGCGGAGCGATCTCTCAGGTGTCGTCAGCAAGATCCCATCGACCTTCCTGACCTCGGCAGGTTGCAGCCTCGCGCGATGAATTGTCAGATATCCAGGCACGTCGCGACGCATCCTCGCATCCATCGGAACAGTGATGTGTATCCTCGAGGGGCTGACTTCGGACATCCCGTAAAAGGCCAGAGCCGACTCGTGCGAGATCACACCGATCGGACCGCCGCTCTTGGCTTGTGGCCAAAGCATGGCCTCCATCAGCGAGTCGTGTGCGGTGCTCGGGTACCGGCTCAGGCGGTAGACTCCACGGCTGACTCGCTCGAGGACTCCCCTGTTCGCCAGCTGCGTCAGACCCACCGTATTCAGGCCTACCTCACGGACCTGCGACGCCGTGAAGTATCCCAGCTGAGCCTCCGCAATCGGGTACAGCTCAGCGATAAAGTTGCGTTTCTTCCGCATTTCCGGATTCTCCTATATTATATCATCGTAATATATTATTGGCAGATCAAAAATGTCAATAACATATCATTTAAATATATTATTGCCGCTCGCAGTGCCTTGCGGCTGAGAATCGAGGGAAAGTTCTCGGTCTCCCCGTTCGAGCAGCCATCCGCCGTCGGCGAACTCAGGGCGCGTTAGCAGGCGCGCCATCACCGACGCGGCGAGATTCGGCGTCGCGTTCACGGCAGCGAATCAAGGTATGGTTGCATCACCCGGGTCACCCGACAGATGCGCGCGAAGTGCGCCAGATCGTGCGCGCCGCCGCGATGCCGGCGGGTGTAGTCGCGCAGCGCCTCGACATCGAGTGCGGATGATGCGTTCAGGACTCGAACGCGAATCCCTCATTGATCACCGCCGGCCGCACCGTCTCCACATCCCGCACCGTCGCTCCGCATCGCCGTAGCTCACCTTCCCACTCCGCGCGCACGACGGCGACCATCTCGTCGATGATCGCCTTCCCTTCTTCGACCGTCAGTGCGAACCGCGTCACGCGACTGAGCGCGTTCTCGCGCGTCGCTCGACGGCCAAGGTCGCCGAGGTCGAGGGCGAGATCGCGCTCGAGTTGGCCGAACAGCCGCGTGGGCGTGATGTCGTACGCGGGCGCGAGTTCGAACTGCGCCCCCGGGGCGATCAGCGCGTGATTGCGCGGGTGGTCATCGGTGTTGGAGACCAGCGCATTGAACACCATGCGCCGGAACAGCTCGCGCTGATCCGCGACCGGACGGGCGGACCAGCGCCGCAGGGCGTCCGCCAGCAGGAGATACGACCAGTTGCGGCGTTCGAGCGGCGATTCAGAGGCATCAAGCACCGTGAAGGCGCTCACCATCCGGTGACGCAGATAGTCGCCGCTTCCGTCGGCGAGCTTCTCGCGGTCGAACCGTTGCACGAGCAGTACCTGATGCTGCCCGATGTGCTCGATGCGCGTGACGGGCACGCGAATGCCGCAACGCTTGGCGAGTGCGAGCAGCCCGGCCTCGACCGGCGCGTTGTTCCACGCGTCGTCGCGCGCCGGGAACTTCGCGAGCCATAGGCCCTCGTCGTCCTCGACGACGTTCTTCGGACGTGCGCCACCCATAGAGGTGCCGGGAATGATGAGCGGCTGGATCGCGGCGACGGCCGGTGGCAGAGCATGACCGCCGCGATCGTCCTCGATGGCGCGGACCGCCGCGAAGAGATCCGCCAGTCGCAGCACCCGATTGTACGCGCGGACGGGCGGCGGCGGCACCGGACCACGGCCGAACGCCAAGGCCCCGGCGCGGTCTTCCGGCGACTCGAGGAGATACTCGAGCTCCGAGATGTCCGTGCGACCGAGCGCACGTTCGATGATCCGGCGCCCCCATGCGTCGGGCGAAGCGTCACGGAGCGCGCCGAAGATGCCGCCGTCGCTGGCGGCGGTCTTCTCGTCCGCGGTCAGAGGCAGGTGGTCCGGATCGACCGGGACTGCATCGCGGCGCTCCCGATAGTTCCGCGAATAGATGAAACGCCCCACAGGAGCCTCGCTTCCGCGACGTTCCTGAACGAATCGACCGCAGGTGACCACCGTGGCCGACCCAGGGAGTTGAATGTAGACGAAGCACTCCTCGCGCTCGGGCTTCACTCGCGCTCCATGCTAGAAGTCGTCGTCGAGACGCGTGGATGCTCGCGCGCGCTCCGGGCGTGCGGCGGCTTCGAGCGCGAGTCCCACCTGGTCGGCGTCCGGCCTGGCCAACTCGCCTAGCGCGTGGTCGAGCCCAAGGACCCAAAGGACCGTGGCGTAGGCGGCGATGCCGGTGCCGGGGTTCCCCGCTTCGACTTTCAATAGAGTTGGCACGCTCAGCCGCGCGCGCTCGGCCAGTTGCCGGAGGGGCATGCGGCGGCGGATTCGGGCGGTTCGAATGTTGGATCCGAGCAGCTCGAGCCGATGCGTGACCGCGCCAGGCAGCGCAGCTGAAGCGTCCTTGGTTCTTGGCATGGTATATTATTATTTACTGTATTGGACTTATAATAAACATTAATTGATTAGAATTGTCAATACTGAGAGACGCGTGATTGCGTCTGCCTTCGACCAGGCACCCACTCGGAAGTCGATCTCCGCCAAGCTGGTATGGAGAACGAGGAGCACTTCCTCCGGTAGCGTCTCACTCCCGCCCGGTCAGCCCTGGTGTGCGGCGTTCGTGCACCACGTGGGCCACTCGGCGCACTACGATCACCTCACGAAGCGGTCGAGCTGGCCGCTGCCGGCCACGGGGAGCTGCGACGCGCTCGCGCGGGCGGCGCGCGCGAACGGCGTGGAGAACGAGGAGCGGGTGCACGAGCGGGACGTGCACGTGTGCGTGACGGTGGAGGGGAACACCAACACCGATGGGTCGAGCAACGGGCACTCGACATTGCGGAAGGTCAGGACGTTCCGGGAGGTGGATGGGCACCGGTTCGTGCGGTGGGCGGAGATGGCGCGGAGGGTGGTGGCGGCGTCAGGGCCCGCGGCCGTATCATGCTCGAGTGTCGATGCATCGGGTCGTCGCCGAACTCAATCGGATGGTGGAGGCAGGTGTCGTTCGCTCCTACGCGATCGGCGGCGCCGTTGCCGCCCAGTTCTACGTCGAGGTTCAAGCGACCGAGGACATCGTTGTATTCGTGATCCTGGGCAACGAGGACTCGAAGGCGCTCGACGCGTTCTCACCGGTCTATCAATACTTCCTCGAACGCGGTGCGAAGCTGGACGGGATCTACATCGTGATCGGAGACTGGCCGGTACAGATCCTCCCGGCGCCGACGAAGCTTCATCTGGAAGCCGTCGATGGTGCCAAGGACGTCAAGATCGGCGACGTTTCCGCTCGAGTGATCTCTCCGGAGCATCTTGCGCTCCTGGCGCTGGACCTCGGCCGAGCGAAGGACAAGGCCAGGCTCGTCGAGTTCCTGAAGCTGGAGTCGTTCGATCGCGCGAGTTTCGAACGATCGGTCGACGAACACGCCTTGCGCACGAAGTGGGATCTGTTCCGAACGCAGTTCCTCACCTGACGGTAGCCGGGAATCATGGACTGGAAGCGCATCCAAGCACTGAAGGACGAGCATCGACAGGCCGCCCGACTCCGTCCGATCGAACAGAAGCTCGCGCTCCTGGAGCGGCTGCGCGATCGGACGCGCGACATCGCCTCGGTGCGCCCTCGTCCGGACGGCATCGGGGAGCGGTCGATCCTGATGCGATCGGCCGATCCGGCGGTCTCCGAGGTCTGGGGATCCTTGAATACGTGGCGACTCGGGGCGGCGGCGTGGATACTCTCCTCTTCAAGCGCTCACCTGCGATCGTTCTCGCCTGAGTCGAACGAATCGAACTCCGACACCGCGGTCTGGAGCGTGACCACCTTTGGTCCCTGAGTTCTACGAATGCATCGTGTGCGAAGGGGTGCGCGAGGAGCTGCGAGGGAAGTTGACGATCCTCGGGTTCTTCGGGATCACGCCGCACGTCGATGTGCGAGTCCAGCACATGGACCGTCCGACCGGGCTCTGCTTCGTGGCGCTCGGAGGCAAGGGTGACGGCAAGTTCACTGCTTCGTTCGAGATCGTCGACACCGCCGACGGCCGGAAGATCGCCGAGACGACGCTCGGGGACTTCGTTGCCTCTCCGGCCAGTCGTACGATGGCGGTGCTGTCGATGCCGGTGCTCTTCGGACGCGCAGGATCCTACGCTCTGCGCTTCTATCTCGACGGGAATCTGAGCATCGAAGGAAAGTTCTCGGTCTCCCCGTTCGACCAGCCATCCGCCGTCGGCGAACTCGGGGCGCGTTAGCAGGCGCGCCATCACCGGCGGGTGTAGTCGCGCAGCGCCTCGACGGCGACATCGATGCCCTCCGTGGACGCCTCACCCGAGAAGCGCGCAACGCGCAGGCGCGGATAGTCGAGCGCGGGGCGGCGCGCCTTCTCGGGGAGGGCGATCCACACCTCGTGCGGCTGCTGGCGTGGTGAGGTCGTGCAGGCGAAGCGCCGTCAGCAGGCAGATGACGGCGGTCGGGACCCGCGTCGCGACGATCGCGGCCGCGGCATCGGCCGAGAACTCGTGGCCGGGCGGGTCGTCATGGCGAGAGTGTTACGTAATGTCGGTAGTTGGACACAATCCCCGACGTTTAGTAACGCACGCTGACACAAGATGTCGACGCTCCTGCACGACCGCTCGAATGTCCAAATGTGTCGCTCGCCGTTCTCGCCGACGAGCGCGGATCAACGCAGCGGATCTTCCAGATCGGCTTCTGGTCCGTGATTAGCTACGTCATCATCATCTCGTTCGCAGTGATCCTCTGGCACGACCTGATCGAGCCGACCTACTTCCCCGTCCCCACGGACGGCTGGGTCGCGCCGAGCGGCGCGGGATGCGGCACCTGATCCTCACGGGCACCGCGCGGTTCCGGGTGCCGGAACTCGCCCCCCCCGACACGCGACTGCGGACCCAGGTGCTCGTCGTGCAGACCCCGATCGGGTACGTGACCGCCAGTGAGTCGGAGTTCACCGTGGTCGCGGGCGCCTACACCACCGACGTGCAGGTCCACGCGCTCCCGGCGCATGGCAACACGCCGCCGTCGCCGATGACGCTGGCGCCCGTGATCGAACCCGTGGACGTGGATCAGAGCCTCGTCATGGTCGAGCCAGGAAGCGCACGCCTCGTGCGCGGTCGCAATCCCGTTCGCCTCCCCTCCACCCGCTGACCCGAGGTCACCATGCTCTCGCACCGATCGCACATCGTGCCGCTCAGCCCGGCCCTCCTGGTCGCCGCCGCCAACGCCTTCATCGGCGTGAGCGAGCAGGG
>JANOWT010000252.1:0-2656 GCA_031418115.1 Gemmatimonadota bacterium
GGCCAGCTGCGGAGCCGACCGCCGCGCCAGCGCACGGCGATCGGTCGCCCGACGGTCGGTCGCGCGGCCGTCGACATCGCGCCGATCGGGTCCGCGGCGGTCCGCCGACCGGAACCGGTTCCCGCGCCGGTCCGGCCCGCGACGCGAGTCACCGCGCCGGTCGTCGAGCCGCCGATCGTCGGACCGACGATCGGTCGCGCGTCGCTCAGGCATCGCCTGGCTCATGGGCGACCCGGCCACGTCGTTCCCTGATCCCGCTTCGTCACGGCCCGCACACCCTTGTACACGAATCGTTGCACGCGTTTGCCCTCGTAGGTCTCGGTCGTGAAGAGGTTGCCCTTCGAGTCGGTCGCGATCGAGTGCACCGCGAAGAACTGTCCGGGCTGCCGGCCGCCGTCGCCGAACATGGTGAGGATCTCGAGCGACTGACGATCCATCACATACACGCGCTCGTTCTTGCCGTCGGCGAGGAAGAGGTACTTCTGCTGCGCATCCCGCGAGAACGCGATGTCCCACACTGAGCCGTCGCCGCGAGTGAGCGGTGCGACGCGGACTTCTTTGACGAACTTCCCTTGCGTGGTGAAGACCTGGATGCGGTCATTCCCGCGGTCGCACACATAGACGAGTCCGTCGACCGACGGTTCAGCGCAGTGGACGGGGTTGCGGAACTGTGCGATCAGCGGCTTGGCGGGATCGTACGGCCCGTAGTTGCTGTCGGACGGCGCGCTGCCGTATGCGCCCCAGTAGCGCTTGATCGCGCCGGTCGCCATGTCGAGCACCGCCACGCGCTTGTTGCCGTAGCCGTCCGACACGTAAGCCTCGCTCGCGGCCGCGTCGAAGCTCACCTTGGCCACACGCCCGAACGAATCCATGCTCCGCGAGTCGCTCGCCCGCCCCGGCACGCCGATCTGCTGAATGAACCGGCCCTCGTGCGTGAACTTGAGGATGTGCGAGTCGGCGACATTCACCGAGTCGCGCGTGCCGTTACCGCCGATCCAGATGTTCCCGAGCGGGTCGACGGTGATGCCATGATTGGAACCCGGCCAGGTGTAGCCGGCTCCAGGGCCGCCCCACGAGTTCACGAGGTTGCCCTCGGGGTCGAACTCGAGCACCGGCGGCGCCGACGAGCAGCATGGCCCGGTCACGGGATAGCCGCCTTCGGTGCGTGCATTGAGGGACGACTGCCCGCGATGCACGATGAAGACATGGTCCTTGGCGTCGACGCCGACGCCGATCACCATGCCGAGCAGCCACCCGTTGGGCAGCGGCTTGGGCCAGAACGGGTCGACCTCGAAGACCGGCGCCTGCACGGCCTGCCGGTCGAGTGACGCCGACAGCTCGCGCTGCCCAGCGAACAGTGAGATGATGGCCGCACCCAGCACGGCGGCGGTGATCAACGTACCCTTGCGTGACATGCTCGGCTCCGGACTCGCGTGATGACGTGTGCTCCGACGCGACCAATGCTATATCTCCACGCCTTGACGCACCAGAGACGCTCTACCCCGCCCGAACGTTGCAAGGTGCCCCTAAGGCTCGTCGCCCTCGCGGCGCTGGCGCTCCTTGGCGCACCCCGGAGCCTCCCGGCACACGAGATCCCGGAGCGGGTCGCGGTTCTCGGCTTCGTGCGCGCGGAGGGCACCCGGCTCGAGATCCTGCTCCGCGTCCCACTCGTCGCCATGCGCGACCTGGACTTCCCGCTCCGAGCGGACGGCTCGCTCGACCTCGTCCGGGTCCGCCCCCTGCTCACCGGTGCCGCGCAGCTCTGGCTCGCGGACTATCTCGCGCTCGAGGCCTCCGGCATCGCGCTCGACGCACCGCGCGTTCTCGCGGCGCGTGTGGCGCTCCCCAGCGACCGCGGCTTCGGAGCGCTCGCCGACGCGCGGGCGCAGTTCGACCTGGCGCCCCTCGGCGACGGCACGAGCATCGCCTGGCAGCAAGCCCTGCTCGACGTGCGGCTCGAGTACACACTCCCCGCTGTCGGCGCACGCCTCGTGCTCCGCCCACGACTCGCGCATCTCGGAATACGCACCATGAGCGTGCTGCACGTGATCGGTGCGGACGGCACTGATCGCGTGTTGACCTACGAGGGCAACCCCGACCGGATCGCGCTCGACCCGCAGTGGTACGACGCAGTACGTCAGTTCATCGGCGATGGCTTCCGCCACATCCTCGGCGGGATCGACCACCTGCTGTTCATGCTCTGTCTCGTGCTGCCGGTGCGCCGGTGGCGCTCGCTCGTCGCGATCGTCACCGCCTTCACGCTCGCGCACTCGCTCACCTTTGGTTTCGCAGCGCTGGGCCTCGCGCCGACGGCCGGCTGGTTCCCCCCGCTCGTCGAGATGCTGATCGCCGCGTCGATCGTCTGGCTCACGCTCGAGAACATCGTGCTGCCGGCGGATCGGCTCGAGCATCGTTGGATGATGGCGTTCGGGTTCGGCCTCATTCACGGTTTCGGGTTCTCGTTCGCGCTCGCGGAGCGGCTGCAGTTCGCGGGTGGACACCTGCTCATGGCACTCGCCTCATTCAACGTGGGCGTCGAGCTCGGGCAGTTGTTGGTGCTCGCGCTCGCGCTTCCGCTGCTCGGGTGGCTGCACCGGCGCGTGGGAGCCGACCGCGAGCGACTGCTCACCATCGTTGGATCCGCGGTGGTGGCACA
>JANOWT010000253.1:0-5026 GCA_031418115.1 Gemmatimonadota bacterium
GGCACGCTGCCGGGCACGTTCACGAATACGGTCCGCGCGACGGACGGCCTGATCAGCGGCAATGCGACCGTCACCGTGATCGCGGGCCCGTTGGCGACGATCACCGTCACACCGAATCCGGTGACGCTCGGCATCTCGACCGCGCAGCAGTTCACGGCGGTCGGCACCGACGCCGGCGGCAACGTCGTCCCGATGACCGCCACCTGGTCGATCGTTGCGTCCGGCGGCACGATCAATGGCACGGGACTCTTCACCGCTGGCACGTTGCCGGGCACGTTCACGAATACCGTCCGCGCGACCGACGGCCTGATCTCCGGCAACGCGACCGTCACCGTGATCGCTGGTCCTCTCGCGACGATCACGGTCACACCGAACCCGGTCACGCTCGGGATCTCGACCGCGCAGCAGTTCACCGCCGTCGGCAGGGATGCCGGTGGTAACGTCGTACCGATGACCGCCACCTGGTCTGTGGTTGCGTGCGGCGGCACGATCAACGGCACGGGCCTCTTCACCGCCGGCACGCTGCCGGGCACGTTCACGAATACGGTGCGTGCGACCGATGGCCTGATCTCCGGCAACGCGACGGTCACCGTGATCGCTGGTCCTCTCGCGACGATCACGGTCACACCGAACCCGGTCACGCTCGGGATCTCGACCGCGCAGCAGTTCACCGCCGTCGGCACGGACGCCGGCGGTAACGTCGTACCGATGACCGCCACCTGGTCTGTGGTTGCCAGTGGCGGCACGATCAACGGCTCGGGCCTCTTCACAGCCGGCACACTTCCCGGCACCTACATAAACACCGTCCGCGCCACGGACGGCCTGATCTCCGGCAACGCGACGGTCACCGTGATCGCTGGTCCGCTCGCGACGATCACGGTCACGCCGAATCCGGTCACGCTTGGGATCTCGACGGCGCAGCAGTTCACGGCGGTGGGGACTGACGCCGGCGGCAACGCCGTTCCGATCACCGCGGTGTGGTCTGTCGTGGCGGGCGGCGGCACGATCAACGGATCGGGCCTCTTCACCGCCGGCACGCTGCCGGGCACGTTCACGAATACGGTGCGTGCGACGGACGGCCCGATCTCCGGCAACGCGACCGTCGTCATCAACGAGCCGCCGCCGCTCATCCCGCTCGGCACCGCGTCCACCTACGGCATCCTCGCCGGCACGGCCATCAGCTGCATCAGTCTTGGAACCGTTGCCGCCGACGTCGGTCTCTCGCCCGGGAGCAGCAACTCGGCCTTCCCGCCCTGCGCCATCACGCTCGGTGTGCTCCATGTCGCCGACGCGCAGGCCGCGCAGGCTCAGCTCGACCTCACCGCCGCCTACGATAGCCTCGCGCTCCTGGCCTGCGGCGGCACCATCTCGGCCGATCTCGGTGGAACGACACTCACACCGGGCGTCTATTGCTCCGCCGGCTCAATGGGACTCACCGGAACGGTCACGCTCGACGCGCTCGGTGATCCGAACGCCAACTTCGTGTTCAAGATGGGGACGACGCTCACGACCGCGACCGCGCAGGTCACGCTCATCAACGGTGCGCAGGCGAAGAACATCTACTGGCAGGTCGGCACCTCGGCGACCCTCGGCACGGCGAGCGCGCTCAAGGGCCAGCTCATCGCGCTCACCAGCATCACGCTCGACGACACGGCCACGATCCTCGGCCGCGCGCTCGCGCGGAACGGCGCCGTCACGCTTGGGAATAGCAACGCAGTCACACTGCCGTAACGGGCCGCGGAGCGGGCCCCCGTAACGGGCGCGCAAGGCGAAGGTCGTCGTGCGCCATGCGCATCACACGTTGGGATGACACCCCTTCGTGCGGCTAGGGACATCTGCGGGGCAGGTCTATCGTTCCGCAGGAAGCACACAGGAAACCAGACCGGGAGCACGGTGGCGTACAAGCTCGAGCAGCACATCATGCGGGCCGACGAAGCGCAGTATCGTCTGCTCTTCGAAGCATCGCCCCTGCCGACCTGGATCATCGACGAGGCGACGGGTCGCTTTCTCGTCGTCAATGATGCCGCGATCCGCCAGTACGGGTACTCCCGCGAGGAGTTCCATTCGATGACCGTCGACGCGATCCGGCTCCCGCACTCGCACGGTCGGATCAAGGATGAGTTGCGCTCGCAGGTCAACGTCCCATTCGTGATCGCGGGTGCGTGGGAGCATAGACGCAAGGACGGGATCGTCTTCGCGGTCGAGGTACGTGCCGCGCGCATCACGTTCGCGGGTGCCCCCGCGCTGCTCTCCGTGGTGGTCGACGCGCAGCGTGAGGAGGCCGTGGCCGCGCTGCTCCAGCGTGAGCGTCAACTCGCTGACGCACAGGCGATCGCGCATGCGGGAAGCTGGGAGTGGAATGTGCGCGCCGACGTCGTGACCTGGTCGCGAGAGCTCTTCCGCATCTACGGTGTGGATCCGAGCGCGATGGCGAGCCCTCACGAGTTCCTCTCACGGGTGCACTCCGATGAGCGCGCACGCGTGAGCCAGACGATCGCCTCGGCCCTCGCGGGGAGACAGCGACGCTTCGAGTTCGAATGTCGCCTCCTGCTCCCCGGGGGTGAGGTGCGCCGGTTGCACGCGAGGCATGTAGCCACGTTCGACGCCTCCGGGCCGGTCCACGTCTCCGGGACCGTGCAGGACATCACCGACCGGCGACGCGCACGGCCGGCGCTCGCCGAGAGCGAACGTCACGACCGTGAACTCATCGAGAACGCGACGGACATGGTCACCGTGCTCGACGCCGAAGGGACAATCACCTACTCGAGCCCCTCGGTCGAGCGTCAGTTGGGGCACGCCCCGGCCGTCCTCGTGGGGCAAGGTGTCCTCGGGTTCGTGCACCCGGAGGATCGGCCGCGCATGAGCGAGGCGTTGCGAATGGACCTCGCGCGACCGGGGATCCCGCAGGCATTCGCATTCCGGTTCCAGCACCGCGACGGGTCGTGGCGCATGCTCGAAGCCGTAGGGCAGGGAAGTCTCGAGCGCCGGAACGCGATGCGGATCGTGGTGAACGCGCGTGACGTGACCGACCGGCACGAAGCGGCAGAGCTCCAGAGCGCGTTGAGAGGAGAGCTCGCGGCCGCGCGCCTACCTGCCGTGCGGGCCGCGCAACTCGCGCGAAGCAGCGCGGCGCAACGCGCGACGTGAGCCAGCTGCCGGGCGCGCATCGTGGCGCCGTGGTCGTCGTGGGTGGAGGACCCGCGGGAGCCTCTACCGCGTTCTGGCTCGCGCGCCATGGGCTGAACGTCACGCTGGTCGATCGTGCCCGCTTCCCGCGTGCGAAACCGTGCGGCGAATACCTCAGCCCGCAGGCGACGCGTCTGCTGCACGCCATGGGGACACTCGACGCCGTCGAGCGCGCAGGGGCAGCGGCACTCGCCGGGATGCGCGTCCGCTCGGCCGCCGGCACCGAATTCGAGGGCCGGTTCCTGGCCGCACACCGCTACCGCGCGTTCCACGATCGCGGTCTCGCGTTGCCGCGTCTGGAACTCGACGCGATCCTGCTTGAGGGTGCCCGCGCCGCCGGCGTGCGCATCGCCGAAGGCTGGCGCGTCACCGGGCTCTGCCGAGACTCGACGGGACGCGTGACCGGCGTTGCTGGCACCGACTCAGCGGGAGCCGCCGCGCTGCTACCTGCCGCCCTGGTCATCGGCGCCGACGGACTCCGCTCGGGTGTCGCACGCAGTCTCGGCTTGGCGCGACGGTCGCGCATCGCGGAGCGCTATGCCTTCGTGGCGCACTTCGCCGGTGTCGACGGCATGCGCGACACGGGGGAGATGCACATGGCCGCTGACGGCTACGTCGCGCTCACACCGGTCGGGCATGGGCGAACGAACGTCTCCCTCGTCGTGCCGGCGGCGTACGTCGCGACGGTGCGCGGAGGCGGCGAGCGGCTGATGATGACCTGGCTCGCCAGTCACCCGCATCTCGCGGCGCGCTTTGGAACGGCACAGCGATTGTCTCGCGTGCGGGCGATCGGGCCTTTCGCCTCGCGGGCGCGGCGTAGCTGGGCCCCCGGGGCCGCGCTCGTCGGCGACGCGGCAGATTTTCTCGATCCGGTCACCGGCGAGGGGATCTACGCGGCGCTGCGTGGCGGGGAGCTGCTCGCGCCATTCGCTGCCGATGCCGCGCGCGCACACAGTGCGCCTGACGCCGATGCATCGCTCGCGGCGTACGACCGGGCGCAGCGCGAGGAGTTTCGCAGCAAACGGATCGTCGGGCACTGCGTTGGACTCGCCGTCGCGCATCAGTGGATCTTCGATCACGCCGCACGGGTACTCGCACAGCGGCAGGAGATGGCGGACCTCTGGGTGGGCGTCGCCAGTGATGTGGTGCCGCCGCGAGAGTTGCTCCGGCCGGGCTTCCTGTTGGGTCTGGTCGGGCGAGTCTCCTGATCGGCCAACGAACGATGAGCCAAGCGAACGCATCCGCTTGACTCATCGTCGCTCCTACCCCACCGGTCCGACGGACGCCGCGGCTGTTGCCGACGCGCGTCGTCGTTCCGCCTTGCACCTACCGCACGACTACCGTGCTGCTCGCCAGTGTGACCGCCGTCTGCGCGAGCAACCGACCGTTCGCCGACGACCCCGTGCGCATGGTGATCCCGGTCTGCGAGAGCACCTGACCTTCCATGTGTGCCGTCGTCCCGATCGTGACCACGCCCGCGACCTGCCAGAACACATTCGACGCGAGCGCGCCACCGGTCAACTGGACGCGCTTGCCCGATGCCTGCGTGAGTCCGCCGGCGATCTGGAAGATCCACACGTCCGTCGCGCTCCCCGTGAGCGTCACATTCGTGGGGATCGTGACCGCGCTCGACCACTTGTAGAGCCCGGCCGGCAACGTCAATCCGCCGATGTTGCCCGACGCGAGTTCAGTGTGGTCCGGCAGCGTGCGCCCAGCCGCATTGGTGTAGGCCGCTTCCATCGCGCTCACTGCTGCCGTGAGATTGGCCGGCGTGGGCGCAGCGTAGCCTGGTGCGAACACGTTGCCGGTCACCTGCGACGACGTCGCGAAGGCCGCGCCG
>JANOWT010000254.1:0-20684 GCA_031418115.1 Gemmatimonadota bacterium
CGCGCGCCGCCACGGGTGTCGCGCGCTGTCATCTCGTCGCGTCGGAGCCGCCGCTGTGAGTGCGCCCCTGCTCGAAGCGCGCGACCTCGTGAAGGTCTTCGGCACGCTCCGCGCGGTGGACGGCGTCTCGTTCAGCATCGCTGCCGGTGAGACACTTGCACTCGTGGGCGAATCGGGGTCCGGCAAGTCGACGACCGGACGGATCGTCCTGCGGCTGATCGAGCCCACGACGGGGCAGGTGGTGTTCGACGGCGCCGATGTCCGCGCACTCGACTCGTCGGCGATGCGAGCGCTCCGGCGACGCATGCAGATCGTCTTTCAGGATCCCGCCGAGTCGCTTTCGCCATGGATGCGCGTCGGCGCCCTGGTGCGCGAGGGGATCGAGGTGCACCGGATCGCCGAAGGCGCCGAGGCGGACGCACGTGTGAAACGGCTGCTCGAGGAGGTCGGCCTGCGGCCCGAGCTCGTCGCGCGCTACCCGCACGAGCTGAGCGGGGGGCAGCGTCAGCGCGTCTGCATCGCGCGCGCTCTCGCGGTGGAGCCCGCGCTGATCGTCTGCGATGAGGTCGTGTCGGCGCTCGACGTCTCGGTGCAGGCGCAGGTGCTGAACCTGTTGCTCGATCTGCAACGCGCGAGGGGGATCGCGTACCTCTTCATCTCGCATGATCTCGCGGTCGTCGAACGGATCGCCGATCGCGTGGCCGTGATGCGAACGGGGCGGATCGTCGAGCAGGGCGAGGCGGCGCAAGTGTTCGGCGCACCAGCGCACGAGTACACGCAGGCGTTGTTGGCGAGCGCCGCACTGAGCCGGTAGCTTAGCGACATGAAACGCATACTCTTGGCAGTCGTCGTCGTGCTCGCCGCGCTCGTTGTCGCGATGATGGTCCGTGTCGCGCAGCTTCCCGCTCCCGCTGCCCCCTCGGCCGCTGCGGCCGCCGTGCAGATCGACGCGGCACTCGCCGCCGAGCGCCTCGGCGCCGCGCTCATGCGCACCACGATCTCACCGACCATGCTCTCGGCGGGCATCAAGGACAACGTGCTCCCACCCGAGGCGAGTGCGGTCGTGAACTTTCGCATCCGCCCGGGGGAGACGCAGGAGTCGGTCATCGCGTATGTGATCGGGACGATCGACGACACGTTGCTCGTCGTGGCACCCACGGACAGCGCGCGCACCGATCCCTCTCCGGTCTCCGATGCATCGTCGCCGGCGTTCCAGTTGATCGCGTCGACCATCCGGGCGATGCTGCCGGGCGAACGTGTGCCGGTGTTGCCGTACTTGGTGATGGGTGGCACCGACGCGAAGTACTGGAACGAACACTCGGATGGTGTGTTCCGATTCCTCGCCGTACCGCTGAGAGATGGCGATGTCGCGCGCGTGCATGGTGTGAACGAGCGGATCCGCGTGGAGGACTACGCCACCGCGGTCGGGTTCTTCAGTGGGCTCCTGCGCGGCCTGGGGGCGCTCAAGGAATGACGCAGTCGCGACGCAAGTTCCTCGAGTACGCCGCAGCGATCGCGGCGGTCCCGCTCGGCGCGAGCCCGTTCGTCCGGGCGGCGGGGTCGTACCGGCCTGCGCTCGCGGACGGCGCGCGCGTGAACAGTTGGCTCGCGCAGTTCGACCGCATCGGCCGCACGCCGGGCGGGATCAATCGCGTGGCCTACTCCGAGAACGATCTCGCGGGCCGCACCTTCACGCTCGATCTCTTCAGGCAGGCGGGGCTCACGCCACGCATCGATGCGGCGGGGAACATCATCGGGCGTGTCGAAGGGACTGATCGCACACTCAATCCGATCGTCATCGGGTCGCACGTCGACTCGGTCACCGATGGCGGGAACTTCGACGGCCCTCTCGGATCGTTCGGTGCGATCGAGGTCGCGCGGACGCTGCGCGAGCAGGGCACCCGGTTGCGGCATCCGCTGGAAGTGGTGGTCTGGTCGAATGAAGAAGGCGGCACGATCGGCAGCAAGCTCGCGACGGGCGCCTTCAGTTCGGTCGATCTCGAGAGCGTCGCACGCTCAGGCAAGACGCTCCGCGAGGGGATCGGACTCGTTGGAGGGAACATCGCCGCGCTCGAGCGCGACGTGCGCGCTCCGGGTAGCGCGGCCTGCTATCTCGAGTTGCACATCGAGCAGGGCGGGCTCCTCGACGAGGCAGGCCTGAAGGTGGGCGTGGTGCAGGGGATCGTCGGCCTGCGGTTCTTCGAAGTCACCGTGGAGGGCTTCTCGAATCATGCCGGTGCCACGCCGATGGACCGGCGGCAGGACGCGATCCTCGCCGCCGCGCGGTTCACGGTCGCCATCAACGAGGCGATCCGCAGCGAATCGGGACGTCAGGTCGCGACCGTCGGTCGGGTCGTGCCGTCGCCGAACACGCGCAATGTCATCGCCGGGCGCGTCGATCTCACGGTGGACCTCCGGGATCTCGATGCCACCAAGCTGGACCGCTTCGCCGAACGGTTCAGGCGGATCGGGAGCGAGATCGCTGCGGCGAGCGGAACGACATTCAACTTGCGTGCGGTAAACGCCACTCTCCCCGCGATCGCCGACGAGGCGATGATGGTCGCGGTGGAGTCCAGCGCCGCCGCTCTCGGCCTCTCGCGTCAGCGGATGCCGAGCGGCGCGGGCCACGACGCCCAGGAGATGGCCCACATCTGTCCGATGGGGATGATCTTCGTGCCGAGCGTGGGCGGTGTGAGCCACTCGCCCAAGGAGTTCACCAAGCCGGAGGATGTCGTGAACGGCGTGAACGTGCTGCTCAACGCCGTCAAAGAGGTGGACGCGCGGTGACGGCACCCGCTGAGCGGCGACTCTCGCGTCGCGACTTCGTGGGGGCCGCCGGGTCGTGCCTGGCGCACCTGGGCCTGATGAGTTCGGCGGCGTCGCCGAGGATGCGAGGCGCCTGGGCGAGTGCGGCGACGGGTGCGTCGCAGACGGGCCGCCTCGTCGCCGAGGAGCCGTGGGGCCGGCTCGAACGCATCGCCGAGGGCGTGTGGGCGATGGTGTCGACGCCACTCACGGGGGATCGCACCACGCTCTGCAACGGCGGCATCGTCGCGGGGCGGAACGGCGTGCTGATGGTCGAAGCCTTCGCGAGCGATGCGGGAGCCAGGTGGATGGCATCACAGGCGCTCGCGCTCACGGGCCGCGCGCCGACGCATGTGCTCCTCACGCACTACCACTCCGATCACACGGGTGGATTGCGCGGTGCGCTCGAAGGAGGAGCGGCGCGACTTCTCGCGACCGATCCCACGCGCACGCTCACGGGAGAGCGCAACGCCGGTGCTCCTCTCGATCTGCTCCGCGATGTCACACTCGTGACCGCCGACGCGACGACGAGCGTGGATCTCGGCGGACGCACCGTCACGTTGCGTCCGCTCGACGGACATACGGCGTCGGATGTCGCGGTGCGCGTAGACGAAGCGAACGTCGTGTTCTGCGGCGATCTCGTCTGGAACGGGATGTTCCCCAACTATGTGGACGCGGTGCCCTCGCACCTCACGCGGAGCGTCAAGGCACTCCGTGATCTGCACGGGGCGACGTATGTGCCGGGGCACGGGAGCGTGGCAACGCCGGCGGAGCTCGATCGCTACCTGTCACTGCTCGACAGTGTGGAGACCGCGGCGCGGCGCGCGATCGAGCGTGGGGTCACGGCCGAGGCGGCGGGGGCGGAGTACCGGGTGCCCGGCGAGCTCGGGGAGTGGGTGTTGTTCAATCCGCGGTACTTCGAGCGGGCGATCGGGGCATGGATGAAGGAACTGGAACCGACGCGGTGAACCGAATCCGCTGCTCAGGTGTTCGTCATTCATGACCATGCCATCGATCGTTCTGCTCCGTGCGTCCGCGATCCTCGCGTTCGCCGCGTCGGCTCTTTCTGCGCAAGCTCGACCCGCGACGCCGGCGTCACCGAGCGCTGGGACGGCGGCCAAGCAGGCCGCACCGCAGATCTACTTCCGCGTCCCTCGTGACAACGCCGTCGTCGACCGGACGTTCGATCTCGCGTTCGGCCTCAAGAACTACGGCGTAGCCCCCGCCGGGGTGAACCTCGCGAACACCGGCCACTTCCATGTGCTGATCAACGTGGAACCACCCGCGCCGGGCGTGATCGTCCCTGCGGACTCGTTGCACCGGCACTACGGTGGCGGACAGATCGAGACCTCACTCACGCTCGCACCGGGGCGCTACACACTGCGGCTCGTGCTCGCCGACTTCGAGCACAAGGTGATCGGCCCGCCGCTCATCAGCGCGCCCGTCCGGATCACGGTGCGCGCTCGCTGAGCGGAGGGCTCGCTACGACCGCCGCACCGGCTCCAGCCGCACGAGCTTCGACGGCCCACCGGCCGCGTCCTCGAACGCGAGGTAGAGGTAGCCGTCCGGCCCCTGACGCAGCCCGCGGATCCGACCGCGACCCTGCACCATGTTCTCGACGTTCTTCACCGTCTTGCCGTCGAGCGTGAGCCGCACGAGGCGCTCGCCCACGAGGCTGCCGACGAAGAAGCTCCCCTTCCACTCGGGGAACTTGTCCCCCGTGTAGATCACGATGTTCTGCACTGCGATCGACGGCACCCAGACATTCACCGGCGCTTCCATCCCCTCGCGCGTGGTGCCCGAGTGGATCTGCGTCCCCGAGCGGTAGTTCACGCCGAAGCCGATGACCGGCCAGCCGTAGTTCTTGCCCGCGACGTCGAGATTGAGTTCATCGCCGCCCTGGGGCCCGTGTTCGATCGTCCAGACGTCATTCGTCACGGGGTGGATCGCGATGCCCTGCATGTTGCGATGCCCGTAGCTCCAGATCTCCGGGAGCGCGCCCGGCGTGTTCACGAACGGGTTGTCGGCCGGCACCGAGCCGTCGTCCTTCAGACGGATCGTCTTGCCGTGGTGCGTCGAGAGGTCCTGAGCCGGATGCTTCTCGAGATCCCCCGTCGACGGCACCTGACGATCACCGAGCGTGATGAACAGGTAACCGTCGCGGTCGAACGCGAGGCGCGAGCCGTAGTGGCCGCGTCCCGTCGACCAGACCTTCGCCTCGAAGATCTCCTGCACATCGTTGAGGCGATCGTTCTCCCAGCGCGCGCGGCTCACCGCCGTGGTGCCCTGTGACCCATCGGCGTTCGGCTTGGAGTAGCTGATGTAGACGAGCTTGTTCTCGGCGAACTTGGGGTGCGTGACGATGTCGAGCAGACCACCCTGACCCGAGGCGCGCACGGCCGGCACGCCAGCGACGGGCTCCGGCCTGAGCTTTCCACCGCGAATGAGCCTGAGCTGGCCGCCGCGCTGCGTCACGAGGATGTCGCCACCTGAGACGAACGCGAACCCCCACGGGCTCACCAGTCCTTCCACGACCGTGACCATCTTGAAGTCGTGCAGCTGCGTGCGCTGGACCTCCTGTGCCGAGCCCGCCGCCATCTGCGCGGCGAGGGGAGTGACGATCGGAGAGACGACCGACGCGAGCGAAGAGAAGAGCGTGAGAGACGCAGCGCAACGCGCGGCGCGTGTGATCGACAGGCGCATGTGGAACCTCATGAGATGATGAGCCCCGGGACGTGCCCCGGCGCCCTTCAAGTTGGCAGTGGGCCGCATTCTCGCGCAACTTGCGCAACTCCCCGAACCGGACTCGCCCTTGCTCCGCTCCCTGCGATTCGTCCCCGTCGTGGCGCTGCTGCCCTCGCTCCTCGCCGCCCAGCGCACTGATCCCCTCGTGGCCGAGATCGACCGCCGCGCGAAGGAGATCGCACCGCGCGTGATCGACTGGCGGCACGATATCCATCAGAATCCCGAGCTCTCATTCCAAGAGACGCGCACGGCAGCCCTCGTTGCCGCGCACCTGCGCTCCCTCGGCCTCGAGGTCCGCACCGGCGTGGGCGGCAACGGAGTGGTGGGCGTGCTCAAGGGCGGTCGTCCGGGCCCCGTCGTCGCGCTGCGTGCCGACATGGACGCGCTCCCCGTCACCGAACTCGTGGACCTCACCTTCAAGTCGACCAAGCGCACCGTCTACAATGGCGTTGAGACCGGTGTGATGCATGCCTGCGGCCACGACATGCATGTGGCGATCCTGATGGGCACCGCCGCAGTGCTGGCCGGCATGCGCGAGCAGCTGCAGGGCACGGTGAAGTTCATCTTCCAACCTGCCGAAGAAGGTTCCCCCATCGGCGGTGCCGGCCCGATGATCCGCGACGGTGTACTCGATGCCCCTGCGGTCGACGCGATCTTCGCACTGCACGTCGGCCCCGGACCGCTGGGCTCGGTGGAGCATCGCGGTGGCCCGATGCAGGCGAGTGCTGACAACTTCCGGATCGTCGTCCGCGGCAAGCAGACGCATGGCGCGATGCCCTCCGCTGGCGTCGATCCGCTCGTGGTCGGCGCGCAGATCCTCCTCGGCCTGCAGACGATCGTGAGCCGGCAGGTCGATCTTGCGTCGGCCCCGCTCGTGGTGACGGTCGGCGCGTTCCACGGCGGCCTCCGCGAGAACATCATCCCCGATACGGCCGTGATGATCGGCACCATTCGCGCGTTGAGCCCGACCATGCGCACCGAGGTGCATGCTCGGCTCAAGCGCACGGCCGAGAACATCGCAGCGGCGTCCGGTGCGACGGCGGATGTCACGATCATCGAGGGTTACCCCGTCACGGTGAATGACATCGAACTCGCCGAGTTCCTCGGTCCAGTCCTGCGCCGCACCGTCGGAACCGCGAAGGTGAGCCTCGCTGAGCCCTCGATGCCGGCCGAGGACTTCTCGCGGTTCCAGGAGAAGGTCCCCGGGGTGATGTTCGGACTCGGTGTCACGCCCACCGGGATCGACTTTCGCACAGCGGCGTCGAACCACTCGCCGCTCTTCCAGGCCGACGACAGCGCGCTCGAGATCGGCGTGCGCCTCATGGCGAACGCGGCGGCGGAGTACTTGAGGTCGGGCAAGCCGAAGATGTAGCCGTCGGCCGGACCCACGCGCATTCATGAGCCTCAACGCTGAGTCATAGTGGACCGTTTACGTTGCATCATGCGACTCAGCAATACGCTTCTCGTCCTCGCGTTCACCGCGGCCTCCGTCTCTCCGCTCGTCGGCCAGGAGCCCCAGCCGGTCTCCTCGCCGCGCGTGCACACGACGAGCACCAACGTTCGCCTCGACGGCAAGCTCGACGAGCCCGCCTGGGCACTCGCCGACTCGATCACCGACTTCAAGACGAAGGAGCCCACCGAGGGCGGCACGCCGAGCGAACGCACTGTGGTGCGACTCTTGGCGACGCCAGCAGGTCTCGTGATCGGATGGTGGAACTACGACCACGACGTCACGAATCGCTTCCGTTCGCAACTGCGCCGCGACGCCGAGCTGCGGTCCGACGACTACGTGAGCATGGTGATCGACGGCCTGAGTGACAAACGCAGCGCCTTCTACTTCCGCACCAACTCCAATGGTGCGCTCTGGGACGGCGAGCACGTGAACTTCGAGAGCGGCAACGAGGAGTGGGACGGCATCTGGGACGCGCGCACGGCGGTGCAGGCCGATGCGTGGACGGCGGAGATGTTCATTCCTTGGGCGACGCTGCGCTACCCCAAGGATGTGTCCACCATGGGGATGAACTTTCGGCGTTTCCTGCCGCGCACCAACGAGGAGGTGCTGTGGCGCGCATGGAAGCGCGGTCAGGGGTATCGCTTCCTCGAGGAGGAGGGCGCGATCGTCGGCTTCCCACCGCTGCCCGAGCGCGCGCGCGCGGAGCTCCGCCCCTTCGTGCTGGGCGAGGGCACGCTCCGTGAGCGGAGCTTCGACGCCAACGGACTCGAGACGCTCGGTGCCGGTGGCGCGAACCGTTTCGCGACCGGGCTCGACGTGAAGGTGCCCGTCACGAACACGCTCACCGCCGATCTCACGGTTCTGCCCGATTTCGCACAGGCCGAGGTCGACCGGCAGATCGTGAACCTCTCTCGGTTCCCGCTCTTCTTTCCCGAGCAGAGGCCGTTCTTCACCGAGGGCTCGGCGATCTTCTCCTTCGGTCGGCTGCGCGAGACGCAGCTCTTCTACTCCCGTCGCGTGGGTCGTGGCAACACCGGCGTGCCTACCGACATCCCGTTCGGCGCGCGGATGCAGGGCCGCATCGGCAGCAACCAGATCGGGCTGCTCGCAGTACGCACGGGGAAAGGCGAGGACGCTACCGACTTGGTCGCGCGAGTACGGCACGACGTGCTCGGTCGCGGTTTCGTCGGGGCGATGGGCACCTACAGTGATGGAGCGCAGCGAACGGGCGCAGTCTCCGGTGGTCTCGACTTCGAGTTCCCGTTCATCCTCCCGGGCGACGACAACCTGGTCGTGCTCGGGAACGCGGCGTACAGTCGTGACAGTGCCGGCGGGGCGTCGGGAACGCACTATCGCCTGGTGGTGGACTACCCAAACGATCACGCCGACGTCGTCGCGCGCTTCGATCGCATCGAGGCGGGGTACGACCCGGCCCTCGGCTTCGTGTCGCAGAACGGGATCGAACGCTTCGCTGGGCAGTTCACGCTGACGCCGCGACCCAAGGGAAAGTCGATCGTGCGGCGTTGGGAGTTCTCGCTGATCGAGTATGACATCGTCCGCGCGATCGGTGGGGACTTGGACAACGCGAGCTTCGAGGTCCGGCCATTGGGAATACAGTTCCAGTCCGGTGACAAGATCGAGTTCAATCTCCAGCGCAAGTTCGACGGGCCGTCGCAGGACTTCGACATCACTCCCACCGTGATCCTTCCGGCCGGGGATTATTGGTGGAATCGATTGGAATTGCAGTACTCGGGATCGAACGTGCGGCGGTGGACGCTTGGATCGTCGGTGAGCATCGGTGAGTTCTACGAGGGCCACCGCACCGACCTGTCGCTCTCGACGCGGCTGCGACTGCAGCCGCACGTGGAGTTCTCGCTCGATGCGTCGCGCAACGATGTGCGTCTGCCGCAGGGGGAGTTCGTCGTCAACACTCTGCGCTTTCGCGGTGACTACGCCGCCTCACCTCGACTCACGGCAACGGCCTTTTTGCAGTTCGACGACCAGTCGGACCGGGCCGCGGTGAACGCGCGCGTGCGGTGGACGTCGTCGCCCGGCAGCGACCTGTACATCGTGTGGAACAGCACCTGGCCCACCGGGCTCGACCGCGGGATCCCGTGGGACCGGCCACTGCGCGGAGGGCTCGTGGCCAAGTACGTGAGGTTCTTCCGACTGTAGGTCGCCGAGGGCATCGCAGTATGTTCCGCGACATGCATACGAACTCGAACAGCCTCTCGCCGTGCGGTGTCTGGCGCGCCTCCGCGGCTGTGCCTGCGTCAGCACCTGCGTCTGCGGCCGTAGCCGTACTGCTCTGCCTCGCGCTGAGCGCTCCCCACGCCGGCGCGCAGCGCCCCGAGCGCCTCACGGACTGGACCCGCCCGGTATTCCCCGCGGTCGAGTACACCGCGCGTCGAGCTTCCGCATTGGCACTGCTCGGCCGCGACGACGTTCTGCTCGTGCCCAGCGCCGAGGGAACGAGTGGCGGCGAGACGTTCCGTCAGCTCGATGACTTCGAGTACTTCGTCGGCCTCGAGGTCCCGCGTTCGGTCCTCGTGCTCGACGGGCGGTCGCGACGCGCGGTGCTGTTCGTGCAGCGCACCGATCCGAGGTTCGAGAATGCGACGCGGCCCAATGACTTTCCCGGCCGCCTGCTACTTGAGGATCCGTCGGTACGCACGTTGAGTGGAATCGACTCGGTCCTCGCGTTCGAGGGGTTGGAGCGGTTCCTCGCTGACGTGACCGCACGACGCGCCCGCCTGCTGGTGAACACCGGTCGCGCAGGTATCATCGTCGAGCGGCTGTCTGCACCGTTCACGGTACTGACGCCGGGCGAGTCGTTCATCACGCACCTGCGTCTCACCCACGACGACGCTGTGATCGCGAACGCCTACGCCGCGATGGCCGGCCTCCGCATGATCAAGTCGCCACGAGAGATCGAGCGGTTGCGCGAGGCGGCCCGCATCACGAGCGTCGCGATCACTCGCGGTGCCGCGCGCGTGCGGCCCGGCGTCGACGAACGCACGCTCACCGGTGCGTTCACCGCCGACTGCATGGCGCTCGGTGCGCAGCGCGACGCCTTCAGCCCGATCATCAAGTCCGGCCCCAACTCGCTCTGGCCATGGCGTATCCTCGGGGCGCACTACGATCGGCGCAATCGCATGCTCCGCTCCGGTGACCTCGTCATCTTCGACGTCGGGTGCGAACGGGATCACTACGTCAGCGATGTCGGTCGGACGTTCCCTGTCGATGAGCGATTCACGCCACGCCAGCGGGAGTTGGTCGAGATGGTGCGGCGTGTGTCGGACGCGGTCATCGCGGCGGCGCGGCCGGGGGTCGACTTGGCAGCGTTGCAAGCGGTGGCGACCGCCGCGATCCCTCCGGCGGCACGCAAGTACATGCAGGCGCCACTCTACTTCGGGCACCATCTCGGACTCTCCACCTCCGATCCCTCACTCGGCGAAGCCCTCCTCGCGCCGGGCATGGTCTTCACCATCGAGCCTTGGTACTACGATCACGACGAAGGCGTCGCGGTGTTCATCGAGGACGAGATCCTCATCACTGCGACCGGCAGCGAGAATCTCACCGCCGGCTTGCCTCGTGACGCGGATGGTCTCGAGACCATCCGTCGGGTAGGCGCGCCTCCGACCGGCCTGCTCGGTCACTTCGCAGACGACTACGGCAACGACTTTCGCATCTCCGCGGGGCTGTTCGAGCAGTTGCCGCGCGGTCGATTCCACGTCGTGGAGTGGAACATGAGCGCACAGTTCCTGATCGCTCGGAACGGCGACGCGAATCCCAGCGACGCGGGACTCTGGACGCGGATCGACTGGATGCCGTTGGAGGGAATGGCGCCGTATGTGTGGGGGTTCTGCATGACCGCGTATCGCGCTGCGAGCGAGGCGGCGGCGAGAGCGACACCGGCGGCGGACCGGACGGCGCCGCGGGTGGGTTGCAGCGGGTATCCGTTCTCGCGACTGAAGCCAACGCCCTGAGCGTGCGGACGAACGCACGTCGCTCCGCAGACTCTATGGTCGTACGGCCGCTCCCGGCGGTCGAGATTGCTCGAGGAGCTGCATGAATCGTGGGTCGCTGCGTACGGGATCGAAGCTCGGAAGGATCAGATACGACCAGAGCAACGCGCCGCGCGGCTGGATCCTTTCGAGCGTACTGAGCCCATCGTCGCGCCGGCCCGTCGCGATCATGGCCAGTGCCGACTGGTAGTACCTGGGGACGAGTGTGCCCGTGGCGGGGATCTTGCGCAGCACGTCCTTGATCAGATCGCGGGCCCGTGTCGTGTCACCGGCCGCCGCCGCAGTCTGCGCGAGCACGAGGACGGCATAGTCGTGCTGTGATGGCGGGCTCAGACGTATGGCGCTCTCGGCGTCCTGCCGCGCGGCAGCGGTATCTCGGAGCGCCATGTTCACCCGCGCGCGGATCTCCCAGTACTGCCACTGACCCGGAAGCAACAGGATCGCGCTGTCGGACAGGCCGCGAGCCGCCTCGAAGCGCCGTCCGCTGTACGCCATGATCGCGAGCTGATTGTATGACTGCGCGAACTGCGGATCCGCGCTGAGCGCCGCGCGCGTGGCCGACTCCGCTCCCGGGAAGTCACCGAGCCGTCGCAGGATCTGCCCACGCATCCAGTGAATGCCGGGGTTCATCGAATCGAGCACCGAGGCGCGACCCATCGCGGCCGCCGCGCCGGCGTAGTCCGGCCGCGCCCGCAGGAAGAGTGCGGTGCCAAGACCGGCCCACGCGTCGGCAGAGGCGGAGTCGAGGACGAGCGCACGTCTCGCGGCCACGTCGGCGCGCGCGAGCACGGTGTCGGCACTCATTCCCGGCAGCGCCACGTTCCAGAACAATGTGCGGGCATACACGCCCGCCAACCGTCCCTGCGCCGCGGCGAATCGGGGGTCGAGGGCGAGCGCCCCTTCGAACGAGGTGATCGACTGTTGGAGGCCCTGCGCGCCCTCGTCGAAGCGAGTGCGGCTGCCGCGCATATAGAGATCGTATGCCGCGGAGTTCTCGGTCGGCGCCGCGAGGAGCGCCAGCGCGCTCGTGTCGAGCGCGCCGAGCATTCCCGTCGCGGTCGCGACCGCGATGTCGTGGAGCAGGAGCGGAAGCTCCGACCCCGCGCGGTCGAACCGTTCCGACCAGACACGTTCGCCTGTCGAGGCGCGTACGAGCTCCACCGAGACGAGCAAGCGGCTCCCGAGCCTTTGCACGCTCCCGCTCATGAGGAACTCCGCCTCCAGTCGGCGTCCGATCTCGGGCATGCTGAGCGCATCGGCGTTCGCCACGCGCCGCACCGCGGTATTCGACAGCACCGCGAGTTGCTCGACCCGAGCGACACGGTTCCCGATCTCCTCGGTGAAGCCTTCTGCGAGGTACGCATCGGTGGTGTCGCGCGAGCGATTCTCGAACGGGAGTACGGCAAGGCTTGGCGGTCCACCGGTGGTGCCCCAAACGCCGAGGATCGCGATGGTCGCGACGACGCCGACCGCGGCCGCGATCAGCGCGACCCGGGCGGCCGGCCGCTGGAACCAGGGCGATCGTGGCGTCGTCGCGAGCGACACTGCCGCCACCGCGACGGCGGCAGTGAATGCCGCCATCGTCGGGTAGCGGTCCGCGGGCGTTCGCGACATCGCCTTGAGGATCACGGCGTCGAGAGCGGGAGTCACCGCCGTCCGGATCGGATGGATCGGTTGCGGGTCGCTCGTCATCGCGCGGACGATGATCGCCTGCGCGCTCGGGCCCGTGAACGCGGTAGTCCCAGCGAGCATCTCGTACAGGACGGATCCAAGCGCGTAGACGTCGACGCGCTCGTCGAGTTGCTTCTCACCAGCCGCCTGCTCGGGCGCCATGTACGCCGGCGTCCCGACGGATGTTCCTGTGATCGTCAGCTTCTCGTCACCCGACTCCAGGGCACGAGCGATCCCGAAGTCGGCGACGAACGCGCGCCCACCCGAGAGCATGATGTTGTCGGGTTTGATGTCGCGATGGATCACGCCGCGGGCGTGCGCGAACGCGAGCCCGTCCGCCGCCTCGCGGAAGATCGACAGTGCGTCGTCGAGTGGGAGTTGGCCCACTCGGCTGATGCGCTGCCGTAGCGACTCGCCCTCGATGAACGGCATCGTGAACCAGAGATGTCCGTCCGCCTCGCCCGAGTCGAACACGCCGACGATGTGCGGATGATCGAGCGTCGTGACCAATCGCACCTCGCGCGCGAATCGCTCGGCGCCCACGGTGTGACCGAGGTCAGGGTGCAGGACCTTGAGCGCCACCTCGCGGTCGTGCCGCAGATCGTGCGCGAGATACACCGTCGCCATTCCTCCGGCGCCGAGCTCGCGGGTGATCGTGTAGCGGCCGGCCAGCGCGGCCCCCACTCCGGCGGCCACGACCTCAGGGTCGTCGCGCAGGAGAGAGGAGAACACCTCACCGGCGGACCGGTCGAGCAGGGAGGGTGCGGTGCCGAGCGCCGCGTCGCGCAGCAGTGCGCTGAGGTCCGAGAGGAGCTCGAGGTCGCCGCCCGTGACCTGCACCGCGAATGCCACGCGCTCCGTTGGCGGGCGCTCCAGCGTAGCGTCGAGCAGTGGCTCGAGCTCCTGCCAACGCGAGGGCGAGGGCCAGTCAGTCATTCGCGTGCACGCAGGTCATGTGCATCAGGCGTCCAGCGCCCGACGCAGCCAGAGACGCGCCTTGTCCCAGTCGCGGCGCACGGTGCGAGTCGTGACGCCCAGCACCGCGCCGACCTCGTCCTCGGTCATGCCACCGAAGAAGCGGAACTCGATCACGCGTACGAGTCGGGGTGCGATCGCGGCGAGGCGGGTCAAGGCATCGTCGAGTTGCAGCAGCGACTCCGCCTGGTCATCGACGGCCAGAGTCTCCTCGTCGAGGGTGACGCGATGCTGCACGCCTCCGCGTTTGAGGGCGATGCGCGCTCGGGCGCGGTCCGTGAGGATCTGACGCATCACCATCGACGCAAGGGCGAAGAAGTGGGTGCGGTCCTGCCACTCCGGGCCGGTCGAGTTCCCCAGTTTGAGGTACGCCTCGTGCACGAGCGCGGTGCTATTCAGGGTGTCCTCACTTCCGCTCGCCGAGAGATGCCGGTGGGCGATGGTTCGGAGCTCGCGATAGACGAGCGGGACGAGGCGGTCGAGCGATTCCCTATCTTGGGCGAAGAGCTCAAGTCCGTCGAGTCCGATCCGGTTCAGTCCCGGCGCATCGGCCCTGCTCGCGGATGTGACGGTGTCCACGGGGTCCGCCTGCCGCGGCTGGTGCCTGTCCGCATCCGCCATGAAGTCTGGAGCGCTCCGCATAAGGAAGATGATTCCTGTGGGCGCAAACGTAGGAGCGACCTCGCAAGGTCGCAACCGCGCCCAGGCCACCGCGCCGAGGCCAACGGCGCAGACGGCAGATGTCCGGTTCGGAGCCGATCGTCCGTTTCTCAAGGTACAGGGCGCCTTGGCGGAGCACCGACCGCGGAGGCACGGCCTGAGAATCATCCTGGACCTCCTCGCCGGAACATGCGCGACCGGCGAAACGTCCGGGACCACCCCCGACTGTCGTATGGAGGCAGTATGCATCGCACTACCGCAGTACTCGCAGGAGTTCTGTTGCTGGGCACGGCCGCCTGCAACGAGGCGGCGCCGACGGGTCCGCTCGCACTCGTCGCGAGCGTCGCCGAGACTCGTTCCGAAGCGGCATTCCCGGACATCATCACCACCGCGGTGAGCAGCGAAGGGATCGCCGTGGGGAATGGGAGCACCTTCTACGTGGGCAACCTGAGGCCGACTTTCCCGAGCGCCTCGCTCGGCGCCATCTACGTGGGGGATCTTCGCACCGGCGATCTCGCGATCCTCAAGGCGAATGACGGTCGCCCCACGGCGGGAATGAAGTTCGACAGTCGGAGTGGCTATCTGTTCGCGGCGCGCGGCACCAGCGGATGGGCGACGGTGTTGAACGCCGAGACAGGTGAGACGATCGCCGACATGCGGTTCGCGACGACGAGCGCGACGGCGCCGTCGTTCGTGAACGATGTCGTCGTCACACGGACCGCGGCCTACTTCACGGACTCGCGACGGGCGGTCATGTACCGCGTGCCGCTCGGTGAGAATGGCGAACTCGTCGGTGATTTCGAGGTCATCGCACTCACCGGGGAGTTCGTGCAAGGTGGCGCGATGCCGTGCCTCGTCGGTGGTCTTCCAGGTCCCCTGTTCGCGAACGGCATCGAGGCGACACCCAACGGGGAGTGGCTGTTGATCAACAGTCTGGCGAACGGTCGTCTCTACCGGGTGGATCCGGCCTCTGGGGATGCGCGTCGCGTCGACCTCGGTGACGGGGACGTCTGCCTGGCCGACGGCAATCTGCTCGCGGGGCGCACGCTCTACGTGATGCAGAACTTGCAAAGTCGGATCGCGGTCGTGGAGCTCTCGCCCGACTATCTGTCCGGAACGGTCGAGCGCCACATCACCGGATCCAACCCCATGACGACGATGGCCCGGTTCGGCCATTCGATCTACGCGGTGAGCGCGGGGTTCGGATTCCTCCCCGCAAACCAACCGCATCAGGTGGTGCGCTTCGACATGCGCTAGACGCGGCGCCGCGGCTCCTCGTCGGAGCGTCGTCTTTCGACGGCGCTCCGTCTTGGGGCTTGCGGTGCGGCGCACAGCCAGCAATGTAGGCAGTCCCCGACAACCAAAACCGAGGTTCGAATGGCGCACGGATTCGCACGACGGCTCGCGCTCGCCCTGCTGGTGCTTGCAGCTCTCCCGGTCCTTGCGTCGGCTCAAGCGGGCCGCATCGTCGGGACCGTCACCGCGTCGGGGGCGGGGCCGCTCGTCGGGGCCCAGGTGCTCGTCTCTGCGATCGGGCTCTCGGCGCGGACCGGCGAGGGCGGTCGATTCATCATCAGCGGCGTGCCAGCGGGCATCTACGTTCTGAACGTCGTCCAGCTGGGACACCGACCAGCGAGCCTCGCCGGTGTCAACGTGACGGCCGGCGGCGAAGCCTCGGTCTCGGTGGTCCTCGAGCTCGCGCCATACCTCCTGCGGACCGTGGTCCAGACGGCATCGCGTCACGCCGAGAAGATCACGGATGCTGCGGCGAGCATCACGGCGATCGACCGGCGAGATCTCGACGCCCGCATCGGCAACTCGTATGCACTGGCGCTGCGGAACGTGCCGGGACTCGACGTCACGCAGGTCGGCATCACGTCGGTCTTCGTGAACGGCCGCGGGTTCAACAACCGATTCAACACGCGATGGCTGACGCTGGAGGATGGTCGCGTCGCGATGCTCGCCGAGACCAATCTCCCGGTCGGTGAGCATACGACGATCCCGAAGCTGGACATCGCGTCGATGGAGGTGGTCAATGGCCCTGGATCCGCGCTTTACGGCGCGAACGCGTCGTCCGGTCTGCTCTCGGTGCGTACCAAGGATCCGCGCGAGTTCCCCGGCTACAGCATGGAAGTCGCGTTCGGATCGCGGTCCCTCTACGATGCACAGCTCCGCTACGCTGGCAGCACGGGGAAGTGGGGCTACAAGGTCGTCGCCGAGGACATGGGGGCGAACGATTTCACCAACCTCATCTCGTATCCCAAGGTCACACCGACCGGACCGGCGCTCCCAGAGACGATGGCCAACTTCCGCACGCGCGTGCAGCGGACCAGCGGCGCCCTCGTCTACTACCTCACTGGCGGATCGCAGCTGCAGCTGAACGCGGGCACGAGTCGGCGCGACGGCCTGGGCGACAGCAACAGCGGGCACTATCAGATCACGAACTATCGGTACAGCGACTACCAGCTGCTCTTCAAGAGTGAGCGTTGGTTCGCTCAGGCATACGTGACGCAGTCGAACTCGGGGGACACCTACCAGCTCTACGCAGCCGTGCCGTTCACCGCGCGGAATCCAACGCTGTCGGCCGACTCCATCCGGAAGCTCACCCACTTCCGCGTCGACGGTCGCATCTACGCCGCCGAGATCCAGAACAACTTCCTCGCCGGGGCGCTCGCTCGCACGGGCATCGCGGCGATCGACAACACGCTGGTGACGTGGGGCGCGCAGCTGCGCCGCCATCGCGTCAGCTCGTACGGCAAGCTGTTCTCCGACGTGAACACCGGCCGCCCGATCCTGCTCGACAACAACGGGGTCTACGCGCAGGTGGAGTCCCCGTTGTCGCAGCGCTTCCGCGCGGTCGTAGCCGGGCGCTACGACCTGGCTACCCGTTACGCGTCGCAGTTCTCGCCGCGCGCGAGCTTGCTGTTCACGCCGATCCCGGACCAGACGCTTCGTCTCACCTACGGCGAGGCGTACCGGTCGCCGCCGATCCTCACCACCGACGTCTACAACGTCGTCTCGCCGACGCAACGCAACGTGGGGAACGCGAATGGCTTCATCGTCAAGACGCCCACCGGCGTCGTGGTCAGGAACATCAGCCGCATGGTGCCGGAGACCAACAAGACGTGGGAGCTGGGTTACAAGGCCGAACTGGGGACCCGACTCTTCGTGGACGTCACCGCGTGGCACTCGACCTTCGTCAGCTTCATCAGCGGCGGTCTACTCGTGGCCAATCCGTTCGCCACGACATCGCCGACGTGGGCGTACGACGCCCGCACGGGTGCGCTCTTCGCCGATGCCGCGGGCAATCCGGTGAGGGTGCAGTCCAACTTCAATCTCGGCGAAGGCATCGCCGACGGCATCGACGCGTCGGTGCGGTACTACTTCACGGACCGTGTGGCGGTCGCGTCGACCATGAGCTTCACGCGCCTCGACACGATCAAGACCAAGCCGACCGATCCGCGCGACGCCGGTCAGTTCAACACCTCTTCCAACCGGATGAGCGTGGCGTTCGAGACGACCGACCTGCCGAAGCGCGTCAACGGATCGCTGACGGCACGCTACGTGAACGGCTACATGCTCCGCTCGGGGACCATCTGGGGTCAGGTGCCGACGTATTCGTCGCTCGACCTCGGGGCGAGCTATCGCACGGTCAGCGGACGGACCACGATCACGATCCAGGCGCAGAACATCGCGGGCTGCGTCGGCGGATACTCCACGCTTCCGGTGACCGGTATCAGTGCGACGTCCATGGCGACGTACACGTCGCGCTATAAGTGCCGCATGGGGCAGCGACACGTCGAATTGCTTTCCATGCCGGCGCTCGGTCCCATGGTGTTCGTCGGGATCCGAAGGGAATGGCGGTGACGCTGGCCACCGGACCCCGGACGTGATACCCTTGGCCCCATGCAACAGAACAGCGGCCTCTCTTTGATCGAGCGTGGCATCCCGCAAGGGATCCTCGGCGGTGTCATCGGCCTGTTGTTCACGGGACTGCTGCAGGGGACCGGACAACTCCCCGGTGGCGCGCTGGTCTTGTTGCTCGGAGGCCTCATCCTCGGCGGGATCGCGTGGGGCATCAACTACGCGCTCATCTCCGGTAGCGCGCGCATCGCAACCGGCGTACACATGCCCAGCGGCGACACGACCGCGTACGTGCCGACCTTCTCACACATCGAGGCGATCGAGATCCGTGGTGATCTCGACGGTGCCGCGCAGGCATGGGCAGACGCCTGCGCTGAACACGCCACCAACGCCCTCGTCTGGGTGAAAGCGGGCGAGTTCCATCTGCGGCGGCGCAACGATCCGGCCACGGCCCTCGTGCACTATCGCACCGTGCGCGACCTACCTGGCGCCAGCAGCGAACTCGTGCGCTACGCGCTCGCGAAGATCGTCGATCTGCACCTCGGACCGCTCGCGGACGAAGGGCGCGCGTTGGTCGAGTTGCGCCGATTGATCGAACGGTACCCCGACTCGCGCGAGGCCGAGCAGGCGAGATCGACGCTCGCACGGCTCAAGGCGGAGCGCAGCGGCCGAGATGACTCCACCTGAGCCGCCGAGATCGGAGGGCCCAGAAAAACGCGACGCCACCCGGGAACAGCGGCGGCGTCGCGATCAGACTCTGAGTCGTACGATCAGCTAGTTTTGGCCCCGCGAGCGGGGGCCTTTGCCGCTCGGTGCCGACGGCGCCGAGCGCTCACTACGGGGCGCGCTCGCCCGGGGCTCACTTCGGCGCGGTGTGCTCGCCCTTGGCTCACTCTCACGCGGTGCGCTCGCCCGCGGCACGCTCCTTGGCTCGGCGTTCCGTTCCACGCGCGGTGCGCTACGCGTTGTGCTACGCGGTTCCGCCCTCGGCTCCGCACGCGGCAACGACCGCTCCGTGTTCGCACGCGGGACGTTGCGCGGTTCGAAGCTTGGCTCGGAGCGCGGTTCACGACGCGGCGTGCTCAACCCTTCGCCGCGCGGCGAACTCCGTGGCTCAGCGCGCGGCGCCGACGCACCGCGCGACGGCTTGTACGACGGCTCACGGTCCCCGGTCGGCCTCGCGTTCCAGCTACCATTGCCGTTGCCCGACGAGCTCTCGCGCCGCGGAACCGTACCGCCGCGCGACCGATCTGGTGCGATGTCCTCACTCGGCGGATAGAGCGGCTGCTGACTGCCGCCAGCGCGTATCGGTTTCACGCGCTCGCCGCCAGCGATCACGCCACTCCCACTGCCACCACCGTTCCCACGGCCACCACCGTTGCCACGTCCGTTGTCTGGACGGTTGCCGCCGTTGCCGTTCCCTGGGCGATCGCTAGGGACGTTCGAGCGCCCGCCGCCCACACGCGGCACACTGCCACGGTCCTCATCACGCTTGTCGGGCTTGCTGACACCCACGTCCCGCCGCGACGGGATGCCATAGCGATCCGGCGAGGAAGGCTTCGCATAGCGACCCACATCGTTGCCACCACGTCCAGGGAGATCACGGCGATCCCACGAGGTACGGCGATGCACCACGTTGTAGCGGTCGAATCCATCGTAGGCCACGCGGCGGTGGACGATGTTGCGGTTGATCACGACCACCGTGCGCCGCGGACTGTAATAGATGCTGCTGAACGAGATGTACGGACGTGAGACGTCGAACCAGCTGTGCCGGCCACCATAGCTGTTCCAACCGTGGTAGTAGACGACGCGCGTCGACCAGTTGAGATCGTAGCCGAGCCAGCCGCCGATCGGGTATCCGATGCCGAACGACCAGTACGGCGTGCGCACGTGGAAGTAGTCCACCGGGCGATAGTAGATGACCTGGGGATCATAGACCGGCACGTAGATCACGGTCGGTTGCGCCGGCACGATGCGGATCGCGTCGCGCTCGACCTCCACCCGCTGCTCCGAGGTGGAGACGAGGTTCCCCTGCTGGCGTGCCATCTGACGCAGGCTCTGCACGCTCGCCATGACGTCGCCCGGCTGCAGGGCGTACGCGCGGCCGACCGCCGTCGCCCAGTTGGGACGTTCGGCGAGCATGTTGAGCACGGGCGCATAGCGTGCGATCGACTTCACGCTCACGTCCCACGCCTGATCGTCGATCCCGTCGGTGCCGTAGGTCGCGACATAGCGCGCGGCCAACTGCACCTGTTCCGGATACGTCGCGGCGATGAGCAACTGTGCGAGGATCGGGTCCGGATAGAGCGCGACCGGCGCGAGGAGGTTGTCGAGCTCCTCGACGGTGTAGAGCTGCTCGTCCTGCACTGATTCCGCTCGAACGGTCGGCTCCTGCGCTCCGACCGTGGTCGCGAGAGCGAGGGAGCTGGTGGCACTCGCGAAAGCGAGGGCGAGGCGGAACGCTGCGGTGGAACGGGTCATAC
>JANOWT010000255.1:0-3208 GCA_031418115.1 Gemmatimonadota bacterium
CTGGTTGGTTGACGTGGCGCGCGGCCGGCCGCGGAAGCCCATGGCGGAGCATCAATGTCGTGGTCTTATCCACGTGCGCTCCGTCGGACGGGCTGAGCTTGAAGCGTTGGACGAGGTCGAGCATCATCGTCGCCTGACCCGAGAGCTCCTCGGCGGCCGCCGCGGACTCCTCAGCATGCGCCGCCGTCGACTGCGTCACGCCACTCACGCGGTCGATCGCGGAGACGATCGCCTTCACGCCCGTGGTTTGCTCCGCCGACGCGGCCGCGATCTCCGCGATCGCGGACGCGACCACCTCCACCTGTCCATTGATCGTCGCGAGCTGTGCTCGCGCCGCTTCGTTGAGCGACACGCCGCGCGCGGAGCTCTCGAGTGAACTCTCGATCAGTGACGCGGTCTGGCGAGCTGAGTCAGCACTACGGAGTGCCAGTGATCGCACTTCCTCGGCGACGACCGCGAACCCTCGCCCGGCGTCTCCCGCCCGAGCCGCCTCGACTGCTGCGTTCAGCGCGAGGAGGTTCGTCTGGAACGCGATCTCCTCGATCGTCTTGAGGATCCGGCCCGTCGACTCGGCCGATCGCCGCATGTCGTTGATCGCCGTCGAGAGTTCGCCCATCCGCTCAACACCCTGCAAAGTCCCGCGCTTGGTCTCTTCCATGGACGTCCGCGCTCGTGCCGCGTGCGCCTCGTTCTCGTGCGTACGGGCATCGAGTGCCTGGAGACGGCCGGATATCTCCGCCAACGCACCCGCCTGTGTGCTGTTGCCCTCGGCCAAGGACTGGCTCCCTTCGGCCACCTGGGCGGCGGCGCTCGAGACCTGCGCCGTCCCGTCGGACACCTCGCCGAGGGCGTTGGCTAGCTGCTGCACCGCGCCGTTCAGCGCCTCACGCAGCAGCTGGAAGTCCCCCGGATCGTTTCGATCGAGGCGGACGGTGAGATCGCGCGCGGCTACCGCCTGCAACGTGTCCGACGCGGCATGTAGTGGTACCGACACGGCTTCGAGCGTGTCGTTCAACCCTTGCGCCAGCTCGCGATACGCGCCCGCGAACAGCGAGACATCCGTCCGGTGCGCGAGCTTGCCGTCGCGCGCCGACCTGACCAGCGCCGAGGCTTCGTCGATCAGTCTGCGTAGCGTCGTGCGGGACCGCTCCGTAGCCTCGGCCGTTCCGGCCACGGCCATCATCACGCCGTTGAGCGCGTAGCCGATCTCCCCGAGTTCGTCCTTGCTGTCGACTGTGAGCGCGGCATGCGTCACTGCCACCGCGGTACCGAGCTCGCCGGCTGCGATCGACGACGCGCCGGCGTGCACTGCCGAGATCTGGCGCCGATCGAGATCCTGAAGTGCACCGAGGATCCTTGCCACGCCCGACGACAGATACCGGGCGGTCCAGACTCCGACCCAGATCGAGAACAGCACGATCACGACGGTCAACGCGATTACGAGCCCGCGGACCTTCGCGTAGGTGGACGCTCCGGCGGAATAGTCGGTACCGGCAACGCGAACCTGGAGGTCGATCAGCGCCGTCACACTCTCCGACACCGGGTCGATCGCCGGATACAGTTCCCGCTCCGCGAAGACCACGACCCCAGCGGTATCCTGCGCGGCGAGGAGACCCAACAGACGCTCGATCGCCACGTCAGCAGACCGTGTGTTGCGCTCGGTCTGGGCCACAAGCGCCTTTTCTTCCGCGGTCAGGCGCGTGGCGGTGTATGCCCTCCAGCTGCTGTCGATCAAGGCGCGGGCACGACGGATCGTCGCGGCCCCGTCGGCGAAGCTCACCGAACCGGCGCGGACCTTGTGGTTATTGTCGACAATCGCGACGGCGTACGCATCGGCGACGATCTTCAGTTGCTGGAGCGGCACCACCCGATCCGCGAAGATCGTCTCGGCCCCGGCGTTGATGCGCGCCATCGACACCACAACCACGACCGCCATCACGGCGATGAGTGCGACGACCACGCCGAAGCCGGCGATGACGCGCGACCCGATCTTCATTTCACGGAGCATGGGGGCGGGTTCCTATCTGAGTGCGACGTGAGAAGCCAAGACCGAACGAAGCGTCGGATCCGGCTCGGGGCACGGGGATGATCACTGAAGCGTCCAGCTGGACCGTCGCTCGCGGAAAGAACTGCAGACCGGTCGCGACGAACCGACTCACCGCGCCGGGGCGCGCGAACTCGGAGTACTCCGCGAAGCTCGCCAGTGGGCCCACGGGGAACGTCCACGAGGCCGCGCTCATGCGCTCACCCACGAACCGGCCCGCGTCCCAGCGACGGGCCAACCCGGTGAACGCCACCAGGCCCTGTCCGCGCGGGAGATCCCACATTGCGATGAGGTCGAGTTCGGGTTCAAAGCGCTGGTGCGAGACCACCGTGCGCGAGGGCACGAGTGATCCGGTCATCAGGGCGAGATGAGGAGTCGCGCCGCTGCCGCGCCGCAGACGGACCTTCGTCCCCACCCAAAAATCGGCGACGCTGCTCGACGTCGTTCCCGTGCCACTGAGCGATGCCCACCCGCCGGTGGCGATTCGTAGCTCCACTGCGCAACTGAGCCCGACCCGGACGAGCGAAGAGCCAACCGTCGTCGCGTGTACCTCGCCGACGGTCGTTCGCGACCCGCCCACTTCGACCTGCACGTGTCCCGCCGATAGAACGAGCGGAAGCGTGATGTTGCCGGGACGGTCCGCCGCGATAGTCGCGGGGACGGCGCATTCTTGGGCGGGGATCGTCCTCGGCAGCAGCCCGAGGAGCAGGGCCGCACCGGCGGTGCTGAGGAACAGGGGTGATCTGGTCATGTATCCAACGTCGGTCCAACTGCCGTCAACTTTAGGGGTGCGTGAGAATCCGATAGATTCTACCTGCCAAGACGGCGGAACCCGCCAGATGCCCTCATTCCTCCAAACCGACCTGCGCACATGTCCCTCGTCGAATGCGTCCCGAACTTCTCCGAAGGCCGTCGTCCCGAGGTCATCGCCGCCATCCGTGACGCCATCGCCGCCGTCGAGGGCACCGTCATCCTCGACGTCTCGAGCGACCCGAGCCACAACCGAACCGTCGTCACCTTCGTCGCGCCAGTCGCCAGCGCGGCCAACGCCGCCTTTGCCGGGATCTCAAAGGCCGCCGAGCTGATCGACCTGAATCACCACACCGGCGAGCATCCCCGGATCGGTGCGACCGACGTCTGCCCCTTCATCCCACTCGAGGGCAC
>JANOWT010000256.1:0-1640 GCA_031418115.1 Gemmatimonadota bacterium
GGACGTGCGCCGGTCGGCGCGGCAGCACCCGCTGCGGCTCCCGTCGCGGCACCGTTCCCCTCACGCGCCCTGCAGGCGCGTACGATCTGCATGTCGACACCGAGCTCCGTGTAGGCAGCTCGGAGATCGGTCATGAGCGTCTGACGGTCGGCGTTGGGGTCGCGCATCTTCGCCGAGAGGTCATCGACCTTCTTGGCCGCTGCCGGCTTGGCCGTGCGTGCCGCGGTGATCGCCTTGCACTGCGCGTCGGTCACGTCGGGGAGCTGCCCGCCGAAGCCGCCGGCCTGACGCGCGCCGCCCTGCTGTGCGCCGCCCTGCAAGAGGTCGACGAAGCCCGGCGTCGAGACCGGGACCTGCCGCGGCCGGCCACCGGTCGCGCCCATGGTGTTGTTCGCAGGCGGCGTTCCCGGCGCGCGGCCCATGCCGCCACCGAAGCCGCCACCCATGGAGGCGCGGATCTGCGCCTGCACACTGTCGGCGTCGAGTCCGAGGAGCGCAGCAGCCTGCGCCGCCTCACGCACCGAGCGGATCGACTCATTCGGGACCGCCAGTACGTTCTCGCGACGCTCGGCGACGATCGCGACCTCGCCGTTCATGCCCGGCATGAGGAGGCCTTCGCGATTGTCGAGCGAGACGAGGACGGGGAACATCGTGACGTTCTGCTGCACAACGGCCTGCGGTTCGATCTTCTCGACCGTGCCGCGGAACTGACGATCAGGGAAGGCGTCGACCGTGACCGTCGCCTCGAAGCCGGGACGCACCTGACCGATGTCGGTCTCATTCACGAGCGCGCGGGCACGGACCTTGGTGAGGTCGGCCATCTTCACGATGGTCGTGCCGCCGCCGGCCGTGCTCGTGCCCGACTGGATGACCTGGCCGAGGGCGACCGGCTTCTCGATGATCGTGCCCATGACGGGCGCGGTCACGCGGGCGTCGTCGAGCCGCTGCTGCGCGAGGTCGAGCGAGGCGCGCGCGCGGACGATCGCCGAGGCGGCGTTGGCGTAGTCGAGTTGTGCGGTCTCGTTCTCCTGCGCGGTGATGATCTTGGCGGCGAAGAGGTCGTCGGAGCGCTTCTTCTGGATCTCGGAGACCTGGAGCTTCTTCTCGGCGGCGTCGAGGTCGGCGCGCGACTGGTTGAATCCGTTCTGCACATCGCGCGTGTCGAGCTGAACGATGAGGTCGCCCGGGCGCACGAGCGTGCCGGTCTCGACGGGCATCTCGGTCACCTGACCGGAGGAGCGCGACTTGACCTCGACGACGTTGATCGGCTCGATCACGCCGGTGGCCTCGGCCTGCACGATGATCGTGCGGCGCTCGACGGGCGCGGTCTTGATGGTGAGCGTCTGCTCCTTCTTGCCGGCGCAGCCGATGGCGAGGCCGGCGACGACGAGGAGCGAAAGGGACTTGCGGATCACGGCAGGAACTCCGGTGGGGTGCGTGTGGTCAGAACTGCGAGTTGGACGCCGGCGGCGGGCGCATGTCATAGGTCCCGACCGATCAGGGCTTCGATCTGTGCCTTGGCGGTGCGGGCGTCGAGGCGCGCCTGAATGAGCGCCTGCCGGGCCGTGATGAGCGTGGACTGCGAGGTGATCAGGTCGAGCAACGTGCCGGCGCCGAGATTGTAGCGCTCGGTCTGGACG
>JANOWT010000257.1:0-14550 GCA_031418115.1 Gemmatimonadota bacterium
GGAGCAGGGGGCCGATCGCGAGGAACCAGACCACGAGCAGAGTCCCGAGCAACACCGTGGCCGCGTCGATCCTCGCACGCAGCGCATCACGCCCGCGCCACCGCGCGCTCGGGAAGACCAACAGCGCCGGAACGAGCGCCACGAGGTACGACACGCTCGCGACCGCGAGCCACCCCGGGTCGGCACCACCGATGCCGGTACCGGCCCAGCGTCCCCACGCGAAGCCAGCGCCGAACCGCAGCAGCAGGTTGATCAGGAGGAGCGCCCACCCGATGCGATTCGCGCCCGGCGCTGTGCGGAAGGCCACCCGCGCCGTCTGCCCGATCGTCGCGACGGTGATGAGCGCGTAGATCACATCGTCCAGCGCCACCCGCGCGTCCCAGCTGCGCGCGCCCGCGACGACTAGCAGCGCGTACGCCGCCACCACCGCGACAACCGCGGCGTCGGAGCGACGAAAGCCCTCAGCGTCGCCCCAGGGGAGGAGCGCGGAACGGTAGGGAACGCGGGCGGTCACGAAGCGGGGCGTCCAGGAAAACGAGCGTCGCACACCACCGGGCGGGGGTGGCGCGCTCGTACCCGTTCCAGTGTCGGCCGCTTCGCCTCGCAACTATAGCAGTACGCGCGCACGCGACCGTGGCGGTGCGCGCACGCCCTACCGCATCACGACACCCAGCTCACTCTTGGCTCCCGTGCCCTTCCCGATCAGCTCCATGGTGTAGCGCGGCTTTCGATCGTTGTCGAGCGCGCTGAACTTGATCCATCCACCGGTAGTGGCGTCGCTCAGCCACCAGTCGAGCGTCCCTCCGCCCTGACCGAACCGCACATGCTTGGCGCTGAAGGTCCCCGCTGGCGTGGTGACCGACTCGGTCCCAACGGTCGCGCCCTCGATCGACTCCGGTGTCGGCCTCCCGGTGAACGCACCCATCATGTTCCAGGTCGTCCACTGCTCGGGCACGATCATCTCCTGCGCCTCGGGATTCCCCGGCAGCTTGGCGCGCATCCGCACGAGACGCTGCAGGTACTCGTTGCCGGTCTCGGGCTTGAAGAGCGCCTCGAGCGTTACAGTGTCGGCGCCGTCGTCCTGTTTGGTGATCGTGCGCATGCGCCACCATTCGCCGCCGTCCGTCGGCCGGCCGATGAACGCGCGCTCGGTCTCCTGCACGTCGCCATCCTCGTCGGTGGTGATGCGCCACTTGGTCCAGTCGCCGGGGGCGTAATCCTTCTCGAACATCGTCGCGCCCGAGAGGTACTGCACGGCGAAGAGCTGCGAGATCCACAGCCAGGCGAAGTCCGTCCCCCACACGGCGGGACCGCGCATGCCGCGTCCGCCGCCGCCACCGCCACCGCCGCCGGCCACTGCCGCACTCACGCCGAGCGCGCTGCGTAACTGCGACTCGCGCGCGCGGAGCACGCCGAGACCGGCGGTCGTGAAGCCGGAGCCATCGCCCGAGAGCCAGCCGCGGATCCGATCGCGGAGCGTCCGGTACTCAGGGAGCGCGAAACCGCCCGCGGCAGCGGCCGCCGTCTCGGGACCGCTCATGAGGCGCTGACGCTCCTTGCGCATCCCCTCGGAGTCGGAGGCACCGCACTTGGCCTTGATCGCGATCCGCGCGGCGAGTCCGCCCAATCGACTGCCCGAGGCCGATCCCGCGGCCTCGAAATCGCGTTTGCACTGCTCGAACTTCGCGATCTTGGCCTCGGCGTCGGAGACCTGGGGCGTCATCGCCTCGCTCTCGGACTTCTCCTTGGCGTGTGCCGTGAAGAAGCGGTCGATGATCGCTTCGGTGACGTCGAGGGCGCGATCGGACTGGGCCCGCGCGGCCGTGGGGATCACGAGTGTCGCGGCGGCGACGGCCACGAGCAGGTGACGGGCGGAACGCATACTGCCTCCGGGAGGGAGTCGGACACGATGTGAGACGCACGTGGAACCTAGACCCACTCGGCCCGACTCCGCCAGCAGACTGCCGCCCACCCGCCGCACTCAGGTGAAGATGATCTGACCGCCCCCGGCCATCTGGTAGAAGTCACCGACCGTGATGATCCCTTCGATCGTGTCGATGAAGTCCTCACGCTTGAGGTCGAACATGTCGACCGTCGCCTTGCAGGCGTAGAGCTTGGCGCCCGAATCGGCGATCATCTGGATGAACTCCGGGATCGGTGGGATGTCGAGCTTCTCCATCGACTTGGCCATCTGCGCGGTCACGATCGCGGACATGCCCGGAAAGCCGCCCAGCCAGGTGGCGAGGTGCAGGCCGGGATTGCCGACCGTCGCGACCTTGATGTGCTCATGGCGCGCCTTGTTGATCGCGTCCATGCCGAAGAAGGTGAAGAAGACATTGGCTTCGATCCCCTCCATGCGCGCGCCGTTGGCGAGGATCAGCGCGGGGTAGATGCCCTCGAGCGAACCCTTGGAGACGATGATCGAGACCTTCGTGATCGCTTCGTTGGCGACGGTCGCGCCCGGAGCGCCGGTGTTCTTCGTGAGCGTTGTCATGGTGTTCTCTCGTGGTCAAGGTCAGGGGCGAGTCAGATGCAGCCATGCGGCTTGGGAATCCCAGCGATCTTCGCGGCGAGCTTTGCGGGGCCTTTGGGGAAGAGCTGATAGAGCTCCTTGATCTCCACACCCGACTCCTTGCCGAGCGTGCGGATGGTCGGTCCGTCACCCTTCGCCAAGAAGGTGTTGCGCATGTAGTCGAGCACGAGCCAGTGGCGATCGGTGAGCGGACCAACGCCGGCCTCGGTGGCCAGTTCACGTGCAAGGTCACGGTCCCAATCGGCAGCGCGCTCGAGGAATCCCTCGGCGGTGCGGGCGACGGCGGTGAGTGCGGGCATGGTGGTCTCCTTTGTGTGCTGTGATGTCGGCTCAGGGGGTGGTGGCAGCGACCGGGAACCGCTTGCCGGCGCGTGTCATCTGCGCGGGGATCCCCGGGAAGTCGTAGCCCGGCAGGAGCGCATTCCAGTACACATGACGGAACGCGAGCTTGCCGAGATGATTGAGTCGACTCTCCTTGAGGAGCGGCATCGGTCCCCAGGCGAACGGGAAGTTCCCGGGGAGCGGTTCGGTCTCATAGTTGAAGTCGATCAGCAGCGCCTTGTTGTGCCCCGTCTCGATGAAGCAGTTCGCATGACCGTCAAAACCGGGCTCCAGCGGCTTGCCGGCCAGGAAGCGCAGGATGTTCTCGATCAGCACCTCCGCCTCGAAGTGCGCGACCGACCCCGCCTTCGACGCGGGCACATCGGTCGCGTCGCCGATCACGAAGATGTTCGGCTTGACCTTGGCCTGTAGCGTGCGCGGATCGGTGAGCACGAACTGCATCTCATTGCCGAGGCCCGGCGTGCGCGCGATGAAGTCGGCGCCCTTGTGCGTCGGGATGCTCACCAGCAGGTCGAAGGGGAGCGTCCGCTCGTCCCATGAGACGAGTGCGCCGGCGGGGCCGTCCACATGTCCGGCGTTGAACTCGGTCTCGAGACCGATCGCCTTGCCCTCGAGGAGGTAGGCGAGCGACTTCGAGCAGGCGGGCTTGGTGAAGGCGCCGTCGAGCGGCGTCGCATAGGTGATCGTCACCTTGTCGCGCAGTCCGCGCTCGGTGAAGAATGCGTCAGCGAGGAACGCGAACTCCAGCGGCGCCACCGGGCACTTGATCGGCATCTCGACCACGTTGATGACGATCCGACCGCCCTTGAACTCGCGCATCGCCTTCGCGAGCCGCACCGCTCCCTCGAGCGTGTAGAACTCGAACATCCGCTCGCCCCAGCCGGGGCCGGTCAACCCGTCGAGCTCCTCGGGCGCGATGTGGGAACCGGTCGCGATGATGCAGATGTCGTACGAGAGCACCTCACCGTTCGCGAGCGTGACCGTGTCGGTCGCGGGGTCGAGCCGCTCGATCGCCGTCTGTATGTACCGGACGGACTTTGGCAGTTGCGCCACTCTACCGCGCACGGCCTGATCGACGGTGTAGGTGCCGAACGGGATGAAGAGCAGCGCCGGTTGGTAGACGTGCACCGCGTCTTGGTCGACGATGGTGATCCGTGTGGTGCCGGCGGCGATGTCGCGCCGGAGCGACCGGGCCAGCCGGTTGGCCATGATGGTGCCCGCGGTGCCGGCGCCGAGGATGACGAGGTGACGCATGGAGTACTCCGTGGTCGTGACGTAGACTGCATGGGAACTGCACTGAAGTTCGGGCCCGATCCGGCGTTCATCCATAAGCGTATACGCGCATATGGTGTACGACTTTCCCCTAGGGACTCCCACCCGCGCACGGGCGCGTGGCAGTCGATGTGCAAGTCCGGGCGCGACCAGCGTCCATAGGTGAGACAGCCCCGCCGCGCGCCGACCGGCCGCACGCGGGCGACCCCGACCGGAGATCGTGATGCTCGCTCTGCCCCGCGCCCCCCTGCACCGACTCGTCCCGCTGGCCGGAGTGCTCCTCGCGATGGCCGTCGCCTGCGCCGACGCGGCCACCGAAGCGGCCACCGAAGCGACCGCCAAGGCGAGCGTCGAGGTCGAAGCTGGAGCCGTGTCCAACATGGCCGCGCCTGAAGCGATGCTCTCGCGAGGCCTGGCGATGGGCGCGCGCGATGCGATGCCGGCGCCGCCCAAGATGCAGGGTGGCAATCAGGCGACCGCGATGCTCATCCGCCGTGGCGACGTCATGATCCGCGTCGACTCGATCGAGACGGCCATGGCGACGCTCCGACGACTCGCCTCGTCGCTCGGCGGGAGCGTGGGCAACGTGAGCATCACCGCCGGCGACTACGCGGTACGCAGCGCTACGCTCGAGCTCCGGATCCCGTCGGCCCGCTTCGACGACGCCATGGGCGGCCTCGCTCCGGTCGGGCAGGTGCAGCAGAGCTCGGTCACCGCCGAGGATGTGGGTGAGGAGTTCACCGACGTGAGCGCGCGGGTGAGGAACGCCGAGCGACTCGAGAAGCGATTGGTCGACTTGCTCGCGACCCGCACGGGGAAGCTCGAGGACGTGCTCGCGGTGGAGCGTGAACTCGCGCGCGTGCGCGAGGAGATCGAGCGCTATCAGGGACGACTGCGCTTTCTCGGCGCACGCGTGGAGACGAGCACGATCTCGGTCACCGTGAGCGAGAAGGCACCGATCGTGGGCGAGACGCCCGGGCGCAGCGTGATCGGCGAAGCGTTCGTACAGGCTTGGCGCAACTTCGTCGGGCTCGTGGCCTGGGCGATCTCGTCATTGGGCGTGCTCGTACCGGTCGGGCTCGTGGTCGTGGTGATGGTGCGCTGGTGGGGTGGGCGGAGGCGGCGTAAGATGGACGCGTGACCACGCGTCGTGTGCGGCTCTCCGTCGCCCTGTGCCTCGACGGTTTTGAATCGCGGTCGCACCGCTCGGCAGCGTGTAGGTTTCGGTTATGCGAGTCCCCGTCCTGTTCACCGCGCTGTTGCTCGCGCTCCCGCTCACCGCCGGGGCGCAACGCGTCGACGCGCCGCGTCTCCCAGCCCGGTGCGACTACCGCCAGTGCGCCTACAACATCATCGCCGCGTTGCACGGCCTGCGCGTGGTACGCGGCGCGGAAGAGACTCAGGTCGCGACGCTCGGATTCCTCTGGACCCGCGACATCTCCAGCGCGTTCGATGGTGAAGGCCGCGAGGCCGCGCGCTCCGCGGTGCGAACGCGTCGATGGGGCGCGCTCTTCACCGACGTGGGGCTCGCGCTCCTCGCGACCGGTGCGGTGAGCGCCGCAGCCAACGACCTCGACCGGACCTCGGCCAACCTCATGATCGCAGGAGCGGCGAGCGTGGGCGTGAGCGTTCCGCTGCAGTTCCTCGCCGACAAACACCTCGCCCGCGCCGTATGGCAGCACAACGCGCGCTACGCTGCGGAGACCCGATGACACTCGCTCCTACCACACGGCTCGGCCTATCGCTCCTGCTCACGCTGCCGGTCGCGCTCGCGGCGCAGAGCGCAGTACGCCGCACGGACCTCCCGGTGATCCCCGCGCCGGCGAGCGCCGTGCCGTTCCAAGGCGCGTGGACGATCCCCGCCGCGCTGCAACCCGACGTCGCCTTCGCCAGCGACGCCGAGCTCGGCGCCGCCGACATCCGGATCAGGATCGTGCCGGGAGACTCCACGCGCGGGCTGGAGAGTTACACGCTCACGGTCGCGCCCGCCGCGGTGACGATCACCGCGCCGCGTGCGGCGGGCCGGTTCTACGCGCTGCTCACGCTGCAACAGTTGATCGACGCCGCACGGGCGAGCGGCGCACCCGCGCCGAGCATCGGGTCGGTGACCATCACCGACGCGCCGCGCTTCGCGTATCGCGGCCTGCATCTCGACGTGGGGCGCCACTTCCAGCCGGTCGCGTTCGTCAAGCGCTACATCGACCTCATGGCGCTCTACAAGCTCAACACCTTCCACTGGCACCTCACTGAGGACCAGGGGTGGCGGATCGAGATCAAGAAGTATCCGCGCCTCACGGAGATCGGCAGCTGCCGCAAGGAGACGATGGTCGCGAAGAACTTCGCGCCCTATGTCGGCGACGGAACGCCGCACTGCGGCTTCTACACGCAGGACGAGGTGCGCGAGGTCGTCGCGTATGCCGCAGCCCGCAACGTGACCGTGATCCCCGAGATCGAGATGCCGGGGCACGCACTCGCAGCCATCACCGCCTACCCCGAGCTCGCCTGCACACCCGGGCCGTTCGAGGTCCTCACCATCTGGGGCGTCTCCGACGACATCCTCTGCCCGAGCGAGCGGACGTTCGAGTTCCTGCAGGACGTGCTGACCGAGGTGCTCGCACTCTTCCCCTCGCGGATGATCCACATCGGCGGGGACGAGGCACCGAAGGTCCGTTGGAAGGCGAGCCCGCTTGCGCAGGAGATCATCACGCGCGAGCGGCTCAAGGACGAGCATGAGTTGCAGAGCTGGTTCATCCGACGCATCGACACTTGGCTCGCGGCACGCGGTCGCCGGCTCGTGGGATGGGACGAGATCCTCGAAGGCGGACTCGCACCCGGCGCGACGGTGATGAGTTGGCGCGGCATCAGTGGAGGTGTCGACGCCGCGCGGCAGGGGCGCGACGTGATCATGACACCGAACTCCGCACTCTACTTCGATTACTACCAAGCCGACGCACGATTCGAGCCGCTCGCCATCGGCGGACTGCTCACGCTCGAGCAGGTGTACGCGTACGAACCGGTCCCTGAGGCGCTGACGGTGTTCGAAGTGACGCGTATCCTTGGCGCGCAGGGGAATCTCTGGACCGAGTATCTCAAGACGCCGGCGGCCGTGGAGTACATGGCGTACCCGCGGGCGCTCGCGCTCGCCGAGGTGACCTGGTCGCCGAAGTCGGCACGTGACTGGGCGAGCTTCGAGCGCCGACTTCCCAATGCACTGCGTGTGCTCGACCGTCTGCGCGTGAACTACCGCTTGCCGCATGTCACCGGCCTCGACCGCGACGTGATCACTCTCGAGCCGCGCGTGCGCGTTCCGCTCGCGACCGGGATCGCCGGCGCCGAGATCCGCTACACGCTCGACGGTTCCGATCCGACGGCGCAGAGTGCGCTATACTCTCGCCCGATCGACGTGACGACGACCTTCGATGGCGTACGTGTCACGGCGCGCGCATTCACCGCCGAGGGTCGCACGACCCCGCTGCGCGGCGCGACGTTCCGGCGTACCACGTATCGCGAACGCGACGCGGTGGATCCGGCGGTTCTGGAGCTCGGACTACGACGCTCGTACTTCGAGACGTCGGCGCGGACGACCGTCGGCCTCGACACGCTCTCGCCGCAGGGCTCCGACCTGACCGGCGCGGTCGAGCGCTGGAGCGACGCGCCGGCCGAACGCTACGCACTGTTGTTCCGGGGGTTCATCGAGGTGCCGGAGGACGGCATGTACGAGTTCTCGCTGAGCTCCGACGACGGCAGCTCGCTCTCGATCGGGGATCAGGTGGTCGTGGACAATGACGGGCTGCATGGAACGCTCGAGCGACTCGGCATGGTCGCGCTGCGAGCGGGGCCGCACGCGTTCGCCGTCCGCTACTTCCAGGCGGGTGGTGGCGCAGAGCTGCGACTGCGCGTGCGCGTGGGTGCCGGCGCTTGGCGAGAGGTGCCGCGCTCCTGGCTGTCGCACCGCTAGTCGATGCGTCCCGCGCTCGCTCTCCTGCCGATACTCTCGGCGGCGGTGCTCGCTGCCGCAAGCGCTCCGCTCGCGTTCGCGCAGTGGGGACGCATCGCGGTCGAACCCAACATTCCCTACGACGGTCGCTTCACGTTCGTGCGGTTGCAGTACACCAACGCGGGACGTGGTGGGTGGGCGTTCGACTATCCGGCCATGGAGCGCAACTTCATGACGGTGGTCAACGATCTCACGACCATCAAGCCGCATGTGCGCGGCAGCAATATCCTCACGATGGACGACCCCGAGCTCTCCAAGTACGTCGTCGCGTACCTCTCCGAGCCGGGCTACTGGGTGCCGAACGGCTCAGAGGCTGCCGGACTGCGCACCTGGCTCGCCAAGGGTGGGTTCCTGATCGTCGACGACTTCTATGGAAGTCAGTGGGTGAACTTCGAACGGTCGATGCGTCTGGTGCTCCCTGATGCGCGACTCATTCCGCTCACGATCGCGCATCCGGTCTTTCACTCGTTCTTCGACATTCGCACGCTCGACGGATTGCGGCACCCACAGGGACGCGCGGGGCCGGCGGAGTATCTGGGCATCTTCGAGGGCAACGATCCCACCCGGCGCCTGATGGTCGTGGTGAACTACAACAACGACATCGGCGACTACATGGAGTGGTCGGGCGAGGGCTGGTACCCGGTGAACTTCACGAATGATGCGTACAAGTTCGCGACGAACTATCTCGTCTACGGCATGACGCGCTGAGGGCGTGCCCGGCGGGGATCAGGGTACGGCGCCATCGCGCGTCCAGATGATGATGAGTCCGCACTTGGGCCACGCGAAGCTGAACTGCGGCGGGATCGCTCCCATCGACTGGTAGATCTCGATCCCTGCGATCTCTCGCAACGGAGGAACCGCGCCGATCGGCGAGTCGTCGGGCAACATCGCACCGTCGACGAGGACGTTCATGGTGCAACGGTCACTGTCGAGGGGGTTGTCGCCGCCGCGTCCGTAGACACGGGTCTCGCCGGTCGCACCACTCTGCTCCACGCGCACGCGGCTGAAGCTGCGCAACAGCGCCTCGATCGAACTGTTCTCGCGCTCGCGGATCTCTGCTGAGCCGATGAACGAACCGCCGCCCGTCCGCTGCGCGCGCCGAAGCTCGAATCCGCCGAGGCTGAGCGACGTGACGCTCGCGTCGATCGTGACTGGAGCAAGCTGCTGCGCCGCGGCGGCCAACGACACGACCACGCTCGCGGTGTCGCCCGCCGTGACGTCGACCGCGACCATGAGCGGCGCGTAGCCGAGTCGCCGCACGAGGAACTCGCGCGAGCCGGCGGCAGCGTCGGTGATGCGAAAGCCACCCAGGGAGTCGGTGATCAGACGCGTGGTGCCCGGGAAGACTCGGATCTCCGCACCGGCGACTGGTCGTCCCGCACCGGCGAGCAGTCGGCCCTCGACGACGCCCGTCGCCGTTGCCGGCGCGGCGCGACGCTCCGTTGCGAGGGTCAACTCGAGCGCTGGTGCCACGCCGGTCGGCGACAGCACGATGCGGGGCCGTAGCGAACTCGCCGACGCGGTGCGCGCCGAGACGGTGAGTGGCACGCCACGGGGCAGCGCGCAGAGCGCGTAGCGACCCGACGGGTCGGCACCCGCCTCGACCCACTGTTCCCGGAACACCATCCGACCGCCCGTCATCACCGGTTGATGCCAGCTGGCGCGCACGCGTGCGCCGCCCTGCACTCGAGCGCGCTGGTCTCGCACATCACCCACGAGCGCGCCGGCGTTCCCCCCGACGGGCGCGACGTTCATGCACGACGGAGCGCCTACGAATCGGCGCGGCGAAGCGGTCACCATGGGAAGCGGTTCCGGCGACGCATCGAATGCGCGCACCACGCCACGTGAGACCCGGATGCCGACCACTTCGCGACGGCTCTCCGGACGGATGAGCATCTGCGAGGTCTGGCCCGAGCGCGCGAGACGGTCCTCACCCGGATCGCCGATGATCGGCATGCGAAGCACCCAGTGAGCGATCACGACGTGTCCGGTGGCGAGGCGCGCGAAACGGACGCGACCGCCGAAGGTGCTGTCGGCGAACTCGGCGCTGAGCAACGGGTCGTAGCGGAACTCCACGCGATCGAGCGCGTACGTCTCGCGGTCGAGCCAGAGCGTGCCGACGATGTCGACCTTGCCCGGCGTGGTCGAAGCCGGTGAGAAGGAGATCCCCACGCGACGGATCGAGGTCGGGTCGTTGGCCACGACACCGAAGCAGTGCGTCGCAGCGAAGTCGTCAGAGAGCAGAGTGCCTGCGTCAGGCGCGAAGTAGACGACCGTGGTATCGATCCGCCGAGCGTAGCCGAGTTGCCGCAGCGCGCGCGGTGCGTCGCTGCGGGCGCCGCGATCCGCTCTCCCCGTGGTCGTGATCCGAGAGGCGGAGCGTACGCGTTGAAAACTCGCATCGTACTCGATCTCGTCCTGATCGACCGCGACCGCGGGAGCGCGTTCGACCGACAGCGCTGCGGCGGCGAGCGATTTGCGCGCCTCGTCCCAGAGGAGCGCGACCTGCGTGCCTTCTGTCGAGGTGTTGCCGCATTGCAGCCGATCACGGACCTCGACGCCACGGAGGACCGCCGTCGCATCAGTCAGTTGTACCCGACGTTCGAGCACCTCGGCAGCGGCCAGCGTGAGCGCGAACGACGTGACCCGGGCGAATCCCACCGCCTCGGTGCGCAGGCGCCAGTTGCCGCGTCGCGGTGCGCGCAGGTCGAATCGACCGAACTCGTCCGAGAGACCCGAGACGACCGCGACGCCGAGCGAGTCGAGGAGCGAGACTACCGCCCCGCGCACCGGCACCGAGTCACCGGTGACCACGACTCCGCGAACCCCCTGCGCACCGAGCGCTCCGGCGGCCACAGAGAATACAGCGATCAGAAGGAGGCGGCGGATCCACATACGGTGATAATCATGCAACCGGCGCGCCCCGACCGCGATACCTTGCCGCACCCCCATGTCCTCCCCTTCCCGCGCCGCGCGCCTGCGCGCCATGCTTCCCGCGATCGCCCGCCGCGCCCGTCGGTGGCTGCTTGTCGCGATCGCCGTGCTCGTGGTGGGGCCGTTCGTACTGATCCTCCCGCTCAACTTCGTGCAGCCCGCGACGACCATGGTCATGCTGCGACGCGCGGTGCAGCGGACGATCGCCGGCAAGACGCCGCGCTATCCCCGGCGAGACATCGTCGGCCGTGCCGAGATCTCGGCTCACTTGCGGCGCGCCGTGCTCGCGTCAGAGGATGATCGCTTCTACTTGCATTTCGGGTTCGACATCGAGGAGATCCAGAACGCGCTCGAGCGCGCTCGGCGCGGCCGGCGGCTCCGCGGCGCGTCGACGATCACGCAGCAGGTCGCGAAGAACATCTTCCTGTGGGAAGGCCGATCGTACTTCCGCAAAGGGTACGAGGCGTATCTCTCGCTGGTGCTCGAGATCTGCCTGCCCAAGGACCGGATCCTCGATCTCTACCTGAACTTGGCTGAGTGGGGGGATGGAGTGTTCGGCGTCGAGATGGCCGCGCGGCGGCATTTCATGAAGTCCGCCAAGTCGCTGACGCGCGAGGAAGCAGCGCGGCTGGCGGCCGTGTTGCCGAGTCCGGTGCGGTGGTCGCCCAACGGCGCGGTGGCGACGCGTCGATCAGCGCTGATCCTCGACAAGATGCGGTACGCGGCGCCGCGAGAGTGACCCCCGTCACAGGACCGCTTGCGGCCTCTCGTCTCTGCTCTCACGTTTGAGTCATGACGCTCATCCGCGCGCGCGGCAGGGTACCACGATTCGGCACTGCGACCGCAGGGATCGCCCTCGGCCTGCTCCTCGCATCACTCAGCTGCGGTCGTGAGGTCACGGGGCCGGCGCAAGGCGTTCGACAGAGCCGAGCGCTCGCGATCCAGCCGGAGTTCCGAGCGTCGCCTGGCGGCGCTGCGGTCTCGAGTGGTGTCGCATTCGTGCGAGTTCGCATCACGTTGGAGCGGCTCGGAGGGGCGGTCGCGATCGACCGCGTGATCGACTTCCCCGCCGACCGCGACTCGGTGCCCCTCTCGCTCACGGTCGACCTCAGCGCGAACTCCCCGGTCGAGGGAGAGCTGATGGCGATCCGGCTCCGATTCATCACGGCAGCGGGTGACACGGTCTTCCGTAGCGGACCGGACACGCTGCTGGTCGAGCCGGCCCGCGCCGGCGCGCCTCCCTCGGCAGTCGTCGTCCGCCCCATCTATGTAGGTCCCGGTGCGCAGGCCACGCGGGTCGACCTCCTGCCGACCGCCGCTACGACCCAGGGAGGGACTCCCCTCTCCTTCACGGCACAGGCCTTCGACGGACAGGGGAGCGCGGTGCTCAACGCACCGATCGTGTTCACGAGCACCGACAGCACCCTGGTGAGGTTCGCCAACGCCCGTGTGGGCAACGCGACCACGTTCGTACGTCGCGGCAGCGCGACCGTGATCGCATCGCTCCTCACCGGTCCTGCTGACTCGGCGGTAGTCACGACCACGCTCCCAGCAGCAGCGATGACGGCCACGCAGGGCGGCGGGCAGAGTGGTCCTGCCGGGACCACGCTCGCAACGCCCGTGGTGGTGCGCGTGACCGCGAGCGATGCCGCGGGCGTCGCGGGCGTGACTGTTACATTCGCTGCCGCGAACGGCGGCAGCGTTGGCGCGACCAGTGTGCTCACCAACGCGAATGGCGATGCGTCGACGACTTGGACGCTCGGCCCGGCGGCCGGATCACAGTCGTTGACCGCGAGTGTCGCGGGTCTGGCTGGAAGTCCCTTGACGTTCAGCGCGACCGCTTCATCGACGGTCGCGACTCAACTGGTGTTCACCACCGGGCCGACTTCCGCGCTGGCCGGTGCATCACTCGGTGCGATGACGGTCACGGCGCGCGATGCACAGAACAATGTCGCGACCACATTCGCCGGCGCGGTGACGCTCGCGTTCGGAGCGAATCCTGGCGCCGGAACGCTTGCCGGTACGATCTCGTCCAATGCCGTCGCCGGCGTTGCGACGTTCGGCGGCGTCAGTGTCGATCGTGCGGCGGCGGGTTACACGCTGGTCGCGTCGTCAGGGGCGCTCACGGCGGCAACGAGCAGTGCCTTCGCGGTGGCCGCGGCCGCCGCGACCACACTCGCCTTCACTGTACAGCCACCTAGTGCCGCGGCGTCGACGCCGCTTGCTCCGGCGGTGCAAGTGGTCGCGCGCGATGCGTTCACGAACACGGCAACTGCGTTCACCGGAGCCGTGACCGTCGCGTTCGGCTCGAACCCCGGCGGAGCGACGCTCGGTGGAACGCTCGTGGTGAACGCCATTGCCGGCGTCGCGACATTCCCAGGATTGACCGTCAATGCGATCGGCGCCGGCTATACGCTCATAGCGAGCGCAAGCGGGCTCACCGGCGCGACGAGCACGCCGTTCAACACGTCGGCGGCGTTGATCGCGTGGACCAATCCGGCAGGCGGTAGCTGGAGCACGCCGTCGAATTGGAGCCTAGGTCGTGTGCCGAATGCGATCGACAGCGTCGTGATCGACCTCGCCGGGAGTTACACGGTGAATCTCGACACGACGTTCAGCGGGACGTTCATCACGGTGGGCGGGAGCAGCGGGACGCAGACTCTCGCGCTCTCGTCACGGACGCTCACGATCGCGGGGCAGTTGCGGACGCAGGGGACGGGAGTGCTCTCGTTGAGTGGGGCGACACTAGTTGGACCTGGCAGTCTGGTGAATACGGCGACGGCGACGCTCTTCAATTCCAACATCGCGACCGCCGTCGTTAACTCAGGGACACTTGTCGGCAACGCGACGGTGAATCTCAACGGTCCGCTGACGACGACCGCGAGCTCGCTCCTCCGCGCGCGGAGCGACGGGAGCTCCGGCTTCGTGAACTTCACGGTCGCCACCGGCTTCACCAACCTCGGCGCGCTCGAACTCACGAACGCCGACGCCGGCTACCCCGCGACCTTCGCGGTGACGGCCGGCACGCTGATCAACGCGCCCGGCGGGACGATCACGTCCTTGGTCAGCCTGGGCGGCACGCGTGCGCTCACTGCCGCGCTCGACAATCAGGGCCTCCTCACGATCGCGCAACCGCTGACGTGGGGCCGGACCGGCGGCGTCCACACGAACAGCGGCACGATCGACGTGAGCGGCGGCAATCTGGGCCTGAGCCAGAGCGGCGGCGGCCTGACCAACACCGGCACTCTCACGATCGGCGCCGGCCGCGCGTTCACCACCACGAGCACGGCATTCACGAACAACGGCGGCGCGCTCACCGGGACCGGCACGCTCGCCTTCGCGTCGGCGACCGTCACCTTCACGACCGACTTCTCCAACGCGGCGCTCGATCTCACGCTCGCCAACACGACCGTGAACGGTCCCGGCATCCTGACCAACGCCGCCGGCCGGACGCTCTCCCTGTTCAATGTCA
>JANOWT010000258.1:0-23548 GCA_031418115.1 Gemmatimonadota bacterium
GGACGCCCTGCCGCACCTGCAGAACGTCACGGCCGAGACGCGCATCATGGACATGCCGTTCTTCAAGGGGAAGGGTTGCGACGTGTGCAACGGCTCGGGACTGAAGGGCCGGCAGGGCGCGTACGAGGTGATGTTCATGACGCCCGAGCTCCGCAAGCTGATCCTGCAGAACGTCGGCGCGGCCGAGATCAAGGACGCGGCGGTCGCCGGGGGCATGCTGACGCTGCGGATGGACGGACTGCTGAAGGTCTGGAAGGGCATCACCACGCTCGAGCAGGTCGTGCGCGAGACGAGCGCCTGAGCATGCGCATCCATCCTTCTGTCGTGGCCAGTCGATGACCGCTCCCGCTACACCCGCCGCCGTACCGCAGCCCCTCAATCTCCGAGTGCTCCTCGAGGAGATGATCGAGCGCGGAGCCTCGGACCTCCACATCACCGCCGGCGAGCGCCCCAAGATGCGCATCGACGGCGAGATCCAGACGTCCCGGCAGGAGGTCGTCCTCATGCCGAAGGACACGCTGCAGCTCGCGTATTCGGTGTTGACGGAGAATCAGAAGAAGCGCTTCGAGATGGAGGACGAGCTCGACTTCTCGTTCGGCATCCAGAACCTCGCGCGATTCCGCGGCAACTGCTTCAAACAGCGCGGCTGCGTCTCGATCGTGATGCGCCAGATCCCGTTCAACATCAAGACGTTCGCCGACCTCAAGCTCCCGCCGGTGATCGCGATGATGGCGGAGAAGCCGCGCGGACTCGTGCTCGTCACGGGTCCGACGGGATCGGGCAAGTCGACGACGCTCGCGGCGATGATCGACAAGATCAACCGCGAACGGAAGGGGCATATCCTCACGGTCGAGGACCCGATCGAGTTCATCCACAAGCATCAGGGGTGCATCGTCAATCAGCGCGAGGTGGGGACCGACACCAAGTCGTTCTCCAACGCCCTCAAGTACGCGCTGCGCGAGGACCCCGACGTGGTGCTGGTGGGCGAGATGCGCGACCACGAGACGATCCACGCCGGCCTGACGATCGCCGAGACGGGTCACTTGGCGTTCGCGACCCTGCACACGAACTCGGCCGCCGAAGCGATCAATCGCATCATCGACGTCTTCCCGAGCCATCAGCAGGCGCAGGTGCGCGCCCAGCTCGCGTTCGTGCTCGAGGGGATCATCACGCAGATCCTGTTGCCGCGACGCACCGGCAAGGGGCGCGTGATGGCCGCCGAGATCCTCGTGGTGACGCCGGCGATCCGTGCGCTCATCCGCGACGACAAGATCCACCAGATCTACTCGTCGATGCAGTCGGGCAAGAAGTACGGGATGCAGACCTTGAACGACGCGCTGTACCAGCTCTACGTCGCCAAGGAAGTCGCCGAGGAGGAGTGCCTGCGAGTGTCAGGCGATCCGAACGAGTTCCTCCGTATGATCGGCAAGACCAATGTAGATGAGGGCCCGACCGGCGCCCTCAAGCAGGGCGCCCCGGGTGGCGCCGGCCGTCGTTGAGCGCATAGTCCCCAGGAGACCAGATGACCGCATTCACGTACACTGCCCGCACCGCGCAAGGCGACCTCAAGAGCGCAACGATCGAGGCGTCGAGCAAGGACGACGCCGTCGCGCAGCTGAAGAAGCTGCGGATGAACGTCGTCAAGGTCGAGGAGGCCGCGAAGTCCGGCTCCAAGACCAAGGGCTCGATCTCGATGCGCGACATCGTGATCTTCACCCGGCAGTTCTCGACGATGATCAACTCGGGTCTGCCGCTCGTGCAGGCCCTCGACATCCTCTCGAAGCAATCGGAGAACCCGGTCCTCCAGAACGTCACGCGTCAGGTGGTGTTCGACGTCGAGTCGGGACACACCGTCGCCGACGCGCTCGCCAAGCACCCGAACGCGTTCACCGAGCTCTACGTCAACATGGTCGCCGCCGGCGAGGCCGGTGGTATCCTCGACACCATCCTGATGCGTCTCGCGACGTTCATGGAGAAGAACGACGCCCTCGTCCGGAAGGTGAAGGGCGCGATGATCTACCCCGGCGTCATCATGGGCGTGGCCGGCGCGGCGATCACCGTGCTGCTCCTGTTCGTGATCCCGACGTTCGAGAGCATGTTCGCTGCGGTCGGCCTCGCGCTCCCGTTGCCGACGCGGATCGTCATCGGACTCTCGAACTTCCTGCAGGGCTACTGGTGGGCGCTCATCGCCGCCGGGTTCTTCGGGTTCCGCGGACTCAAGGGCTACTACGCCACGTCCAACGGACAGCTCGCGATCGACCGCATGCTGCTCAAGGCGCCGGTGCTGGGTGACGTACTGCGCAAGTCGGCCGTGTCGCGCTTCACTCGCACGCTCGGCACGCTCATCAGCTCGGGCGTGAGCATCCTCGACGGGCTCGAGATCACGGCCAAGACCGCCGGTAATCGCGTGGTCTCGGACGCCATCCTCGCGTCCCGCACCTCGATCGCCGGCGGCGACACGATCTCCGCCCCGCTCGCCAAGAGCCAGGTCTTCCCGCCGATGGTGATCTCGATGATCGCCGTCGGTGAGCAGACGGGCGGACTCGACGAGATGCTCTCGAAGATCGCCGACTTCTACGACGAGGAAGTGGATGCCGCCGTGGGCGGCCTGCTCTCGCTATTGGAGCCGATGATGATCGTGTTCCTCGGTGTGGTCGTCGGCGGCATGGTGGTCGCGATGTATCTGCCGATCTTCGACATGATCAACGCAGTGCAATAGGGACAGAGAGGAGATGGGAGATGGGCGGCCCGTGCGGGCCGCCCCTTCTCGTATCTGCTGCGCGCACGGCTTGGGGGACCGACCCCGCGCTGGACCGGTGAGGACATCCCTCACTGGCGACAGGGGGAGTTCCTGCTGGTCGGGCGGTGTACGACACCTATGCTTACACAATCGTGATGCCTACTGACCCTGCTCCGTGAACCGTCGCATACGCCTCGGCGTCCTCTCCGGCACGCTGCTCTGCGTGGCGCCGCTCGCGGCGCCACGACTCGCCGCGCAGCAACAGGTAACGCAGCAACTCTCGCTCCCCTTCGCGGTGGGCGAGGCGCTGAGCTATCAGGTGCGGATCGCGCGTCTCGGAGACGTCGGCAAGGGTCGCATGTGGATCGAAGGACCCGTGGTCGAGCAGGGAGTCCCGACCTGGCGGATGCGTTTCGAGATGGAGGCGGGCAAAGGGCCGATCCATGCGACCGACCGCACGTCGTCCTGGTTCGACCCGCAGCGGTTCGCGATCCTGCGCTTCGAGAAGCAGGAGCGTCATGTGCTCTCGCGCAGCGATGAGCACGTGACGATCGATCGCGACAACCACCGGTGGTCCGACGCGGACGGCGGCAGTGGCGCGCTCGGCAGTGAGCTCCCGCTCGACGAACTCTCGTTCCTCTACCTGCTCCGTACCCTCCCGCTCGACCGCGACACCGTGATCCGTGTGGACCGGCACTTCGACGCGCGGCGCAACCCGACGATCGTGCGGATCGTGGGCCGAGACACGTTGAAGACGCCGGCCGGCATCTTCCGCACCCGGATCGTCGAGATGGAGGTCCGCGACCCCAAGCGCTACAAGGGCACCGGGACGATCAGGATCCACCTCGCCGAGGGCGAGTGCCACGTGCCGGTGCGGATCGAGAGCCGCATGCCCGTTCTGGGCATCACCACCCTGACGCTCACGGGTTGGTCGCACTCGCCAGTGTATCCCGGCGCGCTGCCCTGCAATTGAGGTAGGGATAACCCCTACCGGGTGAGCCTGAAGCGCCGGACCAAAGTTCCGGCACCGCCCTACTGATACGGGTATTCCCGACCGCGACCTTCAACCCACGAAACGCGCACTGGGCGCGTGGAGTGGTAAGAAGTGACTCGCAACGAGGGGAGAGACCCACCATGCGCAGAAGCGTCCGCAGTCTGACAGCGGCCCTGCTCTGCCTCACTGTCGCCGGGGCTTGGCGCCCGTTGAGCGACCCCCTCAAGTTGGCGGCCGAGAGCCGTGTCTGGTTCGACGGCACCTCCACCGTGCGCAAGTGGTCGTGCAAGGCGACTCAGATCGATGCGGTGGTCGAGGCCGACGCCGGTGCCGTCTCCGGTGTGCTCAAGGGCCAGAAGGCGGTGAAGGCGGTCACGCTGACTTTCCCGACCGCGAAGCTCGACTGCGCCAGCGGCACGATGAACGGCCACATGATGAAGGCACTCAACGGTGAGGCGAATCCGAACATCGTCTTCGCCATGAGCGGCTACGAGTTGAGCGCTGCGGTCCCGGTGAAGGGGACGCTGACGGGTGCGCTCACCATCAACGGCGTGACGAAGCCGATCTCGATGCCAGCCGAGTTCTCCGCGGCGGCCACCGGCGCACTCCACGTCGTGGGTACATACTCGCTCACGATGACCGAATGGCAGGTGGTACCACCCAAACTGATGATGGGCGCGATGAAGGTCGGTCCCGTGATCGTTGTGAACTTCGACCTCATGCTCCAGAACTGACTGTTGTTCCAACCCTGACCGGCACTCTGGTCCGGTCTCCTTCCCCCGAGGTACACCGCAATGCTCAGCACACGTAAGGTCCTCATGCTCGCCGCCGGCCTGGCGATGGCCGCGCCCGCCGGCGCACAGGTGATCGACTCGGCGCAGGCGAAGTATCCGCAGCCGATGGTGATCCAGTACACGCGGCCGTATGACGCCCGCGGCATCAACATGTTCGAGACCCCCAAGAAGGCCGGAGCCACGTACGAGGGGTTCAAGATGACGATCGGCGCAGCCTTCACCCAGCAGTTCCAGGGGTTGTCGCACACGAATGACGCGGACTCGGTGTTCGTCGCCGCGGTCAACCCGTCGCCGGGTGCCGCCGGCTCCACCGCGACCTCCAATCGCAATCGCCTGATCGAGATCGGCAAGGGTTTCAACAACGCCGTCGCGAACATGATCTTCAACGCGCAGCTGGCCCCGGGCATCCGCGTGCAGATGACCAGCTACCTCTCGTCGCGTCACCACAACGAGACGTGGGTCAAGGACGGCTTCATCCAGATCGATGAGTCGCCGTTCAACGCGACGCTCTTCAACAACATCATGAAGTACACGACCGTCAAGATCGGTCACTTCGAGGTCAACTACGGCGACCAGCATTTCCGCCGGTCCGACAACGGGCAGGCGATGTACAACCCGTTCGTCGGCAACTCGATCCTCGAGGCGTTCACGACCGAAGTCGGCGCCGAAGCGGTCTTCCAGCGCAATGGCTTCCTTGTCGTCGGCGCGATCACGAACGGCGAGATCCGCGGTAACCTCGCGCGGCCGGCCGACCGTGACCCGGCCCATATGGTCAAGATCGGTTTCGACCGCCAGCTCACCGACGACCTCCGCGTCCGCCTCACCGGTTCGTGGCGTGGGCAGAAGAGTGCGATCAGCAACACGATCTACAGCGGCGACCGCGCCGGCTCGCGCTACTACTACGTGCTGGAGAACTTCCGCGCGAGTGAGTCGTCCCAGTTCACCTCGGGCGCGATCAACCCCGGGTTCAGCGACGAAATGACCGGCACCATGATCAACCCGTTCGTCAAGTTCCGCGGCTTCGAGTTCTTCGGCCTCTACGAGACCGCGAAGGGCCGGTCGGCAGCGGAGACGACCGAGCGCGAGATCACGCACACCCAGTGGGACCTGGTCTATCGCCTCGGTCAGGCGGAGAAGCTCTACGTCGGTGCTCGCCTCGCCAGCTTCTCGGGCGACCTCGGCATCACAGGTGCCGGCCTCACCCTGCAGGACAACTCGGACGTGAAGGTCGACCGCATGCAGATCGGCGGCGGCTGGTTCCTCACCCCGAACCTCCTTCTCAAGGCCGAGTACGTGAATCAGGACAACGCCGGCTTCGGACGCCGCGACATCCGTAGCGGCGGCAACTTCAAGGGCTTCATGCTCGAAGCGGTGACTTCCTGGTAAGCAGTTGAGGTGAACTGATGGGTACCCTCGGTGACGAGGGAAGGAAGGGCGGGGTAGGGCGTGCAACATGAGACGCCTTGCCCCGCTCTTCCTCGTTGTCTGCTTCGTGTTCACCCGCTGCGGCGCTCCGACGGCCGTCGAGCAGACCTTCGCGCTCGGTGAGCCGTTCTGGCTCGCCCAAGGCAAGCAGGCCGTGAGTTCGGACGGCTCGACGATCGTTCGGTTCGCGGCCGTCGTGGGTGACTCGCGTTGTCCTCCTGAAGCGGTCTGTATCTGGGCGGGAGAAGTCACCGTGGACATCGCCGTGCGGGTTGCCGCGGGGGACGAGGTCATCACACGGCTACACCAGAGGTCGGATCCGATCCCGACACCAGGGCCGTCGACTGGGCGCGTGGTTGAGCTACTTGGCGTCGAGGGAGGTGCCGGCGCGGGGAGCGATCTGACGAAGGGTTACCGCGCACAACTGCGGGTCAGGCTGATCCCCTGAGTCCATCGCGCGAGCGTACGACAGGAAGGGTTCTACCGCGTGCGGCTCGCTGGTGACGCCTGCGGTGAAGCTCGGTGTGACTCTCGCGGTGACTCTCGCGGACCTTCACGGTTGAGTCGCGGGCGCGCCCAGTCCAGATTGCGCTCATGATCACCTTGTCGCGTTCTCCTGTGTTGCCCGCCAACGCGTTGTCGCGCGTCGTGGGCGGCATCGTCGCTCTCTCGATCGCCTGCGCCTCGCCAGCGACGCCTAGCGCGACGCCGAGCGCGACGCCCGTTTCACCCGCGTCACTCCCCGTGCTCGACTCGGCCCGGCTGATCGGCGACGTGTTCAGACTGGCGCACGACTCCATGGCCGGCCGCGCCGCGATGACGCCCGAGAATGCGAGAGCCAGAGCTTGGCTCGAGTCGGAGTTCCGGCGGATCGGACTCGAACCGGTCGACGGGCGTTTCGTGCACCAGTGGGTGCGAGCACGCCGCGCCGGAGCGGACTCGGCGCGCGGAGCGAACGTGCTCGGCCTCGTCCGCGGTCGTACCACGCCCACGCGGACGATCGTCGTGAGCGCACACTATGACCACGTGGGCACGCGCAACGGTCAGGTCTACAACGGCGCCGACGACAACGCGTCCGGCACGGCGGCGGTGCTCGCCATGGCGGCGCACTTCAAGGCGCATCCGCCGGCGCACAACATCATCTTCGCGCTCTGGGATGCCGAGGAGATCGGGCTGCTGGGTGCGCGCGCCTTCGTGGACGCTCCGGCCGTCCCGCTTGCGTCGATCGTCGCGAACGTGAATCTCGACATGGTCTCGCGCAACGACCGGGGAGAGCTATACGCCGCCGGTGCGGCGCCATGGCCGGCGATGCGCCCGGTGCTCGAGTCCATCGTGCCGATCGCCGCGGTGAAGCTCCTGCTCGGCCACGATAGTGGCGGCGGGCAGGATGACTGGACCAACCAGTCGGATCAGGGCGCGTTCAATGCGGCGAAGATCCCGTTCGTGTACTTCGGCGTCGAGGACCACCCCGACTACCACAAGCCGACGGACGATCCGGAGCGGATCCAGCCGGGGTTCTACTATCGGGCGGCACGAACGATCGCCGGATTCGTGGAGCGGCTCGACGCGGCGGTGGCGGGCTGGCCGGCGCGCTGAGGCGCGTACACGTCAGCCTGTCAGCGCGGTGTGTCAGCGCCGCGTGTCAGCGCCGCCGCTCTTCGCTCGTCCAGTAGTTCTGTGACCGCGCGCACCGCCAGCAAGGTGCGCGCCTCGCCCGCACCGTGCAGCTCGACGACGCGTGCCTCGATCGCCGTGAGCTTGCGCGCGAACTCGCTGAAGATCGCCTCGCGCTGCGTGGGTCGATCGCGCACGCCGTCAGCCGTCCACGGCAGGTCTGGTCGTCCGAGCAGATAGAGGTCGGCGCGCCGAGTGCGCGCCTCGCGCTCGATCCACGGCGGACAGTGCCCGTAGTAGTGATGCGCGTACACGACCGTGCTCACGAGGTCCGTGTCTCGGAAGATCAGGGGAGGCGCGCTGACCAACAGCTCATCCTCGAGTCGCATGGACAGTCGCGCGATCGGCTCGACCGTCGCCGCCGAGAGCGCACCGACCGAGGTCTCGACGAATCGCCGTGCCGCCTCAGGCACCCAAGGGACGCCGAAGTGGTCCGAGAGGGCGGCGGCGAGTGTCGTCTTGCCGCTGCACTCGGGTCCCGTCAGGACGATGCGTGTGCTGCCCACGAGCGTCGCCATTGGAAGAACCCCTGCGCCGCGAGCAGGAGGAAGATCGCGTACAACACGGAGGTCACGTAGAGGCCCTTGGTGATGAACATCGCCACGTAGACCACGTCGACCGCGATCCAGACCAGCCAGTTCTCCAGGAGCTTGCGGGTCATCATCCACTGCGCCGCGAGACTGGTGGCCACGGCGGCGGAATCGACCCAGGGGAGCGCGGCGTCGGTGTAGTGATCGAGGTATGCGCCGAGCACCAGAGCGAAGGCGATGGCAAGCGCCGCGAGTGTCGCCGCCTCGCGCCGGCTGGTGCGAGCGACACGCAGGACCGTGCGGCCGACACCACCGAACTTCCATTCGTACCAGCCATAGAGCGAGAGGGCCAGGTAGACCACCTGCAGTCCCATGTCGGCGTACAGCTTGGCGCGCTGGAAGACGACGAAGTAGAGCGCGACGTTCACGATCGCGGTGGGCCAGCTCGCGATATGCTCGCGCGTGCTCAGCCATACGCTCACCACGCCGAAGCTCGCCGCCACGACCTCGAGGTGATTGGCAGTAAGGCCGTCGACGACCCAGGTGAGCAGTGCGGGCATGCGGGACACTAACCCGCACGTCGGACCGTGGACAGGGTGGCGTGCGATGCGCCATCTTGCACCGGTCCTCACGCCCTCTGGAGTCCTGATGCTCATTCACTTCGTCGTTGCGACGCTCGCGGCGATCGCTCCCCTTCCGTCGTGCGAGCCGGGCTTGCCGCTCAATGATGTGCCGCGCGCTGGCGTGTCGCGGGCACCGCGCGACGCGGCCGATTCTACACTCAACGCACTCTACGCGAGCGGCGTGGACTACCGGAAGTTCCTCGCGGACGCGGTTGCGCGGCGGGCGCAGTGGGTCAAGAACACCGAGGCGTCGCTCGTGCCCGCCGACATGCTCGCGGTCGCGCAGGCGCTGCCGGGCCGTTGGCGGATCCTTGTGAGTGCGATCGACGGCTGCAGTGACTCGGTGAACACCATCCCGTACATCGCTCGCCTCGTGGAACTCGTGCCGTCGCTCGAGATGCGGATCGTGCTCCCCGACGCGGGGAAGCCGATCATGGAGTCGCACCGGACCCCGGATGGTCGGGCGGCGACGCCGACCGTCGTGATCCTCGACGAGGCCGGCAATGACGTCGGGTGCTGGGTGGAACGACCTGCGTTCCTGCAGACCCGCGCGATCGCCGCGCGCGCGGCCGGGCTGATCGACCAGTTCGTGCGGGAGAAGCAGTCGATGTACGACGGTGACGCCGGCGCCTCGACCGTGCGCGAGGTCGTCGCGGTCCTCCAGGCAGCGGCGGCGGGCACGCCACGCTGCGATGCCGGGCCCGCACCCCTGCCATCGGACGCCCCGTCCCGATAGCTTTCGGCGTTCCCCCATTACCGGACCGTATGGCCAAAGAAGAAGCGATCGAACTCGAAGGCACCGTCAGCGAAGTGCTCCCCAGCGCCACGTTCAGGGTGCTCCTGTCCAATGGGCACGACGTCCTCGCCACGATGGCGGGCAAGATGCGGCGGTTCCGCATCCGTGTGCTCCAAGGTGACCGAGTGTCGGTCGAGGTGTCGCCATACGACCTGAGCCGCGGCCGGATCACGTTCCGTCACAAGAACTGATCGCTTGGGTGGGCGGTATGTGAAAGCGGGGGACGGCTCAGCGCCGTCCCCCGCTCGTGTATGCTGTCCTGTTCTCGGCGCCTAGCGACGTCCGCGCCGCCGCCGCTCAGTGCGCAGCTTGGGCGGCCGCGGGCTTGTCGGGCTTGAGGTAGGTCGCCTTGTGGATGCTGTACGCCGTCACGTTCGCGACGATGGCAAGCACGATGATCGCGGCCGCGAAGCCCCAACCGAGCTTGTTCGGGTCATACGGCTCGCTGCTGCTGGTCATCGCGTGGCTCCGGGGGATCAGGGTTCGGCTCGAATGGTAATCGCTCCCCGGACCTCGCCGCCACTGGTCCGCCGTCAGACCGCCGGGTTGATTCCGGCATGCCCGAGCCCACCGATCCCCGCATCGAACGATTCCCCACGCGCCGGACCGGTCGTTGTGCGGTCCGCGGCCCCGCCGACGTGACTGCGGTCAGGGAACTCTGGATCGTGCTCCATGGGTACGGGCAACTCGCGAGTCGTTTCGTCGGCGGATTCGGTGCGATCGACGACGGGAGTCGCCTGATCGTGGCGCCCGAGGCGCTCTCGCGCTTCTACGACGCCCGCACGCCACTCGCGAGCCACGCCGCCGCAGAGGTGGGAGCCTCCTGGATGACTCGCGAGGACCGTGCCGACGAGATCGAGGATCAGGCCCACTGGCTCGCACAGGTCTTGGAGACGTACCGGGCGCGCGTCGCGAGGGAGGTGCCACTGACGGTGCTCGGCTTCTCCCAAGGCGCCGCTGCCGCTTCGCGCTGGGTCGCGCGCGGAACGGTCGCCCCCGCCCACCTGATCTGCTGGGGCGCATCACTCGCCCCTGAACTCGACCTGGGTGCGGGCGCTCCGCTCGCTGCCACGCGCTGTACCGTGGTCGTGGGCGAGCGGGATGTGTTCGTGTCGGCAGAGCAGATCGCGGCGGAGCGCGCGAGGCTCGACGCCGCGCGCTTCACGCACGCGTTCGAGCGCTTCGCCGGCGGCCACCGACTCGATGACGCGACACTTGCTCGTGTGGCCGGCGTTGTGGGTGCCGTCGGGGTCGTTGCTGGTTCGGCTGCAACCCCCGCTGTCGCGTAAGTCAGCGCTTGCGGAACCGTTCGAGTTCGCGCCGGTCGCGTTTGGACGGTCGTCCCTGTTCCGGGTCGAGCGAGGGTGTGGCCTTGGTGAGTTGCCAATGCAACTTCTCACGCGCCTCGACAGAGGCCGCCGTCTCCTCATACAAGCGCACGGCCTCGGCGGACGTTCCGCGCCGCTCCGCAGTGCCGCGCACCGCGACCACGTGCTCGTACGGCCCGAGGCGAAGGCGCACCTCGTCTCCCGGCTTCACGGACTTCGCGGGCTTGGCGCGATCACCGTTCACCTGCACCTTCCCTCCGTCGACCGCCTCGGCGGCGAGGGAGCGCGTCTTGAAGAACCTCGCGGCCCAGAGCCACTTGTCTATGCGCACTGGGCTCGTGCTCACCGGTCGGTCGGCGGGGTCTTGCCTCATGGGGAGAAGATAATGCTGTGGTCGCAACGATGGTCGCGCTCGCGTGCACGCCCCGCCACGGAGCTCGCGCGGACGGTGCTCGCGCGCATTTCGCTCGCGGGCAGTCTGTGCGCGGTCGCATGCGGCGGCGACGCGAAGCGAGCCGAGGAAGCGAGAAGCGTACGCGGAGGGATCGCGCGTGCGGAGTCGACAGCGACGCGCGTGGCGGCGATGCCTCGGACCGGCCTTTGGACGGCCGCTCAGGTGCTCGAGCGCTTGGTGCGCGCCGGCGTTGCGCCGCGCGCGGTGGAGCCGGCGCCCTCTGGCCCAGACTGGATGCGCGTGCCGCCGACGGTCTTCGCTGCAGGGGGTGGGGAGGTGTACGCCTGGGTCTACAAGGACAGCACCGCTCGGCGTGCCGTGACCGACTCGCTCGATCCCTATTCCGGTGCGCCGCCCGGACGGGTGTCGCCGTTCGGCTCGCCGATGGTCTTCATCATGCAGAACAACCTGGCGGCGGTCGTCACCGGCGGGTCGGAGACGAATCAGGAGCGGGTCGCGCTCGCACTGCAGGCAGGTCTTCCCATCACGCCGCCGCCCGAACGATGAAGGGAACCGCCGTCGCGCGCGGTCGGTATCTTGGGAGCATGGCTGACCAGCGCACGCGCCGCCCACCACTCGGCGACCTCTCTCGCGCCGCCGTGATCGCCGCGCTGATCGTGGCGGCGCCGCTGGCGATGCACGCGCAGACACCGACGCCGCAGTCGATCACCGCGCGGCACGATTCGCTCGTCGGCGGGAGAGCGGCACTCGAGGCGCACCAGTCGGTGCGGATGGTCGGCACGTATTCGATCCCTGACGCGGGCATCGTGGCACCGCTCGAGATCCTCAAGCTGCGCCCGAACAAGTACCTCTTTCGCACCACCTTCGGCCCGCTCGGCGAGATCCTCTCGGGATTCGACGGCACGCACGCGTGGGCCGTGCAGCCGGGTCAGGGCGCGATCCTCCTCGAGAAGGAGATGGCGAAGCAGGTCGCCGAACAGTCGGACTTCTTCGGGGACTTCCACGACCTCTCCCGCTTCGCCAAGGTCGAGCTCGCGGAGGATGCGGAATTCGAGGGACGCCGGGTGCAGCGCGTACGCATGGTGCGCGCCACCGGCGACACGATCGTGGAGTTCTTCGATGCCGCGAGCGGCCTGAGCGCGGGAAGTATCACGATCGTCGGCGGCGCGCTCGGTCGCAGCGAGACGACGACGCTCGTGGGCGAGTATCGGGACTTCGGTGGCCTCAAGGTCGCGACACGGATCGAACAACGGACTCCGCAGTACAAGTTGATCATCTCGATCGTCTCGGTGGAGTTCGACACTGTCGATGCGGCCGCAGTCGAGCCCCCCGAGTCGGTGCGCGCACTCATCAAACCCTGATCGCACCGCCGCCGTTTACCTTTCGTACACCGTACTCCGACCACATCACGAGGACTTCCATGTCGATCCGCTATCTCCGTCTCGCTCTGATCCTGGCTCTCGCGGCTCCCGCCCTTGGCGCGCAGCAGGCGGGCGCGATGTCGCACGACCATCCGGCCGCCAAGCCGGCGCTCGACGCCGAGCTCGCGGAGCACTTCAAGGGCATCGCGCTCACGGACGCACAGGTGCGTCAGGTGACGGAGATCAAGGCGAAGCATCACGCGGCGATGGACGAGCTGCGCCGTGGCGCCGCGGACCAGAACGCTCCCGCGCTGAAGGCCGAGGTGCAGAAGCACATGGACGCCGAGCACGCCGAGTTCATGGCGCTGCTCACTGAGGCGCAGCGGAAGATGTTCGCGGAGAACATGAAGGGCCATCATGCGCCGGCTGCGGGTGCCAAGCCGATGTCTGAGGGGATGATGCACGGCATGGACCACGCGACGAAGGCGCCCGCGACTCCGGCTCCAGTGCGCCGACCATAGCAGATCGGTCACGCGACGATGCGGGAGCGGGTGGCCAGTTGGTCGAGGCTCCCCGCTCCTTTAGTTTCGCGGGAACGCACAGAGGATGAACGGCGTTAGGACTTTGGCTGCCCGTCCAGGCTGTGAAGAAAGAGAGACACTGAGGGTGTGTTAAAGCGACGCAGGTCATTCCCAGATAAATGCCGACGCCCACATGACGCCGACGAATCTCGCTACCGAGCTTACCGAGCAGCTGCTTCAACGCGTCGGGCGGTCCGAGGTTGGATCTGGCTGGAAGACCCAGGTCCGCCGCGTCGAGTCCGCCACGACGGATGCGGCTTCGCTCGCCGATCAGGTCGCTGAATGCGGCCGTCGTGCGGGTCTCTCGTTCATACGACGCACGTTCAACGCCGCCGAGTGGACCGACGCGATGCGAGGCGGGGCGGCCCCCATCGTGATGGTCGCGGATCATTCGGGGGACGTTCGAGCGGCGATCATCGACGACGTCGGGCCGACTGTGATCGCGGTTCGTGTGGCGACCGGCCAGACGCTCGGTACGAGCGAGTCGTTCACGCCGTCGGATCTCTTTGCGCGGATCGCGGGCGCCGGAGGCATCGTGCTCGTTCTCTTGCCGGTGCTGCAGGTGACCGGAGGAGAGCCCGCGGCAACGGTCGGTCGCGACCCGCACGGGGCCAAGGACCCGTCGCACGGCTCCACGCGCCCTGCGCCAGGTGCGACCCCTCTCGAGCGATTGGGTGCGTTGCTGCTCGCGGAGAAGGGGAGCATCGGCCTGGTCTACGCGTACGCCGTGCTCGTCGGACTCTTCAGTCTCACGCTGCCACTCGGCGTGCAGGCCATCATCGGGCTGGTCTCCGGCGGTCTGCTCCTGCAGCCGGTGATCCTCTTGATCGCGTTCGTGGTGGCGGGGACGCTCGCGACGGGCGTGCTGCAGGTGCTTCAGCTCGCCGCGGTGGAGTCGATCCAGCAGCGAGTCTTCGCGCGGATCGCGCTCGAGTTCTCGATCCGCGTGCCGCGGGTGAACCTGGAGCAGGCGTGGCGCGAGGACCTGCCGGAGCGGATGAACCGGTTCTTCGAGGTGGTCACGATCCAGAAGAGCCTCGGGAAGCTGCTCACGGGCACCACGACGGCGCTCCTGCAAGTGATCTTCGGTCTCCTGCTCCTGACGTTCTACCACCCGTACTTCACGTTCTTCAGCTTGACACTCGTCGTGACGCTCGGCGCGGTCATCCGCGTGACCGGTCCACGCGGTCTCGAGACGAGTCAGCTCGAGAGCACCTACAAATACCGGACAGTGCACTGGCTCGAAGAGGTCGCGAGGGCAGCGCGCACGTTCAAGTCGGCGGGTCGGTCGACGCCGGCTCTCGATCGGATGGACGGACACGTGAGCGGATACCTGCGCTCCCGGCAGCGGCACTTCCGCGTGCTGATGATCCAGGCGATGTCGGCGATCGGATTCAAGGTGGTCGTCACCGGCGCCATGCTCGTGCTCGGGAGCGTGCTGGTGATCGACCGGCAGATCACCCTGGGCCAGTTCGTCGCGGCGGAACTCGTGATCGTCACCGTGCTCGCGGGGATCGAGAAGCTGGTGGAGTCGCTCGCTGAGGTGTACGACGTGCTGACGTCGGTGTACAAGCTGGGGCACGTGACCGATCTCGCGCTCGAACTCACCCAGGGTCTCGCGGTCGCGGAAGGTGGAGCAGGAGTGCGGCTCTCACTTGACCGAGTGAGCTACGGGTACCCTGATGCCGACAAGAACGCGCTGTCCGACCTGACGTTCGCGGTCGCGTCGGGGGAACGCATTGCCATCACCGGAGCCGATGGCTCGGGCCAGAGCACGCTCATCGAAGTACTGTCGGCGATCCGGCCGGGGTATTCGGGCACGGTGCAGGTGGACGGCATCACACTGCGCGATCTCGATCCCGCGGCCCTGCGCGACCGTATCGGTCTGGTGTTCGGCACCTCCGAGCTCTTCGAGGGGACCGTCCAAGAGAACATCTCGCTCGGACGCCGCGGCGTCGGTACGCCGGAAGTGCTTGCGGCGCTCGAACTCGTCGGGGCGTCCGATGCCGTACAATCGATGTCGCTCGGACTCCGCACGGTGATCGCCTTGGGCGCGCGTGAGCTCCCGTCGTCACTGCGAGTGCGTCTGCTGATCGCGCGCGCGATCGCGACGCGGCCGAGACTGCTGCTGGTGGATGACTGTCTTGCGACGGCCGAGCCCGCGGCGCAGCGCGAGATCGCGGCGGTACTCCTCGATCGCGCCGCGCCCTGGACGCTGGTGGTCGTCACGCACGCGCGCTCGCTGTTGGCCGCGGTGGATCGCGTGATCGTGCTCGACGCGGGCCGCTTGCAGCGGGAGGGACCGTGGGCTGCCCTCGCGGACGACCCGATGTTCGCTGGGCTGTACTCGACGCCACGGGAGCTCGTCTGATGGCGACCGAGTCCGACATCCTGCACGACGCCGATCCGTCGCTCGAGTCGATCAAGTTGCTCGGGCGGCAGCCCTCGTTCCGCACGCTCGGCCGCTGGGTGATCACGATCCTCGCGCTGCTCATCGTGATCCTCTTCCTGCCGTGGCAGCAGAGTGTCCAGGGCATGGGCGAGGTGACGGCGTTGCGACCGGACGAACGCCCACAGCAGGCGGTCGCGGCGGTGGGCGGCCGGATCGTCACGTGGTACGTGGCGGAAGGCGACACGGTGCGCGTCGGCGATCCGATCGTCGCACTTGCCGAGGTGAAGGAGGCCTATCTCGATCCGCGCACGCTCGAGCGCGCAGGGACGCAGGTCGAGAGCAAGCGCGCTGCGGTGGTCGGCAAGCGGGCCAAGGCCAGTGCGCTCGGACGCCAGCGCGATGCGCTCGACAGCGCCTGGCGGTTCGCGCGTGAGAAGGGCGACAATCGCGTGACGCAACTCCTCGCGTCGCGTACGGCGGCGCGACTGGAGGATTCGATCGCCACGGTGCAGGCGGCGCGCGCCGCGAGCCTGTTCGCGGACGGACTGCGCTCCCGTGCCGAACTCGAGCAGGCACGTCAGCGTGCCCAGCGCGCCTCGGCGCTCGCGCAGGAGGTCGAGGCCGGACTCGGCACGGCGCGGGTCGAACGCGCCGGTGTGGACGCCGACTACGCGGAGAAGATCGCGAAGGTCGACGGTGACCGAGCGTCCACGCTCGCGGAAGTTGCCGAGGGTGAAGCCGACGTCGCCAAGCTCTCCACCGGACGAGACAACCTCGAGCAACGTCGCGACCTGCTCGTCGTGCGTGCGCCTCGCAATGGGATCCTCGTGCGTGCGTTGCGCGCGGGCACGGGTGAGATCGTGAAGGATGGCGAGGCGATCGCAACGGTGCAGCCGGCGTCGCCGGCACTCGCCGTCGCGGTGTACGTGAACGCGCGTGATGTGCCGTTGATGGCGCCGGGGGACCTGGTACGACTCGAGTTCGCCGGGTGGCCGTCCGTGCAGTTCAGCGGCTGGCCGAGCGTCGCGGTCGGTACGTTCGGTGGGCGCGTGGTGGTGATCGACCAGTTCGCGGCGGCCGACGGCAAGTACCGCGTGCTGGTCGAAGCCGATCCGAGTGACGACCCGTGGCCGCGCGCGCTGCGTTTGGGGTCGGGCGCACGTGGGTGGGCACTGTTGCGACGCGTGAGCGTGGGTTTCGAGATCTGGCGCCTCGTGAACGGCTTCCCGCCGACGTCGTCGCCGACGGCCGCCGCGTCGCAGAGCACGAAGAAGTGATCGCAGCGTTCGTCCTCGCTGCCGGGCTCGCCGCCGGAGACTCGCTCACCCTCTCCGGCTTCCTCGAGCGCGTGCGGGCGACGCATCCGGTGGCGCGGCAGGCGGAACTCACGCGTCGCCAAGCGGACGCGGAGCTCCGTGCGGCGCGTGGCGGATTCGATCCCGTTGTCAGCGCGACGTGGGACTTCAAGCGGTTCAAGGGCATCGGCTACTTCGATGAACTCGACACGCGATTGACGGTGCCCACACCGTGGGGCGTGGACTTCAAGCTCGGTTGGGAGCGCGCTGCCGGGGCGATCATCAACCCGGAGCGAGCGACGCCCGCCCCCGGTCTGCTCTCCGTCGGGATGAGCATCCCGCTCGGCCCGCGCCTGATCACCGACGAGCGACGCACCTCGCTGCGGCAGGCGGAGCTGGCGACCGACGCCGCCGACGCTGACGCGAGCGCACAGGTCGCGCGGCTGCTCCAGCTCGCCGCGCGCGATTGGGGAGCCTGGTTCGAGGCGGAGGCGCGCGCGCGCATCGCTACCGATGGCGTCGAGCTCGCGCGCTTCCGACTCGACGCGGTGCGGCGCCGCGTCGCGGCGGGCGATGTGGCGCCGATCGACAGTCTCGAGGCGCTGACCGAATGGGAGCGCCGGGTGCTCCAGGAGGTCGACGCGCGCGCGGCCGCTGTCGGTGCTCGTCTGGTGGTGTCGGGGTATCTCTGGGATCCGAGTGGCGCGCCGGTCGCGCTCGCGGAAGGTGCCGAGCCCGCGCGCGACGCGCTCCTCACACGAGATGCACAGCTCGGGCAGGCGGCCGTCGATCGCGCGATCCGGGAGCACCCGCTGGTCCGCCAGGCGCGCGCCCGCTGGTTGCAGGCGGATGCGCAGCGCCGCCTCACCTCGGTGCAGGTGCTTCCGACGGTCAGCGCCGAGGTCGCGGCGCTCGCGGCCGGCGCGTCGCTCGGCGCACTCCCTTCGCCGTCCAACGCGACGGATGACCTGAAGGCCGGACTCTCGGTCCGGCTGCCGCTCTTCGCGCGGCGCGAGTTGGGTCGGCTACGCGCCGCCGAGGATCGTGCGCGCCAACTGCTCGTGGAGCGCGACCGCGTGCAACGCGACGTGCGACTCGTGGCCGAACGCGCGCTCGTGGAGTTGCGCGCGGTCGAGGCGCAGTACGCCGGACAGGCACGCGTGCTTGCCGCGAGCGAGGCGTTGCTCGCGGCGGAGCAACGCCGATTCGAGATCGGGGAGAGTTCGCTTCTCTTCGTGAATCTGCGCGAACGTGCCGTGCTCGACGAGCGACAGCGGTCGGCGCAGCTCGACGCGCGGCGGGCGACGGCGCTGGGGTCGCTGGTGGCGGCACTGGGGTCGCCGGAACTTCTCGCGTCGACTAACGTATCCCCAGCAGCGCGCTGACCGCACCATTCCACCCACTGCCGATCCCATGCGTTCCTCTGCCGGCCCTGTCGCGATCGTTACCGGCCTGATGCTGATGTCCGGCGTCGCCGGCGCCCAGACGAGCATCACCATCCCCATCAGTCTGAACATCGGCGTCCCGCAGGGCGAGTTCGCCGAGAACGTGAGGATCGCTGGCGGTGCCGGCGGCGGTGTGCTCTGGAAGGTCGGTGGGCCGGTGGGTCTGCGTGCCGACATCGGCGTCATGGCCTACGGCTCGGAGCGGCGACGCGTCCCGCTGGGCGGCGGAGCGCTGGGGCTCATCAGCGTCGACGTGACCACGACCAACTCGATCTTCGGCGGGTCGATCGGCGGGCAGATCGGCGTGCCGGGCCCGACCGTGATGCCGTACGTCGGCGGCATGATCGGATTCTCGGCGTTCACGACGACGACGTCAGTGGAGGGATCGAACAGCACGAACGAACCATTCGCGTCGTCGACCAACTCGAACGACGGCACGTTCGCGAAGACCGCGATCGCGGGGCTCTACATCCCCGTGGGCCGGACGGGAAATGTGCGGCTCGATCTCGGGGCGCGTCACACCTGGAACGGCGAGCGCGTGCGCTACCTGACCCGCGGGGACATCACCGAGGACATCAACGGTGACGTGCTGATCTCGCCACGTGAGTCGCGCGCCGACATCCTCACGATCGTGCTCGGCGTGACGATCGCGCCGAAGGGGAAGCGCGCGCCGTAGCGCGGTGACGGCGGGCGTTCACTCGTCGCCCCCAAGGCGGCGGTCGCGCTTCTGCGCCGACCGCCGCTTCTTCGTGTCGAGCCGCGCCTCTTTCGAGCCGCGCGTGGGCTTGGTTGCGCGGCGGGCCTTGGGTACGACCAACGCCTGACGCACCATGGCCGCGAGTCGCTCGATCGCGAGCGCGCGGTTCTGTGCCTGACTACGGGTGTCGGCGGCGACGACGCGTAGCGTACCGGACGAGTCGAGTCTTGAGGCGAGCATGGCGACGAGGCGTTCCCGCGCCTCGGGTCCGAGCGCGGTCGAGCTGAGGGCTTGCCAGGTCACCTCGACGCGAGTGGAGGAGGTGTTCACGTGCTGACCGCCGGGCCCGCCGGCACGTGAGGCGCGGACCGTGAGCTCGGCGGCGGGAATCGCGACGCGCGCGTTCACGTAGAGTCGTCCGTCCTCGGTCCAAGTGGGGTGGGCCGTCACGATGAGAGCTCGGTGTTGCATTTCGCCACGAAAGTCGTCTCCTTGAAGTCACGCGGATTGCAACACTGGAGACCACGCTTGGCCCTGCAGATCTCGGGAAGCAACGAACGATACCAAGCCGTGCTCGATCCGCGCCGCCTGCTGCGTTGGATCTACCTCGGACGCGTTGCCGTAGCCACCGCGAGCTTCGGTGCGACGTTGCTCGGATCGCTCTTCGTCGATCCCGTGAGCACCTTCGTCGCGACGACGCTGTTCGTGACGGCGATGACGCTCACGGCGATCTCGTTCGTTCGCACCGAAGTTAATCGTCGCGCTCCCGGCGAGGCATTCCTCTACGCGCAGTTCGTTCACGACCTCGTGCTCATCACGAGCGTCGTGCATCTCACGGGTGGCGGCTCGTCGCAGTTCTCGGCCCTCTACATCCTCGTGATGGCGGCGGCGGCCCTGCTGCTCCCGATCGGGAGTTCGCTGCTGTTGGCGATGCTCGGCTCGGTCCTGTACGTCGGCGATGCGTTCCTCGTGAGCGGCGGCGACGTCTCGCCGTATCTGCTGTTGCAACTCCTGGTGTTCACGCTCGTGGCGGTGGGCACGGGCTACATCGCGGCGCGACTGCAGGAGGCCGGGGAGGGGAGGCAGCGTCTGCAGGCGGAACTCGCACGGATGCAACTGCGCGCCGCCGACATCCTCGCGAACATCCGCGCCGGGATCATCACGGTGGACGACGCCGGGCGACTGCTCTACGCGAACCCGGCGGCAGCGAGTCTGCTGGGGCTCGCGGTCGACGATGCGGTGGGGACGCCGGTGCTGGACCGCGTCCGCGCGGCGAGCCCCGGCGTGATGGAGGCATTGACCGCGCATATCGCCGACGGGCTCGTGTCGTCGCGCCGGGAAGGGACGCTCCTCCGCGACGGCGTGCCGGTCATGCTCGGCATCAATACGACGTCGGTGAGCGGCGACCTCCGCGAGGAAGGACGCGCGACGACGGCGATCTTCCAGGACATCACTGACGTGAAGCAGCTCGAGGCGGCGAACCTTCGCGCGCAGCGCCTCGAGGCGGTGGCCGAGTTGAGCGCGTCGCTCGCGCACGAGATCAAGAATCCGCTGGCGAGCATCCAGAGCGCGGTCGAGCAGCTGTCGCACCGTGCCACCGCGACGCCTGATGAGCGGACGCTCTCGGCGCTGATCGTGCGCGAGTCGGAGCGGCTCTCGCGGTTGCTCTCGGAATTCCTCGACTTCGCACGCGTGCAGGTGCTGCGCCGCGACACGCTCGACCTTCGCCATGTGGTGCAGGGAGCCGCGACGCTCGCGGGGACACATCCGGATCGTGGGGCGCAGGTGGGGCTGGTCCTCGACGTTCCTGACGGTCCGGTGCTGATCGACGCGGACGAGGATCTGTTGCACCGCGCGGTGTTCAATCTGATCCTCAACGCGTTCCAAGCCTCGCCGTCGACGGCGGAGGTGCGCGTCCGGTTGCGTACACTCGTTCCGGGTGACCAGCCCCTCGGCCTGCCGTTCCGCGGGGCGGTGCACGCGATCGAGATCAGCGATTCGGGTCCCGGCATCGCGCCGGAGATCGCCGACCGGCTCTTCGAACCGTTCGCGACGACCCGGCCAGGCGGCAGCGGACTCGGCCTCGCGATGGTGCACCGCGCCATCGAGGTGCACCAAGGCGTGATCCTCGTCGACAGCTCCGCCAGCGGGACCGGCTTCACCGTGCTTCTGCCCGTCGAACCCACGCCGTCCGGTATCGTCTCGTGACCGATCGTACAACGCTTCCTTCCGTGCTCGTGGTCGACGACGAGTCCGGCATCCTGCAGACGCTCGAGATCCTGCTGCGCGCCGAGGGATTCACGCCCTACATGGCGCATGGGGGCAAAGCGGCGCTCGAGATGATCCCGCAGCTCTCGCCCGACATCGTGCTGAGCGACATCCGGATGCCGCAGGTGACGGGCGTGGAGGTACTCGCCGCCGCGCGCGCGCACGATCCCCATGTGCCGGTCATCCTCATGACCGCGCAGGCGACGCTGCAGACCGCGATGCAGGCGGTGAACGCGGGCGCCTTCTACTACATCCAGAAGCCATTCCGGAACGACGAGCTGGTGGCGATCCTCAGGCGCGCGGCCGAACACCGGCAACTGCGCGTGGAGAACACGACGCTCAAGAAGGAGATCCGTCGCCGCGAGCGGCGCGGGGCTGGTGCGCCGATCGGTAACAACCGCGCCTGGCTCGACGTGCTCCGACTCGCGGAGGCGGTCGCGCCGACGGAGTCGACGGTGCTGATCACCGGAGAATCGGGCACCGGCAAGGAGGTCGTCGCCCGCTACATCCATGACCTCTCGGCGCGCGCCGACGCGGGGTTCCAGTCGATCAACTGCGGTGCGCTGCCCGAGGGGTTACTCGAGAGTGAGCTGTTCGGCCACGTGAAGGGGTCATTCACGGGAGCCGTGAAGGACAAGGCGGGTCTCTTCACCGCAGCGGCCGGGGGGACCTTCTTCCTCGACGAGATCGGCGAGACGACGCCGGCGACGCAGGTGAAGCTGTTGCGCGTGTTGCAGCACCGCGAGGTGATCCCGGTCGGCGCGACCGACGCGCAAGCGATCGACACGCGCATCATCGCGGCGACCAACCGTGACCTCGAGGAGGAGATCAAGCGTGGTGGATTCCGACGCGATCTCTTCTATCGTCTCAATGTGATCGCGGTGCACTTACCTCCGTTGCGCGACCGTGCGGACGACGTGCTGTTGCTCGCCGAGAGCTTTCTGCAACGCGCGAGCGAACTGCGCGGCGAGGCGCCCAAACGGCTCGACGATGCTGCCGCCGAACTGCTGCAGGGATACCAGTGGCCCGGCAACGTGCGCGAACTCGAGAATGCACTCGAGCGCGCGGTGATCCTCACGCCGGGGACGACGATCGGCGTCGAGAGTCTGCCGCAGCGGGTGAGCGAGCGTCGCAGCGAGCCACTCCTGGCCGAACGCGCCGCCGCGAACCCGACGCTCGAGACGATCGAGCGCGCGTACATCCAGTTCGTTCTGCAGGCGGAGCAGGGGAACAAGACACGGGCGGCCGAGGTGCTCGGGATCGACCCGTCGACGCTGCACCGCAAGATCGCGCGCTACGGCGTGGACGCATGAGTGAGTCGGTACGCGTCGCGGCACGCCGCGCACTCCGCGCGCTGGAACATCGTGCGCCGTGGGTCGCGGCGATCCTCGCGCTCGTCGCGGCGATCGCGACGATGACGTCCGATCCGATCGGCGTCTTCAACGACGACGGTCTCTACCTGCTCACCGCGAAGGCGCTCGCCGAGGGACAGGGCTATGTGTATCCGCACCTGCCTGGCACACCGCCGGCGATCCACTACCCTCCGGTCTGGCCGATGCTGTTGGCCGCGGTCTGGAAGATCGCGCCCGCGTTCCCGGCAAGTGTCGGATGGTTCAAGCTGATCAATCCGTTGGTGATCGCGGCGGCCGCAGCGGTGGGTGTGCGATTCGGCCAACGGCAGCTGGGTCTGCCGTGGTGGGTGGCGTTGGGCGCCGTGGTCGCCGCGACGCTCTCGGTGCCGGTGCTCCTGCTGACGAACCTTCTACTCTCGGAGCCGCTCTTCCTGTTGCTGCTCTTGCCGACATTGCTCGTGACCGAACGGCTCGTGCGTGACGGCGGCATAGGGCGAGCGCTCAGTGCCGCTGTGCTCGTCGCGCTGCTCGTGCTCGTCCGGACCTTGGGCGGCGTGGTCCTGATCGCCGGTGTTCTCGTCCTGCTTCGTGAGCGGCGCTGGCGTGAGACGGCGGTGTTCGCGCTCGTGACGGTCGTCCTGCTCATGCCATGGCAGCGCTTCGTCTGGGCGGCGAGTCCGACCTTCCCCGACGAGCTGCGCGGGTCGTACGGGCCATACCTCGAGTGGGTGATCGATGGATACAAGAGCGGCGGTATCGCCTTCTATCGGGAGGTGCTGGTCACCAACATGACCGCGACCTGGGCGATGCTGGGCATCTTCATGTCGCCGGTCGTGGA
>JANOWT010000259.1:0-3028 GCA_031418115.1 Gemmatimonadota bacterium
GTTGTACGCCGGTAGCGTGATCGTGACGCGCGGCCACTCGAGCGGCTCCGTCGCGTTCACCACGCGCGGCCGCCGCAACTTGCTCACCACCCAGAGGAGGGCAGGGTAGAGCGCGTACGAGTAGATCGTGATCCCGGCGGAAACGCCGAGCAGAAGCAGCCAGAAGTTCATTGCGAGTGGCAAAGGCGTGGGATTGACCACGTCCAAGATGCGTGCGATGTGAGCCGAGCGGCAGACGGCGAAGGAAGATAGCCTGACGAAAATCGCCCTTGCCCAGTGCGAGGAACCCGCTCCAGATTCCACTCATGGCCGAGCCCGCCCTGAACCTCCAGTCTCTCCGAACCCTCAGCGTCGCTGAGCGGATCCAGCTCGTCGAGGATTTGTGGGATTCGATTGCGGAGGAGGCGCCTGACGACGCGTTTCCTATTTCCGCGGAGCTGGGAGCCGAGCTCGACCGCCGGGTCGCTGAAGCGGACGCCGATCCGACCGGCGGCTTAGAGTGGAGCGAAGTTCGCCGCGCGATCGAGAATCGCACCCTGCGTCTCGAGCCCTGAGTCTGAGCCCTCGACGGCTGATGATTCGCCCGCAAGCCGCGTTCGAGACGAACGCGGCTTTTCAATGGTACGAGCGGCAGCGTGCTGGTCTGGGCCACGAGTTTCTTCGGGCGCTCGACGCGGCCCTCGCCGCGCTCGTTCGCGAGCCGCTGCTCAGTCGCGAAGTCCGACCTGGGGTCCGACGCGCGCTATTGCGGCGCTTCCCCTATGGAGTGTTCTTCGGGGTCAGCGAGACGGCGGTGACCGTGCTCGCTGTCCTGCATCACCGCCGCTCGCCGCGCCGCTGGCCTCGGCGCGCCGCAGGCTAACGGCAGTTGGCGACCGACGGCACAACTCGACGATCGCAGTGGGAAGGAATTTACATACATCTCCCATCTCCCATCTCACATCTGCGGTAACGGCACGACCCGCCCCGGCGTCCAAGCCGCGCCCTCCGCCTCCGCCTTCCGCTCAAGCGCACCGAGGTCATCGCGGACGAACGCGAGCAACGCCGCATGGATCCCCGGGAACCGCTCCCGCACGATCTCCAACTGCCGCCGCTGCGTCCCCGTCGGCGGCGCCAACGTCCCGCCGAACCCCCCCGCGGTATTCATCCGCCCGAGCAACGACGTCTCCGTAGGCTCCGAGTACCGCCCCGGCGTGTTGTCCCCATTCAGCTGCTCCCGGATCCCACGCAACTTCACGACAGCCGCCCTCACTTCAGCATCAAGCGTTGTGACCTTGGTGATCTGCTCCACCGCCCGCTGCAGCGCATCAAGCCGCGCACTCACCTCCGCCATCGTCGCGTTCGCCCCGAGCACGACCCGCTGCAACTGCTGCGCCTCACGCTGGAACGCGAACGCACGCTCCCGCTCGGCCACCGTCAGCGTCGCGTTGGGCAGTAGCTGCACCTCGAACGCCACCGGCTGCGTGAGCGCCGTACGCTCCCCCTTCACCCGCTTGAAGAGCTGCACGCGGTAAGAGCCAGGCACGACGTACGGCCCATTTCCGCCGAGCGTCGCACCCGCACCGCCGCCGGCTCCGCCAGCACCACCCGCGCCGCCACCACCACCGCCACCGCCACCAGCGCCCCCGAACCCACCACCGCCACCCGCAGCCCCCTGCACCGGCGTCACACTCGGCCACCGCAAGTTCCACGTGACCCGATTCGTCCCCGAACTATTCGTCCCATCGAACCGCGAAACGATCGCCCCACTCACATCACTGATCTCCACCTCCACACTCGGCGCCTCTTCATCCTGCTCAGCCTTGAGCGCCTCCCACCCCGGGAACGGCACATCCGCCCCCGTCCGGTTCAAAGCCGTCTCCCGCGTCTGCCGCGCCGCTCTCGCCGTGCGCAACGCAGCCCTCAGGTGATACGTGATCGTCGCACCCACGGGCGGATTGCTCGCGCTGTAGAGCGAAGCACCCTGGAACGACACCCCATTCCCACCGAGCGGCGACGACGGCTGGAACATCAACGCCGGCGCGACCGGATACATGATCGCCTCCGCCCGCAACCGCTCCGGCGTGATCGTCCGCAGCGCCGAGTAATCATCGAGCACGTAGATCCCGCGCCCGAACGTCCCGAGCACCAGATCATTCATCTGCGGCTGGATCGCGATGTCGTACACCGCGATCGTCGGTAGCCCGCCACGCATCTGCTGCCAGCGCGCACCGTCGTCGAACGAGACGAAGAGCCCGAACTCCGTGCCCGCGAAGAGCAGCCCAGCCTTCACCACATCCTCGCGCACCACATGCACCGACCCACGCTCAGGCAAGTTTGACGAGATCACCTTCCACGTCCGCCCGCGATCGCCCGTGCGCACGACGTATGGCTTATAGTCGCCACGCTTGTAGTTGTTGATCCCCGCGTACGCGACATTCGCATCGTGCGGCGACGCCGTGATGTACGCGACGAAACTCGTGTCTGGCACACCGGCGATGCTCTCGATCTTCCGCCAAGTCGCGCCGCCGTCCTCGGTGACCTGGATCAACCCATCGTCCGTGCCCGCGTAGATGAGCCCTTCCATCTTCGGCGACTCGGCGATGGTCGTGACACTGCCCGCATACGACGTCGACGTGTTGCGCGCGACCGCGTCGACGCTCCAGAGGCGTCCGAGCATCTTCATCGACGTACGCGGCGTGTTGCGCGAGAGGTCAGGCGAGATCGGCTTCCAGTCATCGCCGCGATTGTCGCTGCGGTACACTCGCTGCGAGCCGAAGAAGAGTCGCGTGTTGCTGAACGGACTGACGACGATCGGCGCATCCCAATACCAGCGCGCCGCATCCTCCCCCGGCTCCTCCTCGGGCACGATCCGCGTCGCGTTCCCCGTGCGCTTGTCGAAGCGGACCAACCCGCCATTCTGCGACTCGGCGTAGATCGTGTTGTGATCCGTGGGATCGACGCGGCTCTGGAAGCCGTCGCCGCCATTGGTCACGAACCAGTCGGAGTTGCGAATGCCGTTGTTGTTGTTCGTGCGCGTCGGGCCGCC
>JANOWT010000260.1:0-2722 GCA_031418115.1 Gemmatimonadota bacterium
TCGAGCGAGTCGAGTCCGGTGCCCTGCTCCAGTGCGCGCAGTGCGTCGCGCGTCGCGGTGAGCAGCGCTCTCCAGCCGCGGCGGCGCATCACGCCGACCGTGGCCTCCGCGCCATCGCGCTCAGGGCCTGCGGCCATGAAGAACGCGACTTCTACCCGTTCGCCCGCGGCCAGCGTGAGCTCGCGCGTGATCGAATAGCCGGGCGCGGCGCCACCGTGGACCTGTACGCTCGCCGGACCGTCGGCCGCCAGCGCGAGCGCGCACACGCCTGGCGCGGCGGCGCCGTCGAGCAGGACGACGTCGTCGGCGGCACGGGTCACGCGGTGCGCGTCCTCCGCCGGGCGCGGCGTACGCACACGGAGCTGACGGTGGCCGAGCGTGCCTTCGAGTCCGACCGCGATGGTGCGCGTCACGGTCCCGCGGTTCTCGAACGCGAGTGCATACACCGCCCCCGCGATGTCGGCATCACGACCGAACGGCGCGAACACTGTGCCCCGCACCACGACTTCCGCGGCCTGGCAGGTGAACGTCGGCAGCCATTGGAGCGCGCGCTCCCATGCGACTCCGCCCCGCGCGAGTTCCACCGGCACACCGTCCACAGCGACCGTCGGTCGAGCCAGCGGCGCACCGGTGCCCTCGAGGAAGTCGGCCGCGCCGGCGAACTCCACCGCAGCACGCGCACCTCTGTGCAACAGGCTCACGGCGTGGATCGCACCGTCGGCCGGGTGGATGCACGGGAGAGCGAGCCAGTGGTTCCCGGTGATCTGCCAGGGCAGCGTCGGGAGAGGAGCGGCGCCGGAGACCGGCGGGAGTTCGGAGGGCGTCACGTTACCTTGAACGGGGTATGAGGCTAAACTAGCCGACCCTCCGGTCACGCGCGCCCCCTTCCCGCTCTCGTTCATCACGTGTTCGTCAGATCTCCCGCTTCCCAGACACGCCGCGCCGTCGCCGTACTCCTGCTCGCGTCCGCACCGTGCTCGCTCGGTGCGCAGCGCGTCATCGGCGGCGGCGACGATGCCGTCACGCTGCCGCGCGGCGGGTTCCGCGTGTCACTCGGAGGCGAGCACACGGCGCAACGCGACCGTTGGCGCGACGGCCGTCTCGAGGGCCTCGGCGGGTCCATGACGTCCAGCGCATTCGGTCCACTCCAGTTCTCGATGCTCGCGCCCGTGGAACAGACGGTGCGCGACTTGGGGGTGACGGGCTTCGACGCCTCACTCGGCGTCTCGTCGCTCGATGCGCGCCAACGGTTCTTCGTGACGCCGCTCGCGGTCGAGTATGGACTCAGCGATCGGATCACACTCGGCGCGCGGGCGTCGCTCGTGCGTTCGAAGATCGAGGCGCAGTTCCGCATCCGCGGCGACAGCGGACGCGCCACGCTCGGGATCAATCCGATCATCGCCGGTAGCGCGGTCGCCGCGAACAACCTCACGGCGATCGGCGCCTACTCCACCGCCGCCACGAACCTCGGGGTCCGCCTCACAGCCTGCCAAGGGAATCCCGGCGCGGCTGCACAGTGCCCGACGATCCTTGCCGAAGCCGCCGCCGTCGCCGCGTTGATCGCGCGCACGTCGGCGTTCGCGAATGGTCTCACATCGCTGTACGGCGCCGGACTCATTGGAGGCCGGCGCTACGTGCCGCTCGCAGGCTCCGCCGCCGACTCGACGCTGCGCGCGCGCGCCGACTCCATGCGTCTCGCGTTCGAGCGCTACGGCATCACGAATGTCACCACATCGACCGGCCTTCCGCTGGGAGCGCAGCTGCCCGTGAGCGGAGAGGACATCAGTCGTCTCTTCGCGGACTCGGTCGAAGGGTACGGCGCCAAGCGGGTCAGCGACGGCAGCATCATCGAACTCGGCGACGTGCATCTCTCGGCCAAGCTGCGGATCTTCGACTCGTTCGGCGCGACGGCACCGACACGCTTCGCCACCGGACTCAAAGGCATACGACAGTCCGTGCTCGTCGACCTTCGTCTTGGCACGGGCAAGCGCGAGCGGCCCGATGCGTTCCTCGATCTCGGCACCGGGACAGGCACCGGAGCGCTCGCCGTGCGCTCACTCACCGACGTCGTCATCAACGACCGGTTCTGGACGACGCTGAGCGTGGGGTATTCGCTGGCGGCGGCCCAGGATCTCATGCTGCGTGTTCCGTCGGACACCGGCACGGGATTCCTCGAATCGTGGCGCGAGACAACGGTGCCGGTCACCCCCGGCGCGCGAGTCGACGTCGCGATCGCGCCCCGCTGGCACCTGAACGACTACATCGCACTCGGCGCACTCTGGCAATGGCGCGGCAAGTCTGCGGACCGCCACGACATCGACTCCACCGCAACGACTCCATTCGGTGCCACCGTGCCGCTCCTCGGCACGATCCTCGATGACGCGAGCAAGGCGTCTGAGCAGCTGTTCGGATGGACCGCGACCTATTCCACTCTCGCGTCACGCGCGCGCGGACGGCCGGGCAAGGCGTTCGAGATCAGCTATTCCCACCAGCAGTCGTACTCGAGTGGGACTGGCACGGTGCCCAAGCAGTGGGAGGACCGCCTGCAGGTCCGTTACTACACCCGCTTCTTGGGGCGCTGAACAGAAGTCGGCGAAGCGCTAGGTGGGGCAGTGGTCGCGGCACGAAGCGTCCTCTGCCCCGTCGCCAGCAACTCCCGGGCATGCTCCCGACTCGTCTCGCTCTCCGCGTCGCCGCCGAGCATGCGCGCGATCTCGTCCAC
>JANOWT010000261.1:0-1665 GCA_031418115.1 Gemmatimonadota bacterium
TCGCGCCGCGCTCGCGCTCACGGCACCGATCGACGCCCTCATGACGGCCACTCTCGCGAACGAGTGGGCCTGGGCGGGCGCTGCCACCGACGGCGAGTCACGCGCATTGGCCACCATGGACCCGGCGGAGGAACGACTTCCTGTCGACGAAGCCGCGGCGATCGTTCGGCTGCGAGAGCTCGTCGCCGCCGAAGCCAATCCCGCGCTGCTCGCACTGGCGCGTGAGGCCGTCGCGCATCGGGTACCGCTCCTGCTCGACGAGGAAGTCATCACACTCGGTTACGGCGCGCGGAGCGGTACCTGGCCGGCCCGAGAGTTGCCTTCGCTGACAACGGTCGATTGGTCCGCGCTCGGCACGATCCCGGTCGCGCTCGTCACCGGCTGCAACGGCAAGACCACCACCGTGCGACTCGTCGCGGCGATGCTCGCGCGCGCCGGCCACGCGGTGGGCTTCTGCTGCAGCGATGGCGTCTTCATCGCCGGGGAGCAGGTGCGGCGCGGTGACTGGAGCGGACCGGCCGGCGCACGAGTCGTGCTGAGCGACGAGCGCGTCACCGCCGCGGTGCTCGAGACCGCGCGCGGCGGCCTTCTGCGGCGTGGGCTCGTGATCCCTAGTGCGACCGCGGCGATCGTGACCAACATCGCTGAGGACCACTTCGGCGGTTACGGGATCGAATCGCTCGCGGATCTCGCTGAGGCCAAGCTGGTCGTCGCGCACGCGCTCGGCACTGAGGGCACGCTCGTGCTCAACGGCGACGACATCTCGCTGCGCGTCGCCACGGAGACGCACGGGGGCGGCAACGCCGGTGGCAACGCCGGTGGCAACGCCGGTGGCAGCGACGGCGGCAACGCGGGCCGAATCGACTGGTTCAGCGCCTTCGATCCCGGCGACGTCGTGCCTCCGGTCGAAGAGATGCCACTCACGCTGGGCGGGTCGGCGCGGCACAACGTGGCCAACGCCGTCGGTGCGGCACACCTCGCGCGCGCGCTCGGCGTGAATCACGAGGCGATCGACGCGACGCTACGGAGCTTTGGCCGCGAGAACAGCGACAACCCCGGACGCTTGGAGCGGTTCGACGTGGGCGGCGTGCACGTCTGGGTGGATTACGCGCACAATCCACACGGCCTCGGTGAACTGCTCGGTGCCGCAACGCGACAACGTGGTGTCGGTCGCCTTGGACTCCTGTTAGGCCAGGCCGGCGACCGCGACGACGACGCGATCCGCGCGCTCGCGCGCACGGCGTGGGAAGCTCGACCGGACCGGATAGTGCTCAAGGACCTCGACGGTTACATGCGCGGCCGTGAACGTGGCGAGGTGCCTGAGATCCTTCGCGCAGCGCTCCTGGCCGCCGGCGCGTCGGTCGCACTGCTCGATCTGGCGCTCGATGAGACCGACGGCGTCCGCCGTCTGCTCGAATGGGCCAGACCGGGCGACTTGCTTGTGCTCCCGGTCCACGCACTCGACGCAAGAGAGCGGGCGATCGGCCTCCTTCAGCAGCCGATCTGACGCTCCACGGGAGCGCTCGCCGCATTCCTCCATCCCCATGGAGCCACTACATTTAGCCCCATGAACCGCAAGGACGCGCTCGACTATCACTCCCGCGGCCGGCCAGGCAAGATCGCCGTCGTTCCGACCAAGCCGCTGACCAATCAGCGGGACCTCGG
>JANOWT010000262.1:0-19853 GCA_031418115.1 Gemmatimonadota bacterium
GATCTTCGAGACGTCCCACGAGCCGGTCGGCGCGAACGGAGGGAAGACCTCGTCAGCGATGAAGACGTAGTCCTTGTGGCGCCACGCGGTATGCGTTCCACTGATGAATCCCGGCCCGTAATCCGCCGTGGCGCCGGGATACAGCTCCTCCGCGTTGTACCGGAAATTGCTGATGAGCTTCGGCGCATCGGGAGTGCCACCCCTGATGCCGTTACCGACGTCGAGCATCACGAGCCCGTCGCTCCAGTAGCTCACGTACGCGATGCCGTCCTTCACGTCGATGTCATGTAGCGCGCGCCCGGCCCGCGTCTCGCGCGGGCGCCACTCCGAGACCTTCTTGGGATGCAGCGGATCGTTGATGTCGATGATGTTGAGCGAGCCGGTGCCGCTGTTCGTGAGATACACGTGCGTCCCGTGCCGCGGCTGCGTATACACGAACGCCGAGTGTACTCCGGCAGTGACGCCGTCCGTGAACTCGGCGACGGCTCTCGGGTGCGCCGGGTCGGCGACGGAGGCGATCACGATCCCATTGCGGCGATCCGAAGCGCCTTCGCGCGTGAAGATGAGCCACTTCCCGTCGGCGGTGGTCATGAGGTCGTTCATCGACCGCGCGTTGGCCATGATCGAGTCGGTGATCACCGGCTTCTCGGGATCGCTCACGTCGATCGCATAGATCCGGTCACCACCCAGCGTCGTCCCGAGGTAGAGATGCTTGCCGTCGGGATGCAGCCACACCTCGCTGGTGTGGAATGCCGACCGCGGGAGGCGTCCCACCACCTCTGCGGTCTGCCGCACGTCGCGGGCGCTCAGGGTCACCCCGGCCTGCGCGTCGAGCGCGCCGAGGTCCGCGGTGACGAGGTACTTGCCGGGCAGATTGCCGACGAAGGCCCCGTCGATATCGATCGCGCCATTGCCGGGCGAGAAGCTCCAACTCGGTGTGAGGCCGGTGATGCGCTGGCCACGCGCGTCCTTCACGTCGAGGCTGAAGCGGACGACGTCGCCCTGGCGTGCGCTGCTGCGCGCGGGCGAGATCCCGACCGTCACTCCGGTGGCGGCGATGACTTGCGTGATCAGCGTCGCCGTCGCCGCCCCCGCGCGGGCGGTGATCGTCGCGCTCCCGGGCGCGATCGCGATCAATACACCGTCAGCGACGCGCACTCTGGCGACGTCCGAGCTGGTCCAGGTCACCACATCGTTCCGCTTGTCGCCTGAAGCGGCCAGCACTGAGGCGTCGAGGGAGATCCGTTGGCCCGCGATCAGCTTCGTCGGCACTGGCGCGAGCACGATGCGCGCCGCTGGGCCGGTGAGGATCCGGACCTCGATCTTCTCGGTATACGGCCGGCCGGTCGCGGTCGTCGCGACGATTGCGATCGGCACGGTGCCCGGCGCGCCGCCACGCACGACGCCCAGCGAGTCAACGCTGCCTTGGAATGCGCCGCCCCGCGCGACGAAGCGGATCCGCGCGCCCGGGACGACGTTGCCCTGCGCGTCGAGTGCTTCGACGCTCAGCCGCAGTGAATCGCCTACCGTGAAGCTGCGCACCGTCGGCGCGATGCGGAGTCGCGCGATCGACGGCTCGCTGGTCTGCGCGAGCCCCCGACGCGCCTGATCCAGCGAATCCACCAGTGCGTGCACTCGCGCCCTGATCGCGTCCCGACTCGCGTCGAACTGCTGACTCGCCGGCGGCAGTGAATCCCACCGCGCCCGCGGTGCGCGCGCACCGGCGCTGACGGCGGCGGGGAGATCGAACGAGACCACATAGCTCGCGCCGGCGAGGTCCTGCGCCGCCAGCGGGCGCGGACTGAAGCCGCCGAGCGACAGTTGACTGGCACTGAGTCGTGCACGCATCCACGGCGGTACGACGGAGTCGACGGCGGTCCCGCGCGATTCTGCCCGCATCGGCAGACCGACCTGAGCCGCATACTCGTCAAAGAGAAGCTTCGCCAAGAGACTCTTCACGGTGCCGTGTTCGCAGACGAACAGCACCACGCCCTCTGTCGCCGGCGCGGACCGTTGCTGCGAGAGGAGCGCCGTCGGTGCAGCTGCGACGAGCAGCGCGACGAGCAGCGCAACGAGCACATTCCGAAGTGACACCACTGAGCGTACTCCTCTGCGATCGCTCGCAGGGCCGTGAGAGCCAATCTGTCATCGTGCCGTGGCCGCCGGCCTGGTCCGTTGAACGGGTCCGCTGGACGGGGCGATCGGTAATCAACGCAACTGTCCCCGTGAGAGCCAGTCGGGCGTAGATTCCGACCGTCCCTCCCGAACACCCGGAATCCCCATGCGTGCACTCAGGACGTTGGTCGTCGCTCCTGTCCAGCGCGGGGACTCTCGCTGATGGGACTCTTCGTCCCCGCGCGCCGACGTGGGCGCGAGATCCTCGACGATCCGGGGGCAGACCCTGCCCTCGAAGCGCGTTCCCTGCGCGACGTCGCGCTCGCCAATCGGCTCTTCGGTGGCACGGCGGCCGTACTCGCGACTCTCGCCCCTGTCCTGCGCGCGGCACACGCTCCCCTGACGCTGCTCGATGTCGGCACTGGAGCAGGGGACATCCCAGAACGCGCGCGCGGCCTCGCGCTGCGCTGCCACGTGGCGCTCGAAACGATCGGCCTTGAGCGATCCCTGCCGCTCGCAGCCGGTGCGCGCGCGCATCTCGGCAGTGCCCTGGTCGGCGACGCGCTCGCGCTCCCCTTCGCGGACCGCAGTGTGGACATCGTCACCTGCTCGCAGGTGCTGCATCACTTCACCGACGCGGAGGCGATCCTGCTGCTGCGCGAACTGAACCGCGTCGCTCGTCGGCTCGTGGTGGTCGCCGACCTGCGCCGTTCATGGGGGGCGGTCGTCGGAATATGGACGTCGTCGTTCGCGCTCGGCTTCCATCCCGTGAGCCGCCAGGACGGCGTCCTCTCCGTGTTGCGCGGCTATCGACGCGGCGAGCTGTCGGCGCTGGTGCAAGTCGCGATCGGAAGAGCACCGACCGTGCGCGACCGGCTCGGCTTCCGCGTCACTGCGTCGTGGACTCCGGTCTGAGCCACCAACGGAGCAGCAGTCCGAACGCCGACGGCATCGCAATGAGCCGATCGACGACGACGCGCCGCAGGCGCGGCCGTCGAGCCGTCCAGAGGAGCGCGTCGGTCATGCGTGCGTATCGACGGAAGGCGCGGGCGCTGCCCTGCTCATAGCGCGCGAGCGTCTGCACGGTCGCGCCCTGCCTCAGGGCGTCGGGCAGAACCTCGGCGAGCAGTCGCGCCTGCTCGAAGCCGAGCGAGAGGCCCTCACCAGTGATCGCGTCCACGTAGCCTGCCGCGTCACCGACGAGCGCCGCACGGTGCGCGGTGCGCGCGAGCACGCCCTGCCGCAGCGGCCCCGCCCCCGTCGCGCGCGAATCGTACGGCGCGCCGACGAGTCGTTCGCCAAGCTGCGGGAAGCGCGCGAGGAGCGCGTCGAACGTCGGGACACCGTCCAGCGCGTCGTCCTCCCAAAGGAACGCCACGCCCACGCGCTTCGCGCCCGAGGGCGTCACGTACGCCTCGACACCGGCGCTGAGGTGCACTTCGACGCGCGGCGCCCATGGCGCGAGCGCGAAGTGCCGCCGCATGCCGAAGCGCCGCACGCCGCGGCTCTCGCCCTCCAAACCGAGCGCGCGCCGTAGAGGCGAGTGCAGACCATCGGCCGCGACGAGGAACCGCGCCCTGATGTCGCCCGCATCGGTGGTGAGTGTGACGCCGGCAGCGTCGCGTGTATGCGCGCGTACGGCACAGCCGTCGCGCAGGTCGATGCCGCGCTCGCGCGCCGCGCGGGCGAGAGCGGAGCGCAGTGCCGTGCGCCGCACGCCGAGCCCGCCGGGATCCGGCAGCGCAGCCTCCACGCCGCGACCATCCTCCTGCACGTAACGGATCGCGCGGATGGGAGAGCAGTCGTCGGCGCCGAGGAATCGCAACGCTCCGAGCCGCTCGAGCGCCGCCCGACCCGACGGCATGATCCCTTCGCCGCAGGCCTTGTCGTGGTCGGCCGCATGGCGTTCGAGCACCACGACGCCGAGGCCGCTCGCACTCAACTCGATTGCCGTCGCGAGGCCGACCGGCCCGCCACCGACGATCGCGACGTCGACGCTCACGACCGGAGGCGGACGCGGGCGAACGACATCAGCGACTTAGCGACCTGCGCGCCGACGCGAATCGCGGAGACCGGCGCCGGCGCCTTGAGTTCGCCCGCCTGATGTCGTCGCAACGCCTCGGCGCGGCGGAGCTTGCCGCTGCTCGTACGCGGCAGCGTGCCCGGAGCGAGCAGCACGACGGTGTGCGGCACGACGCTCGTATGCTCGACGATCGCGGCCCTGATCTGCGCCACGAGATCCCGCGGTGCGTCGGGCAGCGATTCGACGAGCAGGAGCAATGACTCGTCGTCCTGACCCGGCGGCACGAACCCGACGGCAAGCGCGCAGCCGGTGCGCACACCTGCGACGCCGTCGAGTGCTTCCTCGAACGTCTGCGGCGCATGGTTGGCGCCACGGATGATCACGACATCCTTGGCGCGGCCGGTGATGAAGAGCTCGCCCCCGTCCACGAGCCCGAGATCGCCGGTGTCGAGCCAACCGTCGCGCAGCACCTCAGCACTCGCCTCGGGGCGGCCGAAGTAGCCCTGCATCACGAATGGCGCGCGGATCCAGACGCGACCCACCTGACCTTCGGCGCAGTTCGTGCCGTCAGTATCGCGCACCTCCACGTCGGCGCCGGGGATCGGGGTACCCACCGACGAGATGCGTCGTGTCCCGGGTGACGCACGCCCGGTCAGCGCGAGTGCCGTCGCATCGACCTCGAGCACGCGCTTGGCGCGGTCCGGGTCGGTGAACGTCACGGCGAGCGCGCACTCCGAGAGTCCGTACACGGGCGTCAGCGCCTCAGCGCGGAACCCGACACGCGCGAATCGCAGTGCGAAACGCGCCTGCACGTCCACCGAGATCGGCTCCGCGCCGTTGAGCGCATAGCGCCAGTGACGCAGATCGACGCCAGCGAGATCCTCGTCGCGGATGCGCTTGAGACAGTAGCCGTACGCGAAGTTGGGTGCGGGCGAGACGATGCCACGGTGGCGCGAGAGCGCGCGCAGCCAGAGCGCGGGCCTTGCGAGAAAGAGTTCAGGCGGGATGAGGACGAGGTCGGCCGGGTAGTACATCGCCTCGAGTAGGCAGCCGATCAATCCCATGTCGTGATAGAGCGGCAGCCAGGTCACACCAGTCGACGGCGATCCGGGTGGCGTCGTGAGCAGGCTCCTCAGCGAGGCGACCTGCGCGATCAACGCCAGGTGCGTGAGCGCGACCGGCTTGGGATCGACGGTCGAGCCCGACGAGAACTGGATGAGTCCGAGCGCGTCAGGCGCGACATCCACCTCGAACGGACACGCGCCAACGCGCAGCTCGGCGACGGTCGGACACCCGAGCGGTGGCCGCGCGAGTTCCACGGCGCCGCCGAGGAGCAGCCGGATGCGCGCGTCGGAGACCAGCATGCGCGCACCGACGGCGGTGAGCATCCGCGCGCTGCCTTGCACGTACTCGTCCATGCGGCCGAGCCGGACCGGAGGGTAGAGCGGCACGGGCACCGCGCCGGCGAGCAGCGCCCCGAAGAAGGCGTCCATGAAGTCGATGCCCGTCGGCAATATGATCGCGACGCGGTCGGCCGGCCGTACGCCGCGCTCGGCCAGCGCACCGGCGATGCACTTCGCACGGGCGTGAATCTCGCTCCATGGGACCGTGCGCTCCTGCTCACTCGCGTCCACGAACACGAGCCCGCGCGTCGTACGCGCCGCGCGCGTGAGCGCCGCATTCACTGTCAACGCGTCCCTCGACGGGAGCGGCGGTCCGCTGATCATGCGTCACCCATCGCGTCCGCATCACCGCGTGCGTCCGCGGCGCGCACCGCACGTACACGCTCGGCCACACGCGTCATCAGGCTCGCGACGGTCGTCACGCCGACCGTGTCCTCCGCCGAGAGACTCACGCGGAAATGATCCTCGAGCCCCACCGCGAGGATCACGGCGTTGAGCGAATCGACGTGGAGGTCGCGCAGCAGATCATGCGCGGGGTCGACGGCGCCGGCGAACCCCAGCTCGGTGCTGAAGACGCGCCGGATCACCACGAGGACCTCCTCCTCAAGCTCTGGCATCGGTCGCTCCGGGAACGAATCGCGGAGTGGCAGCGAATGCCTGCGCCCATGACGCGCCGAGCGCCTGCTCCTCCTGCCGCACGCGCACGCGCAGGATCAGTGCATTGCCCACGGTCGCGAGCAGTGCGGTGAGCCATGCGCCCTGCACCATCGGCAGGGCGACCATCTCCACGATCACCGCCGTATAGTTGGGATGACGCAGCCAACGGTATGGTCCGCCAACGACGGGCGCGGCACCAGGCAGCACGATGATGCGTGTGCTCCAGCGTGGACCAAGCGTGCGGATACTCCACCATCGGAGCGCCTGTGCGCCGAGCAGGAGCGCGATGCACACGCCAGCGATCCAAGCCGTGAAGGCTCGATCGAGCAGCCTCGGCTCAGCGACGCAGGCGGCGAGGAAGACGGCATGGAACACCGCCATCACGCGGTACTCCTGCTGTCCGACCTCCATGGCACCGCGCGCGAACGCCCACGCAGCATTGCGCCGGGCGAGCCAGAGCTCGGTCACGCGCTCGAGTGCGATCGCAGCGACCACCGCGGGCATGACGAGGTCCTCGGTCACCAACGCAGCAACACCAGTTCGGCGCAGAAGCCCGGGCCCATCGCCATCATCAGCCCGTACTCGCCCGGTCGTGCATCGCCGCTCGCCATGAGGTCGCCGAGCACGAAGAGCACCGACGCCGACGAGAGATTCCCGACTTCTCGCAGCGACGCCCACGAGCGGGCGAGTGCCGCAGGTGGCAGCTCGAGTGCCGACTCGAAGGCCTGTAGCACACGCGGCCCGCCGGTGTGCGCGACCCAGTGCGTGATGTCGCCGCGCGCGAGGCCATTCGCGGCGAGGAAGCGGTCGACATCCTGGCGCACATGCTCGCGCACGACATCGGGCACGGATGCCGAGAGGACGACTTTGAAGCCGGTGTCGACGAAGTCCCATCCCATGACGCGCTCGGTGTCCGGGTAGAAGACCGACGCGGTGGCGATCACCTCGGGCCCCGTTCCATGCAGGTCGCCGCCTTCGATGATGACCGCAGCGGCCCCGTCACCGAAGAGTCCGCTGCTGATGATGTTCGCCACCGACACGTCATCGCGCTGAAGGGTGAGCGAGCAGAGCTCGACCGAGAGCAGCAGGGCACGGCGGCGCGGCCAGGCGCGAAGCACGTCGCTCACGCGCGCCGTACCCGCGGCGCCGGCGACGCAGCCGAGCCCGAAGAGCGGAGCGCGAGTGATGTCGGGCCGCAGCCCGAGGCGATTCACGAGGCGCGCGTCGATCGACGGCGTGGCCAGCCCCGTGACCGTGACGAAGCAGATATGGTCAAGGTCGCTCGGCGTCAGTCCAGCGCCGTCGAGCGCCGCGCGCACCGCCTGCTCACCGAGATCGAGCGCCGTGATGGTCCACGCATCGTTGCGCGCGCGGAAGGTGTCGAGCTCGCGGTAGCGCGCGAGCGGCACCGCGAGATGCCGGCCGCCGACGCCGACGGAGCGATGCAACTCCTCGAGGCGATCGATGTTGAAATGCTTCGCCGACCACTCCTCGCGGAAGGCCGCGATGAGCGTGTCCTGATCGACGAAGTGCGGTGGCAGCACGCGGGCCACCGTGCGGATGCGCGGAGCGGTCATTGTATCAACTAACTAACACCGCGCGCACAAGTTCCGGACCCCTGCGTGCGCGTCAGGGACGTCCATCCGTCCGCGTGACGCAGTCGACCGGCGCACTGCGCACCGTGCTCGGGACCGCACGGTCGCCTGTCGGCTCTCGACCGACCTGCGCAAGGCAGGCGACCAACTCCTTCGTGAGCACGACCAGGCCCTGGTCGAGACGTGCCACGAGTCCTGCGTAGTCATCCACCACCCAGCCGGCGGCGCGATAGTCGGTGGCCCCGCGGGCGAGCAGCGTCCCGTCGCTCGGGCGAAGGATCTCCCATCGCGCGAGCAGGTGCGCCTCGCCCTGCGTCGCCCGGTGGTCCCCGGGCGCGACCCCCTCGAGCCGCGCGACGTGCAACTGCACGATGAAGTCGTGCGCAGACCTGATCGGCCACGGGGCGACGTCGACCGACCGGATCCCCGGCATGAGCGCGAGGTATCCCGACACCGCGCGATTCAATCCGGCGCTCGGCCCCTCGGCCCACCGATGGAATCCCGACGTGATGATCTCGTTGTCGGCGCGGCGCACGACGATCGCGAGCGTCGCGAGGTAGGGCGCGAGCTCGAGCCGCCGGAGTCCGAGCGAGATCTCGCCGGAGTCGCGCACTGCCGCGTCGCGCACCGTCACTTCACGCGGCGTCACGTCGGCGGGGACCAGGCGGGCGCCGCCGAGCACGTAACGCTCGACCGGCGGCGAGGTACGCGCGAGCTTGAAGCATCCGGTCGACACGAGCAGCGTGAGCGCGAGGACGGACGCGGTGGATCGCTTCATGGCTTCTTCTCCGGCGGCTTCTTGCCGCGCAGCAGGATGTCCGGACTCTGCTCGAGTGTGGTAGTGAGGAGTTGCATCGCATCGGCGGCGTCACGGAGACTCGACAGCGCGGCCTGGATCTCGAACCCGATGCCCGAGTCCATCGAGAGCAGTCCCTGCGTCTCCTCGAGCGTGCGCCGCAGGACCTGCAACGACGCGCTCAGCTCGGTCGTCGCGCGCTCGGCCTGCAGCGCCACGGGCGCCACGGCGCCCTCCGTCGTGACCGCGAGCTTCTCGACGGCGGCCATCGTGCGCGTCACCTGCGCGGCCGCGAGTGGCACCTGTACGAGCGCCGCGCGGATCTCGGGTGCGTCGACGAGCCGCTGGACCGACTGCGCGGTGGCGACCACTGCCGCGTTGATCTGCGGCATGTCGATCTCCGACAGCAGCTCATTCACGCGAAAGAGCACCTTGAGCACGTCGGCGACGACACTGCCGGCACCGGTGCCGAGCGCGGCCATCAGCGAGGGCGTCGTCGGGAGTTCGGGCCATTGGGTCACGCGCGGCTCGAGCACCGGGGCAGCGGCGGCGGTGTCGTAACTCAGTTCGAGGTAGAGCTGCCCGGTGACGATGCTCTCCATCTGGAGCCGCACACGGAGCCCGTCAGCGATCTGCTGGGCGCGCACCGTCGGGTCCGCGAGGTTCACATACGTGCCGCGTATCGTCTGAAGCTTCTTGAGGTCGACCTCGAACCGGACCGGTACCTGGAACGTCTTCTCCTGCCGGTCGATCTGGACCATCAGTTCGGCCACCGTCCCGATCGGCACACCCTGGAACTTCACCGGCGCGCCGGACTCGAGACCGTTGACCGACTCCTCGAAGAAGCTCACGAAGGTGGAACGCGTCTGGAACCAGGTGGCCGTCGCAAGCACGGCGGTTCCGCCCACGATGATGACGACTGCGCCAACGATGAACAGGCCGATGGCGGTCGGATTCGCACGGAGACTCATGGGATGCTCGTACTGTCGCGGGTGAGGAATCGACGCACTTCGTCGTTCGGCGGCGCGTCGCGCAGCGCGGTGGGCGCACCGAGCGCGGTCATCGTCCGCTGTGCGATGTCGAGGAAGAGCGCGCGGTCGGCGATCCGGAAGATGCTCGCAAGGTCGTGGCTCACGACGACGATCGTCGTGCCCATGCTCGCAGCGATGGCGAGAATGAGGTCATCGAGTCGGCTCGCGCTGATCGGGTCGAGCCCTGACGACGGCTCGTCGAAGAAGAGGATGTCCGGATCGAGCGCGAGTGCGCGCGCGAGCGATGCGCGCTTGCGCATGCCGCCGCTGATCGCGGCGGGGTAGAAGTCCCCGAAGCCGGCAAGCCCGACCAGCGCGAGCTTGAGATCGACGACCTCGGCGATCGCAGGCGCGTCGAGCGTCGAGAGTTCCTCGAGCGGCAACGCCACATTCTCCGCGAGCGTGAGGCCGCTCCAGAGCGCGCCGCCCTGATACAGCACGCCGATGCGCCGCAGACTCCGGCGCCGCTCGGCCGGATCGGCCGAGGCGAGGTCCACGCCATTGATCCGAACGGCGCCGGGCGGGGCGTCGCGCAGCCCGACGAGATGCTTGAGCAACGTGCTCTTCCCGCTACCGCTGCCGCCCATGATGACGAACACTTCGCCGCGATTCACCGTGAAGGTGAGGCGCTCCATCACGACGAGCGAGTCGTAGCGCATCGTCAGGTCCGTCACCTCCACAGGGCAGAGCGCGTCGAGCGCGACTGGCGCGGCGACGGGGCGAGGCGCGTCGATCAGATGTGCCATGACGCCGCCAGCCAGTCCACCACGGCATTGCAGAGGATGATGAGCGTGATGCCGAGGACCACCGCAGAGGTCGCCGAGCGTCCGACGGCGCTCGCGTCCGTCCCGGTGCGCAGACCGTGAAAGCAGCCCGCGAATCCGATGATCCCCCCGAAGAGCGTCGCCTTCACGACGCCAAGCACCGCGTCGGAGAGACTCACCGCGTCGCGCATCCCGGTGAGGAACTGCGTGGGCGTGACGGCGGACGACGACGTCGCCACGAACATCCCACCGACGATGCCGACGACGTCGGCGTAGACGACGAGCAATGGCAGCATGACGAACAGGCCGAGCACCCGCGGCAGCACCAGATGGTCGACCGGCGCGATGCCGAGCGTGGCGTAGGCGTCGAGCTCCTCCGTGATCTTCATGCTGCCCAGCTCGGCGGCGAAGCCCGCGCCGGTGCGACCCGCCATGATGATGCCGGTCATCAGGGCGCCCATCTCGCGCAGCATGCCATAGCCGACGAGATACGACACATAGTAGCTCGCGCCGAATCGCTCGAGCACGACGACGCCGAGAAAGGCGATGATCACACCGACGAGGATCGCGATGAGCGTGACGATCGGGAGCGCGCCGGAGCTGTTCGACTGCACGACCACCCAGAACGCGCGCCACTGCATCCGTGTGCGACCGGTGAACAGACGCGCGAATCCTTGAGCCACCTCGCCGACGAACGTCAACGCCGCGCGCGTCGAGTCCCAGGCCGCGATGCCACCCTGGCCGATGCGGGCGATGAACGCTGGAACCGGCGTCGCACTCTCGACGATCCGTTCAGGCACTACGCTCGCGAGCGCGAGGAGCGTCGTGATCCGCTCGGGGAGCGCCGTCGTATCGACGTCCCAGTGGTGCGTCTCGCCGTAGGCCTGACCCTGTCGCAGGAACACCAGCAAGCTGCTGTCCCACGCGTCGAGCGCACCTTCGTTGAACTCGATGCGACTGATCGGCCCGCGCGGCGCGTCCGTTGAGGCATCCGCGGCGTTGAGGGCCTCACCGGCCGACAGCGCGGCGTCGACGAGCGGCGCAAAGCGCGGCGCGGTGCCGTCGAGCTCCCACCGGCCCGAGACCGTCGCGACGAGTGCGTCGCCCTGCAGTCGCAACTCGACCGACGCCGGATTCGGCGGGCGCATGAGCGAACGGGGATCGGGCATCGGTGACGCCGAGTCGCGGTCGATGTGCGGTTAGCCCTTGCGACCGGCCTTTCCGCGATCGCGGTGCGAGAGTGGCTGCCCGTCGTTCGGCTTGGACGACAGCTTCATTCGATCGTTCGCGTGCACCGCGGCTGACGAGGTGATGTCGGTGTGCGGTTCGTGCCGCGGCTCGTGGTGCGGCACCGTCTCCGGCACGACGGACGTCGGCTCGTGCGCGGCGACCTTGGGGGGCACTGGGGCGTGGCTCTTGGGCATGGGAGACTCGAGGGAGAGAGTGACGAGCGGGCGCGATCTGTCCACCGGAGTATCACGGCAGGCGGGCCGCTCACGGTATCGCCCATTGGCACTACTCCCTCGTCTCGAGCCCCGCGCCAAGTACCGCACCATGTGCCGAGCTCCAGGATCAGCGCACGAACCCGAACAGATCCGCATCGCTGTCCGGCGAGCCCGAGAGCTCGGCCAGCACGATCTCCGCGGCGATCCGTGAATAGGTCATTCCGTTGCCGCCGTAGCCCATCACCGCGAAGACGTTTGGGTGCTTCGGCAGCCTGCCGATCAGCGGTAGGCCCGACCTGGTGGTACCGAACGAACCGGTCCACTTGAACTCGGGAGTCGTGTCGAGCGCCGGCATGAGCGCGGCGAGTTTGCGCGCGATCGTCCCCGCCTTCGCCTCAATGAGCGCGTCGCGCGCGGTCTCGTCGGAGAACGGCTCGTCCTCGCCGCCGCAGACCACGCGACCATCGGCAGTCGAGCGCAGGTACAGGTACGGATCGGACGCCTCCCAGATGAATGCTTCCTCAGGCCAGAGCGCGTGCCGCTGCGGTTTGGTCGCGATCGCCCAAGTGGAGGTGATCGCGTGTCCGCCCTTGGGCACGATGTCCGGCAGTTCGTACCCGGTCGCGAGCACGACGTGATCGGCTTTTATCACCGGCCCGCATCTGGTCGCGACGTTCACGGACTTCTTGCCACTGATGATGTCCGTCGCCTCGGCCGGCGCGTAACAGCGAGCGCCACGCTCCTGCGACTTGAGCAGAAGACCAGCCGCGAGCTTTCGAGGATCGACCGCGAGATTCCCGGGACTGAGGATCGCGCCGTCGCGCGCGATGCCGTAGCGTTGACGCAACTGCTTCGGGGAAAGGAACTCGGCGTACAGTCCAGCGGCGCGCCGAGCGGCGGCCTCCTCCTGAAGACCGGCCGCGTCGAGACGGTCGCCACCGATGAGCAACGAGGGGCGCGGCGTGAGACCACAGTCGATCGCGAGTTCCTTCACGCGATCGGACAGGTTCGCGACCGCGAGGCGCGACCGCCGCCAAGCGGCCTCCGCGTCTCTCCGGCCGATGTGCGTGGTCAGTACGCGTAGCGGCTCATCGATCTCATATAGAACGAGCGCGGTCGACGCCGGCGTCGACCCCAGCACGGGTCCCCGGCGGTCGATCATGATCACACTGTAGCCGGCCGCGGTCAGCGACTCGGCGACCATCGCGCCGCTGATCCCCATGCCCACGACGAGGACATCCGCCGAGACGTCGCGCACGAGTGGTTGCGTGGGGACCGGTGGCGCGCGGTAGGCGTTCCAGACCGGTCGCCCAGTGGTGAGGTCGAGCTTCTTCACGGGCGTGTCAGGCGGTCATAGGGCGGCCATCATGCGGCCATGGCGCGGCAGGCGTCGGCGCAACGGACGCAACTTGCCGCGCAACGCTTGCAGTGATCCATCGCGTGCTCGCCGCATTCCTTCGCGCACCAATCACAGGCCTCGGCGCAGAGTGCCGCGAGGCGCTTGGCGTATGGGCTGTGGCGCGCGATCGCGTCGGCGGTGATGCGGCAGAGCGCGGCGCACTCGATGCAGCAGGCCGGACACGAGTTGGAGCTCGTGTTGCCGACCATGTGCGCGAAACAGTGACCGCAGTCAGTCGCGCAGTCGTTGCACGCGGTGATGCAGTAGGCGGTGTGCTGGTCGAAACTCTCGGTCATGGATTCGTGCTCCGGCGAGGCGTGAAGGGCGGCAGCGTGAAGTCGAAAGCTGTCCCCTCCCGCACGGGCCACCCATCGCCCACAAGGAGCAGACGGGGGACTAGTCCCGATCAGCCGAGGAGCGCGAGTTCCGGCACGTCGGCAATGGGATAGTCGGTGTAGCCCGCTGCTCCCGGTGTGTAGAACGTCGAAGGGTCGGGGGCGTTCAACGCAAGTCCGTGCGCAAGACGCGCCGGCAGATCGGGGTTCGCGAGCGCCAGGCGACCGAACGCCACCAAGTCGGCGCCGCCGCTCACCAGAATCGCCTCGGCCTTCGCGAGATCGAAGCCGCCCGATGCGATGAACACCCCGCCGAACGTTCGTCTCAGCGACGCCTTGAACCCCGAGGGAATCGTCGGCGCCCCCATCGACGAGTGATCCACGAGATGCAGGTACGCCATGCCCGAGGAACCGAGTGAGGTGGCGAGCGCGAGATACTGCGCCTCGACGTCGGGGAACGCCCCAGTCGAGTTGAAGGCGCCGTACGGCGAGATGCGAATACCGGTACGCGCCGCGCCGATCACCTTGCTCACCGCGCGCACCACCTCGAGCGTGAAGCGGTTCCGTCCGTCGATCGAACCGCCCCAGCGGTCCGCGCGGTCGTTCACGTTCGCGTTCAGGAACTGCTCCATGAGGTAGCCGTTCGCGGCGTGCAGTTCCACACCGTCGAAACCCGCCAGGGTCGCCGCCCCCGCGGCGTGCGCGTATTCCGCGACGACCGCCAGGATCTCCGTGTCGGACAACGCGTGCGGCGGGCTCGCCGGTTGCAGTCCCTTCGTGTCGGTGAAGACGTCTTCCGGCATCGCGACGGATGTCGGCCCGACGACGCGCGCGCCGGCGGGAAGGTTGTCGACGTGCGATGCGCGACCGCAGTGCATCAGCTGAGCGAATATCCTGCCACCCGCGGCGTGCACGGCGTCCGTGATCGGTCGCCATGCGGCGATCTGCACCGCACTGAAGAGTCCGGGGATGCGCGCGTAGCCGAGTCCGTCGGCGGCGGGCGACGTCCCTTCCGTGATGATGAGGCCGAAGGAGGCGCGCTGCGCATAGTACTCGCGCATGAGCGGTGTCGGGACATGGTCTGTCGTCGCGCGGTTGCGCGTGAGCGGAGCCATCACGATGCGACTCCGGAGCGCGAGACCGCAGAGGTCGAACGGATCGAATAGCATGGCGCGAATTCGGACTATGAGGAGGCGACGACGGACGGCGCGAATCCCTCGTCTTGGGGGTCGACGCGCTTGAAGTACGCTCGGGCGAACGCCACGAGCTGTCTGTCGCTCGGGTGATCCACCGTCTCGATGCCGACCACGGCGGCTTCGAGCGCGCGGTCGTGCGTGTGCACGTAGCGCAGGAACTCCAGCTTTGCGGAGCCGGGTCCGACGATGAGGAGCGACTCCACGCCGTGCAGCGCCTGCACGAGGTCATGGAAGAAGCGCTTCAGATCCTCAGGGTGCTCCTTGATGCCCTCTTGTCCCCGCGTCCATTTGTGGTGGTCGTTGTGCGGGGGACCGAGCACCGTCGTCTCGTCGGCGGTGTCGGGATGGAAGGCGAACGTTCTGGCTTCCTTGTGATCGAGCCAGACGGCGGCGTGTCGTGTGTTCATTCAGGTAGAGTAGTCCTGCCCGAAGAACAGCGATATCGCGCAATCGAGTCACTTCGCCATCGCCCGTGCGAGCGATGCTCGCGCCCGGACTCGAGGCGCGCTCACCGCCGCCAGCGCCCCAACGATCGCCATCGCCGCCTGTCCTCGGGCTCACGCGGATCCGTTAGGCCGCAGGCGTACGAGCACGTCGGCGACGCTGCCGCACGAGCGCGAAGACGAAATACCACACCGCGACTTGGACGGCGACCGCGAGCGCGACGCGACCAAGGAAGAAACGCTCGGTCGGAATGCCGAAGATCACGAGTATGCCGGGCAGATTCAGTAGCCAGGGAATTCCGCCCAGGGCACCGTGCGGACCGCCGAAGATCGCCGCCGTGAACAGCGCGCCCTCGACTCCGAGTGCATACACGAGTGCCATTCCGTCGACGCGCAATGAACTCCCTGACGCGGCCATCTGCACGAACCTCCGTTAGAGCGCACCCGACGCGATGCGTTAGTGCGGGGTGATGGGGCGCTCAAGTCGGGGCAATCCATCAGACGGTTCGCTGCGCGCAAGTCGTGCGTTGAAGCGCTGCAGTTCTCCGTTCCGCTCAACCTCGATCGCGATGGCCTCCACCGCGGACTCGATGCGATCGAGACGTGCTTCGATATCCGGGGGCAGCAATGGAGTGCTTGGCTGTCGGAGACGAAGAACCGTTCTTGAGACCGTCCACGCGATGAATGAGACGGAGGCAAAGAGACCGAAGATGGCGATAAGGAAGGTGCGCGAGTCCATAGGCGATGGCTCCGTTGCGAGACCCCTTCTCTACGGTGCCACCGATCGTTCAGTGTCAAGTTGTGCTGCGGCCGCCCACCTGCTTCACTGACGCGGCCGTCTGCACCAGTCTCCGTCATGCGCCGGGGAGCGAGTGCTGACCGCCACCCTCGGCACCCCCCAGTACCTGCGGCGCGCTTCGCACTCGCGTACGGTCGCCAGCTGACGTCGAACGTCGTGCGGCCGACCCCATGCCGTCAACGAAAGTGGAGCAACATCCCGGGTCCGCAAGCCGCTCTCACCTAGCGGGGCTCCCCGATGCCTGGTGTCACGCGAAATCGCGTCGCGAACTCCACGTCATCCTCGTTGCGTGTGATCCCCCAAGCAAGATCCCCACGCACGCGAAAGACGTTGGTCCGCGGCGGCAACTTCACGCGGCCGAGGAGCGCGCCGTCGGCGGAGTACACGTCGTACGCGATCGGGTCGCGCGTGGTCAGGCGTATCGGCGTAGGCATGATGTCGGTGCGCAGCGGCGGAAGCTCGTCCTCGGGGATGACCTCGGCGGACTGAGCCACGCGCACCCAGAGCCGACCGTCATCGGTCACCGAGATGCTGCTGAACGGCGGCTTGGTCGCGGGGATGCCGGGGCCGGTCCAACTGAAGCTCGGATCGGTGCGCTTGGCATTCTGCTCGATCTGTGCGCGGCGTTCTGTCGCCTCGGTTTCCGTGACCGGCACCGCCGCGACCTCGCGAAGCACTTGGCGCGGCTTCGCGCCCGCACCGACGATCGTGAAGACATAGCGATCCGCATACCCACCGACGACGCCACCATCGCTCAGCAGCGTCGTGGTGATGCCCGGTTGGAATGGGATGGAGAACAGGGAGCTCCTGGTGCCGTCAGGGCTATCCACACGCAACGTTGCCGGCTCAGCGCTCGTCCATCGCGGATACCCGACCGAATCACGCAGAGCGCCGAGCGAATCGAAGCGAATGTATCCAGGGATAGGAACCGGAGGACCGTTCGCGATCTCCCGACGGCCGATCACCGAGCTGAGCGAGATGGTGCCGTCGGTTGCGACGTGCAGACCGTTCGCCGTGAACATCCCGCTGACCGGGATCCGGAATGAGCTCTTGAAGCTGCCGTCCGATGCGTAGCGGTTGACGCGCGCGCCGGCACCATCCCAGATCAACAGATCACCATTGCTTGCGAGTGCGAAGCCGTTCAGCTGGCCATACTCGCCGGGTCCGCCGCCCTTCGCGCCCACGGTGCGCAGGTACTCACCGGTCGCAGCGTACATGCGAATGAGTCCGACCGTCTGGTCGGCATCGTAGACGAACATCGCACCATCGCTGCCGACGACGATGCCGCCAATGCGACCGAACGTCAGCTCGTCGGCGCCGTCTGCTTGACCCACGGCAAGATCCACCACGAGCGTTCGGACCAGATTGTCCGGTACGTCGCCAGTGATGCGAACGCGTGTCGTATCGCCCATCGCGTCTACGGCAGTTGTCCAAGGCAACGAGGCCGTTGCGACACGCTCACCACAGGCGCCGAGCGTCAGAGCACTCAATGAGACTGCCGCGAGCAGAACGCGCATCATGCCACCGTGGCGAGGGTGAGGAAGCTCTGGAGCATCCGCATTCCAGCCGCGGAGCCGATGGATTCCGGACGACACTGCACACCGTAAGCCGAGTTCGAAAGATGCTGGAGCGCGTGAATCCCTGTGCGGTCGTCGGTTGATTTCGAGCGTCGCGCGGCCTCGCTCACGTTATAAACGAGAGTGGAGCAACACCCTGCTCGTGCGCATAGCGTTTGGTTGTGCTGTGGCCGCCCACCTGCTACCCTAGACGGCCGTCGGTCACCAACTGCCGTTAGCTTGCCGCGGCGAAGACTTCAACTTCGCTCCTCGAGCGCGCGCCCAGTCGGTCGCGCTCGCTCTCGAGGTCGAAGCGAGCCTGCAAGTTCAACCAGAACTGCGCCGATGTGCCGAAATAGCGCGCGAGGCGCAGCGCGGTGTCCGCCGTGACGGCCCGCTTGCCATGCACAATTTCGTTGATGCGCCGCGGCGGCACGCTGATACCGTGTGCGAACCGGTACTGCGAGACGTCGAGCGGCTCCAGGAAGTCCGCCAGCAGGACTTCGCCGGGATGGATAGGGTCAAGCTTCTTGGCCATAGCTCCTCCTAGTGATCGTCGACGATCTCGACGTCGTCCGCGTTGCCGTCCACTCAGCGGAAGCAGATGCGCCACTGGTCGTTCACGCGGATACTGTGCTGCCCAGCACGATCTCCGCGTAGCTTCGCCAGTCGATTGCCTGGTGGCAACCGAAGATCCACGAGTTGCACCGCCGCGTCGACGTGGCCGAGCTTCCGGAGCATCACGCGCCGGAGGTCGGGCGGGAAGTGCCGAACCGGCTCGCGTTCCCAGAGCCGTTCGGTGTCGCGGTCAGCGAAGCTCCGAATCACCCGTGCCTAAAAACGCTGCGCGTTACTATGCGCGGGAGAGAGCGCGGGCTGGTCAAGCTAACGTTTGGTTGTGCTGCGGCCGCTTTCATATGCCGCGTAATGCTCAGCGTTGCACTTCAAAGTTGACTTCAGGGCGCGCTCGGGCGGATCGTGACTATGGCAGCACGTAGGCGCTAACGGCGACCTGACGCCAGCCGTCGGTGCGCCGCCGCCATACGGAGAGATAGTAGCCTCGCGCCTCCGACCGCCCGCTCGGAGTGTCCACGCCCACCGTCCACCGACCGGTCACATAGCCGAGGTCGCCACTCGTAGCCTCCTCGACGCGCTCGAGCGTCAGCGCGTGCGACGGATTCCCGCCACGAAAGAGGCGCTCCCATCCGATCCGGTTCGCGAGGACGCCCTCTGCCGGCGCTCGGCTTTGCGGCGACACGACGACGATCGACGAGTCGAAGAACGCCACCACCGAATCTGCGCTCCTCGATGCGAACGACCGCGCATACGCCTCCGCGGCTTGGCGTAGGCTGGCGCCGACCGGACGCGGAGCTTCGATAACACTCGCGCGGCACGCGCTGAGCATAAGCGCCGCAGCGAGCATCACACGCCACCATGACTGCCGACATTCGTCCTTCGCCATGCACTCTCCTTCGTCGCCCTAACGTCAAGTTGTGCTGTGGACGCTTCAATATTGCGGCCGCGCAGCGGCCGCCATCAATAGCGCGGCCATCTGCACCAACGTTCGTTATGCGGTGCGGCGCCGAACGGTCGGCTTCCGCTTGCGCCCCGCCATGACGCTGGCGAGCGAGCGCAGTGCCTCGTTCACGGACGAGGCATTCGGAAACAGCGCTGCGACGTCAGGCTCGAGCACGACGATATTGGAACCCGCGGCATAGCGGGCCGCATACGGATTGCGAACAGCCTTACTCCAGTCGTACTCCGACTTGATGTCGTCGGATGCGAGACGGGCGCGGCGGGTCGGCTTAGCGGAAGTCTTTTTCATACTTTCGTCGCTCACGCGAGGTTGCGAGGCGCGCGCTGATGATGCGAACCAGCTCGTCGCCGCGGTCGGTGAAGAGAACAGCGAGCAATCGATTCTCGGATGACCGGCCCAACAGCCGAAGGCGATCCTCATCCTCAGAATGTCCGACATCCGATTGGAACCAGGCTAAGGGGTCGCCGAAAACGGTGGTCGCCTCCTTGAAGCCAACGCCGTGCTTCTTCTCGTTGTCGGCCGCCTTCCGCGGGTCCCACTCGAACGACAAGCCCATGACTAGAATCTACTGCGAAGGTCGATCATCCGCATAGAAAGTATGACTGGGCTGGCCCCCCAATCTGTCGTGGGTTAGCTCCTCGAGACTGCCGAGTTGCCAGAGCCACCGGCGACGTGTTGCACTGTCGCCCATCCTTCTGGAGGACCAGCCCATGTCATCGTCTGCTGCTGCTTCATCTCCTACAACTATCTGGCTTGGCC
>JANOWT010000263.1:0-5633 GCA_031418115.1 Gemmatimonadota bacterium
GGCCGCGCGGCGATCGCGGCTCAACGGTCGCCGCTCACAGGAGTGTGCCGCGGAGCAGCAGGAGGGCGAAGCTGAAGTAGATCACGAGTCCCGTCACGTCCACCAGCGTCGCGACGAACGGGGCCGAGGCGCTCGCCGGATCGAAGCCCAGGCGCCGCAGCACGAACGGGAGCATCGCGCCGGTCATCGTGCCGAAGGTCACCACGCCCACGAGCGAGAACCCGATCGTGAGGGCGATCCGGATGTAGTACGGGCCGTAGTCATACAACCCGAGCGTCTGCCAGAGCAGCACGCGACCCACGCCGAGCAGTCCGAGGATCGATCCGAGCGCGAGGCCGGCGGGGAACTCGCGCATCACCACGCGCCACCAGTCGGAGAGCCTCACTTCGCGCAACGCCATCGCGCGGATGATCAGCGACGTCGCCTGCGACCCCGAGTTGCCGCCCGAACTGATGATCAGCGGGACGAAGAGCGCCAGGACCACGGCCGTCGCGATCTCCTCCTGATAGTACGCCATCGCCCCGGCGGTCATCATCTCGCCCACGAACAGGATCATCAGCCAGCCGGCGCGCTTGCGCAGCAGGTCGCCGAAGCTGCTGGTCATGTAGGAGTCCTCGAGGGCCTCCAAGCCGCCGAACTTCTGGACGTCCTCGGTCTGCTCCTCCTGGATCACGTCGATCACGTCGTCGACGGTGATGACGCCGAGCAGGCGGCGTTCCGCGTCGACGACCGGCACGGCGACGAGGTCGTAGTTCGACGTGAGTTGCGCGACCTCCTCGCGGTCGGCGGTCACGAGGACCGTCACGACCTCGCTCCAGGCCACGTCGGCGACGCGTGCGCCCTCGGGGGCCGCCAGGAGTTCGCGGAGCGAGAGCACGCCGGTGAGCGCGCCGTGCGCGTCGACCGAGTAGACGGTGCCCATCGCCTCGCGCCGGCCGGCGCGCGCCATCCCGCGCACGGCGGCGAGCGCATCCTCGACGGTCTGCGACTCCGGCACCGAGACGAACTCGGTCGTCATCAGGCCGCCGGCCGTATCCGTCTCGTACTGCAGCAGCCGCTCGGTCTCAGCGCGTTCCTTTGCCGGGATCGCCTCGAGGATCTCGTCGGCGGTCTCCTCGTCCATCTCGTCGAGTGCGTCGACGCGTTCGTCGGGCGTCATCCCGGTGAGGAACGCGGCCGCCTGGCCCGCATCCATCGCCTCGAACACCGCCGAGCGCAGCTCTTCGTCGAGATGCTCCAGCACCTCGGCCGCGCGCGCGTGCGGCAGCGACGTCAGGAAGCGCGACAGCAGCTCGCGAGGGAGGAGCTCCGCGACGTCGGCGAGGTCGGCCGGATGCAGCTCTTCGGTCTCGGCCGCGATGCTCGACGGCTCGTTCTCGAGCAGATCGAGGATGTCGGGCGCGACCAGCGCCGCGACTGACTTCTCCTTCTGGCGCTGATCTGGTGTCACGGGGTGCCTCCCCGGGTGACGAAGGTGGTCGCGCGCGCGCGTACCATAGCGAAGTGACCCGAAGCTAACTGGATGTCGCCGCGCTCAACAAGCGCACGCGCCGATTTCACCGCGCACGCAACGCTTTCGACGCTTCCGATGTCGAATCCGTTGACCAGTCGGAGGCGTACTCTTCCGACAGCGCAGGCCCTCGGGCCTTCCCCCACCGGGACCTCACACCCGGACGCGCTCATGCTGCTGCCGCTCCTGTTCGCCCTGCAGGCCACCGTCGCACGGGGGCCCGCGCCCCTGCCCGACGCGCTCCCTCCGGTGCGCGCGTCGCGCACCGTTCCTGAGCCGACCGCCACCACCGCCACCGCGGCCCTCGCCGTCGCGGCGCCGGTCCTCGACGGCAAGGACGACGACGCCATCTGGCGCGAGGCGCCGGCGATCACGCAGTTCCGGCAGCACGATCCCGTCGAGGACGGCGATCCGCGCTACCGGACCGAGGCGCGCGTGGGCTACGACGCCAAGTATCTCTACGTCTTCGTGCGTGCCTTCGACCCCGCACCTGACTCGGTGATGGCCTTCCTCTCGCGACGCGATGCGCGGACGCAGAGCGACTACGTCCACCTCATGGTCGACGCCTACCACGATCGCCGCACGGCGTTCCGGTTCACCGTCAACCCGCTCGGTGTGAAGCGCGACTTCTACATCTCCGGCGACGGTGACGAGGACGCCTCGTGGGACGGCGTCTGGGACGTGGCGACCGCGGTCGACTCACTGGGCTGGACCGCTGAGTACCGCATCCCGTTCGGCCAGCTGCGATTCCCCGAATCGCCATCGCACACGTTTGGCTTCGCCATCTGGCGCGAGATCGCGCGACACAACGAGCGCATCTCGTGGCCGCTCTACCGCAGGAGCAAGACGGGCATGGTCTCACAGTTCGGCGACGTCTCGGGCTTCGACGGCATAACCGCGCCGCGTCGGCTCGAGGTGCTGCCGTACACGGTGGCGACCAACTCTCCACGCCCGGTCGGGAACGCGTTCGAACGTCAGCAGCAGTTCGCATTCGGTGCCGACGTGAAGTACGGCCTCACGAGCAACCTCACGATCGATGGCACGGTGAATCCGGACTTCGGTCAGGTCGAGGCCGACCCCGCTGTGCTGAATCTCTCGGCGTTCGAGCAGTTCTTCGAGGAGCGCCGTCCGTTCTTCCTCGAGGGCGCGAGCATCTTCAACTTCGCGGGTCAGGGTGGAGGCGATGGTGACGTCTCCAACGCGCTCTTCTACTCGCGCCGCGTCGGGCGCGGCCCGCAGTTGAGTGGTCGGTACTACGATCAGGACAACCCGTCCAACAGCACCATCCTCGGTGCAGCCAAGCTCACCGGACGCACCGCGGGCGGGCTCAACGTCGGCTTCATGAACGCGGTGACGCAGCGCGAGCAGGGCGCGCTGGGCCGCACGATCGAGCCGCAGAGCAACTATCTCGTCACGCGGCTGCAGCAGGACTTCAGGAGCGGCAACTCGGGCGTCGGGATGATGTTCACCGCGACGAACCGCTCGCTCGACTCCGACACCCGTGCGTACCTGCGCGAGAGCGCCTACGCGCTGGGCGTCGACGCGCGGCATCGCTTCTGGGGGAACAACTACGAGGTGAAGGGATCCGCCGTCGCGAGCCAGGTCGCGGGCAGCCCCTCGAGCATCCTCTCCACGCAGCGCAACGCCGTGCACTTCTACCAGCGTCCTGACTCGCGACTCAACGTCGACAGCGCCGCCACGTCGCTCAACGGAAGTCGCGTGAACCTGAGCCTCGGCAAGACCGGCGGCGGCATCGTCCGCTTCCAGACCGGCATCACGGAGACGAGCGCCGGTTACGAGATCAACGACGCGGGTTTCCTCACGCGCGCCGACGAGCGGAGCAACGGGAACTGGATCGGCCTGCAGTTCCAGAAGCCCACCAAGTACTACCGCCGCGCCAACATCAACCTGAACCAGTGGAATGCCTGGAACACGGACGGGCTGCACCTCAACTCGGGTGCCAACATCAACATCAACGGTGAGCTGCCCAATCAGTGGTTCGTCTACACCGGCTTCAATGTGAACAGCCTGGGTGCGTCGTTCGATGATCGCGCATCGCGCGGTGGTCCGGCGCTGCGCCGCAACCTGCGGCAGAACACCTGGTTCGGCGTCCAGTCCGATCGACGCAAGGCGACGAGCTTCGTGATGCAGGGTTTCGTGGTCTTCAGCGACGTGTCCGGATCCAGCGACTGGGGGATCGATCCGTCGGTGAACTTCCGGATCGCGAGCCGCGTGCAGGCGGAGGTGGGCGCGCACCTGAGTGCGGGGATCAACGACGCGCAGTGGTACGGCAACGTGACCGACGGCACCGGCACGCACTACACGTTCGCGCACCTCGACCAACGCACGAGCGCCATCACGACACGGCTGGATTTAACCATGACGCCGACGCTCTCGTTCCAACTGTACGCGCAGCCGTTCATCACCGCGGGCGACTACTCCGACCACCGCGAACTGGCCGACCCGCGCGCGGCGCGTTACACGGATCGCTTTCAAGCCTACACTGGTGCGCCACTACAGGATTTCAACTTCAAGCAGTTCCGCTCCAATAGCGTGGTGCGCTGGGAGTACCGGCCCGGATCAGTCCTCTTCTTCGTTTGGCAGCAGGGCCGCGGTCAGGGCGACCGGAACCCGGGCAGCTTCAACATCGGGCGCGACTACAGCGATCTGTTCAACTCTCGGTCCGACAACACGTTCCTGATCAAGGGGTCGTACTGGTTCAGCTTCTGAACGGCAGAGGGGAGATGGGAGAGGCGAGATAAAGGCCCACCTCCCACCTCCCACCTCCCACCTCCCACCTCATTACGAATCATCGATTGAATCCCAGCAAACCATTTTCCCGTACCGTGTGTCAGATACCATGAAGGCCGACGACGAGTAGACAGGTGGGTGCAGGTCGGTGCTGGTGGGGGGCCGGCCGGCCCCCTGTCGACTCCCGTCGGAATCTGGGAACGACCGTACGGACAGCAGGCGCGCCGGTGGATGCCGTGAAGGGCGTCCACCGGCGTGTCGCGTTCAGCCCTCGAGCACCGGTAGAGTGCGTGGCAAGACGCGCACCTCGCTCACCCGGAACCCAGCTGCCTCGATTGCTCCGCGGATCGCCGCGATGGTCGTCTCGTGCGCGGTGGGCTCGCTCGCAAGCCCGTCGACCTCCAACTCCGCCCGCCCCAGCTCCACGTCGGCGCGCGTGATCCCGTCCACGGCCGCGAGCGCCGTGAACACCGCATGTCGCGCATGCACAGCGAGCATGCCCTCGATCCTCACTTCAAGTCGCATCGAAAGGGAATCTACCACTGCCGCAGTCGGGACGTTTGAGCGACTTTCCTCTTCTCATCCCCTTCCACCCGTCGTTCACATGCCTATCGTCGCATTCCTCGGTCTTGGCGCCATCGGCACTCCCATGGCGCGTCACCTCGTCCGTAGCGACTGGGGCCTGCGTGTCTGGAACCGCACCACCGCGCGTGCCGCCGATTTCGCCGCCAAGTTCTCGGAGCATGGCGTGACGCATGCCGCGACTCCTGCCGCCGCCGCCAAGGGCGCCGACGTCGTGATCACCTGCTTCCCCGTCTCGAGCGATGTCGAGTCGTTGCTCGACGGTCCCGATGGTCTCCTCGCCGGCCTCGCGCGTGGCGCGACGCTCGTCGACTGCACCTCGGGCGACCCGACGACCTCCAAGCGGATCGCGGCGCGATTGGCCGCCAACGGCGTCGGCTACCTCGATGCACCGGTATCGGGAGGCGTCCTTGGCGCCGAGGGCGGCACCCTCACGGTGATGGTCGGAGGCGAGGCCGCCACACTCGAGCGCGTCCGTCCCGTCCTCGAGGCATTCGGCAAGAAGATCGTCCACTGCGGTGCGATCGGGACCGGCGATGCGGTGAAGGCCGTGAACAACGTCCTCCTCGCGCTGCATCTCTGGTCGACAGCCGAGGGGCTCGCCGCGCTCACGAGCGCCGGTGTCGATCCCACCGTCGCGCTCGACGTCATCAACACCTCGAGCGGTCGCTCCAACGCGTCGATGAACCTCTTCCCCGAGCGCGTCCTCACGCGCGCTTTCCCGCGCACCTTCCGCCTTGCACTGCTCGACAAGGACGTCGGCATCGCCGCACAGGTCGCACGCGAGCAG
>JANOWT010000264.1:0-2749 GCA_031418115.1 Gemmatimonadota bacterium
TGCGACATCGCATCGAAACCGCGCGAAGCTGGAAGACGGTTCGGACGCGCTGTGAGGGTTCCTGCCGAGCTCCTGAACCGATTGGCCCGTGCCCGACGGCAAGTGATGCGGCGCGGTCACCGGATAGCTCCTGAGAAGTCGTTAGCGTTCATCGGAGGTGACTCGGCGTACGACGCTGGCCGAGCACCCGGATGCGGGCGCCGAGTCACCTTCGATAACGAGACTTGAAGGAAGCCGCTGGCGCGGCGGCCGGCTCTGGAGCTGGAATCGGGATCCCCGCGCGTGGGCCGGCGTCGAGGGAGCGGCCGGCGGCGCGTGAGCGACGTCGGCGCCGACGCGAGCGGTGGAGCGTGCGTCCAGGAGCGGCGGTGTGCAGGGCACGATCCGCGGGGGGAGGCACACCGCTCGCGAGACGTGCGGAGCCACGTCGGCGGGGACGCCGGTCGCACCGAGTGCCTCGGACGGTCATGAGGTATCGAAGCGCCAGGTGACGGTCGCGAGTTGGAGCGCCGAGAGGACCGGCCCGACGATCATCGCGGCCCCGCAGCGCGGACACGCCCAGGTCGCGCGTGGCGCCGTGTCGGTCGTCACGATGGTCGTCGCGTCACGGGACGGCGCGGTGGTCGGCGCCGGGGTGAGGAGGGTCCGGGCGAGCGCCACGCGTGCGGTGCGACAGGTGTTCGCGAGCAACCCCGACTGGCGGATCCGTACGAAGCGCCGCGGGAGAATGTGCTGCACAAAGCGTCGGAGAAATTCCATCGCCGACAGCGTCATGGTCCGCGACTGACTCTCGTGCGCGTAGTCCTTCCACTGAAACGTCACGCGCTCGCCTTCGAATGCGCGCAGCCGATGATTGCTGATCGCCACCCGGTGCGTATAGCGCCCAAGGTAGCGCAGCACGGCGGTGGCCCCGCCGAAGGCCGGCTTGGCGTAGACGACCCAGTCGGTCTCGAAGAGGGTGTTGACGAAGCGGCGCCACTGGTCCGGGTCGCGCAGCGGCTCGCTCCCGCCGGCGAGGTCGAGTTCGTCGCGGGCGTACGCGCGGCGCAGCGCCTCCACGAACTTCCCGCGAAACACCCGACTGAGGACTTTTACGGGGAGGAAGAAGCCCGCATACTTCGGAGACACCCAGCGCTGGTGATCCGGCGAGAGGCCCCCGGCCGGCACGACGCAATGCACGTGGGGATGGCGGACCAGCGTTTGCCCCCACGTGTGGAGGAGGCTGAGGACGCCGATCTCCGCCCCGAGGTGACGCGGATCGGCGGCGACTTCGCGGAGGGTGGCCGCGCTCGCCTGAAAGAGCCACGTGTACAGACGGGCGCTGTTCCGATAGGCGAGCGGCAAGAGTGTATGCGGGAGCGTGAAGACGACATGCACATACGGCACGTCGAGTAGGTCACGCTCGCGCGCGCAGAGCCAGCGCTCCCGCGCTTGCGCCTGGCACTTCATGCAGTGTCGGTTCCGACAGGAGTTGTACGAGATGGCCTGATGGCCGCAGGCATCACACCGATCGAGATGGCCCCCAAGCGCGGCCGTGCGACAGCGCGCGATCGCCCGGAGGACGGACCGCTGCTGCACACTCAGCCACGGATGTTGCTCGACGAAGGCGTCACCCTGCGCGTGGAGGATATCGGCCACCTCCAGCACAGGCCGGGTCATGACGGTGGCGGTTTCCGCAGTAGGCGTGACCGCGGGAGCACCACGGGCGCCGGGACCTGCAGCTGCTCCAGCGGATTGGGGGCCGCCTGCAGGTGACGACGCGACAGGTGGAGGTAGACCGTCGTGTGCGAGAGGTCAGCGTGGCCGAGCAGCAACTGGATCGTGCGGAGGTCCGCGCCGGCTTCAAGCAGATGCGTGGCGTACGAATGTCGCAGCGTGTGCGGCGTGACGGGTTTGTCGATCTGCGCGCGCTGCGCAGCCAGCCGCACCGCTTCCCAGATCGGTTTGGTCGTGATGGGCTTGTCCGCACGCCAGCCGTTGCGCGTGCCGGGGAAGAGATACGTCGTGGGCCGCATCCAACGGTAGTACTCCCGCAGCGCCAGGAGCAGCGTGCGACTGAGCGGTACCTCGCGATCGCGACCGCCCTTGCCCTGGTCCACGCGCAGCAGCATGCGCTGACTGTCGATGTCCTGAACCTTCAGGTGGGCGACTTCGCTGCGGCGCAGGCCGGCCCCGTACAGCGTCAGCAGCAGCGTGCGGTGATAGAGATTCTTCGCACCCGCGATCAGACGCTGCACTTCCTCCGGACTGAGGATCACGGGCAGCCGTTTCCGGCGTTTCGGATACGGCAGGTCCTCCTTCGTGTCCCGCCGCTTCAACACGCGCAGGCAGAAGAACCGGAGCGCCGCAATCTCGGCGACCACGGTCCCGATCGCCAGTTTCCGGTCTTCGAGCAAATAGACCTGGTAGCGGCGGAGCGCGTCGGGGCCGACGCGGTCGAGTCGACCGCCGGCGTGTCGGTGAAAGGCCTTCACGATCCGGAGATAGCTCTCGCGGGTCGTGGTGGCGTAGTTGCGGCGGACGAGCTCGTCGTGCAGGCGTTGCAGCAGCTGGGTCACAGGCAGTACCTCCTGCGACCGACCCTACTCCTCTACGAATCACCCAGATGCCCGTCGGCCGCCGCGCCAGCGGCTTCGTTCAAGTCGCCCAGTGTAGAGTCACCCGCAACGCCACAGGCCAGTCCCTGAGTGCAGCTTGGTTCTGGCGTCATGCCGTGCGAGCCGGGCACACCGAATCGGCTAACGCTTCT
>JANOWT010000265.1:0-7400 GCA_031418115.1 Gemmatimonadota bacterium
CGCCGCTGCCTCCACGCCGATGATCTCCTCCGACAACACCACGAAGTCGGCGAGCATCCCGGGAGCGAGCACGCCAAGCTCCTGCTCGCGGAACGCTGCGTACGCCGCGTCGCGCGTGTAGTGCCGCAATGCGGCTTCGAGCCCGATCCGATGCTCGGGGAACCATCCGCCCGGGGGCGTGCCGTCGGGCATCTGCCGCGTGACGGCGATATGGATGCCGAGCATCGGGTCCATCGAGAAGACAGGGTAGTCGCTCCCGAACGCCTGCACCGCGCCCGCATCATCGATTGCGCGGAACGGCATCGCGTGCGAGGCCCGTACCGGTCCGAGGAGCGGAGCGTAGTTGGTCAGCGTGGTCTCGTCGGGGCCGGCGAAGATCGCCTGCGACGACGCGATCACGCCCAACTGCGCGAAGCGCGGGATGTCGGCGGGGTCCGGCACCTCGAGGTGTTCGACCCTGTGCCGACGGTCGCGTGCGCCGTTCCGCGCCGCGGCCGCGCCGAAGGCGTCGAGCGACATGCGGATCGCGAGGTCTCCGATCGCGTGCAGTTCCACCTGGATCCCCGCGCTGTCGTAGCGCGTGACGGCCTCGGTGAGTTCGGCCGCGGTGAAGCGCGGCAGGCCGGTGCCACCGCCGATCGAGTAGGGCGCGAGCATCGCCGCGGTGCCAGCGTCCACGGTCCCGTCGAGCATGCCCTTCGCGATCCCGTACCTGAGCAACGGACCGCGTTCACCGTCGCGTAGCGCCACGTACGCACGCAACGCGGAGTCTTTCACCTCCTTGCCGAACGGCACGGCAACGCGGAAGCGGACCAACACTGAGTCCTCGGCGACCGCGCGCGCGAACGCCCTGGTCTCGGAGGCACTGAGTCCGTTCGCGACCTGGAGCGCCGTCAAACCGAATGCGGCGGCGCGATGCATCTCGTACCGCAGTGCGGCGTAGATCTCATCTTCCGACGGATCGGGCAGCTGTCTGCGCACGAGCGCGCTCGCTGTCTCCTGGAGCAGACCGGTCGGCGTGCCGTCAGGGTCGCGGATGATCGCTCCTCCTGCCACCTCGCGCGTCTCGGCGCTCACCGCTGCGAGTGATAGGGCGCGCGCGTTGGCGAGCGTCTGATGCCCGTCGCGATCGGTGATGACCACCGGCCGGTCACCGAACGCGCCGTCGAGGTAGCGGCGGTGCGCGACGTTGCGCGGGAACATGTCGGGGGTCCAGCCTCGCCCCGTGATCCAGGCGTCGGCGGGGAGTGTCGTGGCGAACTCCTGCAGTCGACGCACGACCTCACGCTCGTCCGTGGCGCCTACGAGGTCGGCGGTGCGGCGAGTGGGGAGATGCCAATGCGCGTCGTGGAAGCCCGGAACAACGCGCCGCCCGCCGATGTCCTCGACGACGGTGGCCTCTGAGGCAAGCGCCCTGATGGTCGCGTCATCCCCGACGGCGATGATGCGGTCGCCGCGGATCGCGAGTGCCGTAGCGGCGGGTCGCGCGGAATCGCCCGTCCAGATCAACGCATTCACGAGAATGCGATCGGGCGGCGCCTCGCCGGTGCACGCGAGCGTGAATGCGGCGATGAACGAAATGACGACCTTCAGTGGACCGCTGCGACCTGCGCGATGAGTGGGCATAGTGGAGAGTTATCGCCAACCGTCCCGCTGTGGAAGCGGGGTGGGGCATCGACGAATTGCGACCGCCGGGGTATCGTCAATCAACCGCTCACCGAGCCCCTGATGCGCACCTCGCCCGTTCTGCACTCCCTCTCGACCCTGACGACCTTTGCGAAATACGCGACATACGCGACCGTCGCGTTGTTCGCGGTCGCCTGCGCGCGTCCCGCAGCGCGTGCCGACCGGCCCGAGATCGCCTCGCCGCAGCCGACATCGACCGAGGGCGTCGTGCGCGCCGAGTCGTACGCGACGGGGCTCGTGCATCCGTGGGCGCTCGCATTCATGCCCGACGGCCGGTTGCTCGTCACCGAACGGCCAGGCCGTCTGCGGATCGTCGGCACCGACGGCGCGCTCTCCGCGCCGCTCACCGGTGTGCCCGCCGTGAGTGCAGTGGGGCAGGGTGGCCTGCTCGACGTTGCGCTCGATCCGGAGTTCGCGGCCAACCGACTCGTGTATCTGTCCTTCGCCGAGGCTGATGGCGATCTCGTGGGCACCGCGGTCGCGCGCGGTGCGCTCGGCGCGACGGGGCTCGAGAACGTGACGGTGATCTATCGCCAACGGCCAAAGGTGAAAGGCAACGGGCACTTCGGCTCGCGCCTCGTGTTCTCCGCCGACGGCAAGCTCTTCATCACGCAGGGTGAGCGGCAGAACTACCGCGATCGTGCGCAGGACCTCATGCAGGGGATGGGGAAGTACATGCGCGTGAACGCTGACGGTTCTGTCCCCGCCGACAATCCGTTCGTCGGACGCGACGACGCGCAGCCGGAGATCTGGTCGTACGGGCATCGCAACGGCCAGGCGGCGGCGCTCGATCCCGCGACGGGTCGACTCTGGACGGTCGAGCATGGTGCGCGCGGCGGTGACGAGCTCAATCACCCCGAGCCGGGGAAGAACTACGGCTGGCCGGTGATCACCTATGGTCGCGACTACTCCGGCGCATCGATCGGTGAAGGCACCGCGAAGGAGGGCATGGAGCAGCCGGTCTACTATTGGGACCCGGTCATCGCGCCGTCGGGCATGATCTTCTATACCGGAGACGCGATCCCCGGCTGGAAGGGGAGCATCCTGATCGGCTCAATGACGCCGGGTGCGCTCGTGCGGCTCGAGCTCCGTGACGGGCGCGTGGTGAAGGAGGAGCGTTACCTGGGTGATCTGCGGGAACGCATTCGCGATGTGCAGCAGGGGCCGGACGGGTTGGTCTATGTGGTGACCGACAGTCCGAACGGACGCGTGCTGCGCGTGAGGCCCGTGGCGCCTCGATGACGTGCGCGCCGCCACTTACGTGAGCAGCGCCGTCGCCAGCCCGAGAAAGAGCCCCATGCTCGCCACATCCGTCGCCGTGGTGAGGAAGATGCTCGACGCCGTCGCCGGGTCGGCGCCCACCCGACGCAACGTCAACGGAATGAGTGCACCGGCGATGCCGCTCACCACGCAACTCGCCGTCATCGCGAGCGCGACGATTCCGGCGAGCGCGAGCGCATCGCCGTTCCCCTGCGAACGTGCGACGACGTACATCCCGCCGCCGGCCGTGAGACCCACGAGCGCGCCGTTCAGCAGACCGAGCAGCGCCTCCTTGGCGACGAGCGCGCGCTCCGTGCCTGGCTTGAGCTCGCCCAGCGTCAGTCCGCGGAGCGTCACCGCGAGCGCCTGACACCCGGTGTTCCCCGACTGGCCGGCGAGCACCGGCAGGAAGAGCGCGAGGATGACCATCTGGTCGAGCGTCTGCTGGAAGATGCCGACCACGCCGGCAGCCGCGAACGCGGTGAGCAGGTTGAGCTGCAGCCATGGGTGACGGAACTTGAGGCTCCGCGACCAGGGGGTGAGCAGACGCTCCTCCTCGGCGACACCGACCATGCGGCCGGGTTGGGCGCTGAACTCGAAGGCTTGTTCTTCGAACATCGCGCTGCCGCGCACCTGACCGACGAACAGGCCCGCGTCGTCGGTGACCGGATACACCGGGTAGTGCCGGTGCACGACGAGGCGCATGGCTTCGTCGAGTGGCGTCGACGCCTTGAGCGCGAAGACATCGCGCAACATCAGGCTCTCGAGCGTTGCGTCGTCGTCCTCCGAGACCACCAGGTCGCGCATGGTGACGACGCCGGCGATGCGCCCCGAGTCGTCGAGCACGAAGAGATAGGTGAGCATCACCAGCTTGGCGAGCTCCCGTACGCGCTGCGTCGCCTCGCGCACGGTCTCCTGCGGACGGAAGATCGCCGGAGTCGGCTCCATGAGCCGGCCGATGCTGTCTTCCTTGAACGAGAGGTTTCGCGACCACTGTGCGGTGACCTCGTGCGGCGCGATCGCGAACATCGAGGTGCGGCGTTCCGGCTCGAGTTCGGGGATGATGTCGCTCGCGACCGACGGATTGATCTGCTGCAGCACCTCGGCCATGAGCGCGTCGGGGTACCGCTCAAGGGCGTCCGCCGCCTCCGCGGGTCCGAGCTTCACGATCTGCGAGGCGAGGCGGTCGGCCTCGCCGGGGTTCGCGGACTTCACACCGCGCGGTTTCCCTTCGTTCACAGTCCTGCTCCGGTCTGGGGTCGTCTGCCGCAGGAAGATGCCTTGTGTGGCGGAGCGACGACAGGGGAGCGCCGTGCCGACCGCGACTCGCTGCTCGTGCCGCCAGTCGAGCCTCGCCATTCGCCCCGAGATCGCCGACATTTCCCCCATGCGTCGCATCGCGTGGCTCGTCTCGGTCCTGCTGGCCAGCCTGCTGGTCAGCCTGCTGGCCTACCTCGCACTCTGGCCGGTACCGATCGCACCGGTCGCGTGGACCGCGCCGGTCGATCCGGGGCACAGTGGCCTGTTCGCGGCGGACTCCTCGCTGGCCGACTTCGTGGCACTCACGCTCGGCGGCCGCGAGGGACCTGAGAGCGTAGCGCGTGATCGTGCAGGTCGCATCTACGTCTCGACACGCGAAGGTGCGATCCTACGATTCTCGGCCGATGCCGATGTGGGCACCGCGCCCGAGGTGTGGGCCAACACCGGCGGCCGGCCGTTGGGCCTCGTGTTCGATCCGGCCGGGACGCTCTTCGTCACCGACGGCGAACGTGGGCTTCTCGCCATCGACACGACTGGAACGGTGCGACTCCTCGCCGACTCCGCCGACGGCACGCGGATCGAGTTCGCCGACGATCTCGACGTCGCCGCGAACGGCAAAGTCTACTTCTCCGACGCCTCGACCAAGTTCGGCGTGCGCGCCCAGAGTGACGAGGACGCGAGTCTCCTCGACGTGATCGAACATGGCGGACATGGCCGGCTCATCGAGTGGGATCCCGCGACCGGGCGAGCGACCGTCGTAGCGGCGGGGATCGACTTCGCCAACGGTGTCGCGATGACTCCCGACCAGCAGTCGGTGTTGCTCTGCGAGACGGGGCACTACCGCATTCTTCGCGTGGGCATCGCTGGTGAGGCGCGTGGTCGCGTCACGCCGGTGCTCGAGGCGCTCCCCGGGTTTCCCGACAACATCTCGCGCGTGGGCGACGACAAGTACTGGGTCGCGCTCTTCGCCCCGCGCAACGCACTGCTCGACCGGCTCGCCGGCTCGCCGAACCTGCGCAAGGTGCTACTGCGCATTCCTCGCGCGCTGCGTCCCAAGCCGGAAGGTTATGGTCATCTCATCGCGATCGACGCCAGCGGCAAGGTGCTCGACGACCGTCAGGATCCCACCGGGAGGTATCCCAAGATGACCGACGTACTTGAGACCGAGCGATATCTGTACATCGGGAGCCTCCAGGGCGGCGTGCTCGCGCGGGTGTCGCGATGAGACTGCCCGACACCAGCGCCTACGACGGCGGATTCTACGCTGACCATGCGGAGAGCTCTCCGCGCTCGGCGGCCGTTGTGCTGCCACTCGTTTACAGTGTCTTCAAACCCGAAAGCGTGATCGACATCGGGTGCGGGCAGGGGTCCTGGCTCGCCGCCGCGGAAGCGTTGGGGAGCACGACGCTCACCGGTCTCGACGGCGCGTGGGTGGACCGCGCCAAGTTGCGCAGCGCGCGCATCGACTTCCGCCCCACTGACCTCTCTGGTGCGATCACGATCGAGAAGCGCCACGATCTCTGCATCTCGGTCGAGGTCGCCGAGCACCTGCCGGCCACGAGTGCCGATGCATTCGTGGAGGCACTCTGCCGCGCGGCCGATGTGGTGCTCTTCAGCGCCGCGGTGCCTCAGCAGGGCGGCACCGAGCATGTGAACGAGGCCCGCGCGTCGCGCTGGGCGGCGCGGTTCGACGCGAATGGGTACGCATGCCTCGATCTCGTGCGGGGCGAGGTCTGGGACGACGAGCGCGTGGCCTGGTGGTACCGTCAGAACGCATTCGTGTACGTGGCTCGCTCGTCTCCTCGATTCGCCACGTTCGCGGCGGCAACGCTCCCGAGCGCGCCGCGCGACCTCGTGCATCCGGCGGCGTTCGAGGAGAAGGTCGCGTGGCTCACCGCCGAGCGGACGCGATTGAGGCAGGTGGTCGAGCATCCGTCGTTCGGACAGGCGGCACGCGCCGCATGGCGAGCGATCTCTGGTCGCTAGCTGCACGGCTCTGATCCACCCCTCGCCGATCCGCCGATCCGTCCATGCTCACCGAGGTGCCCAATGCTCGAAAAGCTCCCGCCGTTCGCCCGTTCCTTCGTGGCCGTGATGGCCGGGATGGTCGTTGCCGTGACGATCGTTTCCATCTGCGACCTCGCAGCAGGGACGTTGCACCCGTTGCCGGCCGGCTTCGACATGCGTGACGTCGCACAGATGAAGGCACACGCCGCGGCAGCGCCGGCGCTGGCGATGCTGGTGGTCCTTGTCGGCTGGATCGTGGGCTCGTTCGCCGGAGGCGTGGTGGCATCGCGCGTCGCGGCCCGCAGTCGTGGCCAATACGCCTGGGTGGTCGCTGGCGTGCTACTCGCGGCGACGCTCGCCAACCTGCGTGCGATCCCTCATCCCGCGTGGATGGTCATCGGCGCTCTGGTCGGTGTCCCGGCGGCAGGATGGCTAGCCGCGCGGCTCGCACCTCCCGCCGACGCCTGACGCGGTCAACCTCAGGCGGAACGCCGCTGGTCGAGCCAAGCGTCGAGCGCCGCGAACACCGGCGCCGCGTCACGCTCGTTCAATATCTCATGGTAGAGCTCGTCGAAGCACTTCGCGCTCAGCGCCACGCGAGGCGCGGCGGCAGCGAATGCGGCGCTCCCACGCGGTGAGACCAGTTTGTCCTCCCCCGCCCAGAGCAGGAGAGTGGGCACCGGCCACCGGCCGGCGCGACCGAGCACGATCTTGCCCCCTTCGACCAGCGCATGCGCGAGTCGCGCGGTCACGCGATCGTGCACGAGCGGATCGTCCACGTAGGCGCGGACCACTGCGGGATCGTGCGAGATCATGTTCGCATCGAGTTGGTTGCTCATCGCGAGGTCAGGGACGAGTGCGTACCCCACGGCGAGCTGAAGCCGCTGGGCGAGTCCGAGCCCGGCGTCGAGCGCCGGCGACGAGAGCACGAGGGCATCGACCGCGCCACGCGACTCGGCGACGAACTGCGCGGCAACGAGACCCCCCATGCTGTGACCGAGCAGGACGAATGGCCGCGTGGGCGAGGCGGCCCTCACCGCGGAGATCACACGCGTGAGATCGTCGAGCAGGTCGTCAGCGGCTCGCAGGGCTCCGCGTTTGCCGGGCGAGGCGCCGTGCCCTCGTTGGTCGTAGCCGTGGACGTCCCAACCCCGAGCGGTGAGGTGCGCCGCAACGTGAGCGTAGCG
>JANOWT010000266.1:0-4920 GCA_031418115.1 Gemmatimonadota bacterium
TGCTTTCCAGCAGGAGTTCGGCGGCGGTGTCGGTGGCACGGTGACCGAGTTCAGCCCCTTTGCGCCGGTCGATCCGCAGCTTGAGTTCGGCGGTGGCGTGGGTGGCACGGTCACGGAGTTCATCCGTGTGCCGGCGCCGGGTTCCGTGAGCATGAAGGGAGTGCCGGTGAACCGGCCCAGCATCGTGCTGGATCCCTGCGCGACCGGTCTGGCCGGTACTCCGCTTCCCACGGACTGTGTGCCGTCGGTGCGTATCACCACGCGCCTCGGTACCGAGCTCGCGAACGTGCCGGTCCTGTGGCAGGTCCTCGCAGGCGGCGGGAGCATTGCACCGAAGTCGACGGTCTGCGGTAGCTATGGCTCGTCCGCATCAACGCTGACGAACGCGCTCGGACGCGCGGGCATCTGCTGGACGCTCGGCGCGCCAGGGTCGAACAAGGTGCGTGCTACGCCGAGCGCCGGTGGGGATGCGCCTGAAGGTGTGGAGTTCGTTCCGGCGTCGAGTGAGTTCGAGGTGACGGCGGTCGCAGGCGTTGCAGTGGCGCTGGTGATCGTCCAAGGGGATGATCAGACAGGAGTTGCCGGATCGGCGACGGCAGTTCAGCCGAGAGTTCGATTGGTGGATCAGTTCGGCTACGGAGTCTCCGGAGAGACGGTGCACTGGGTCAGGTTGCTCGACCACTATGGCGAGGCTGTCCCAACCCCTGGCTCGGTCGTAACGGACGCTGACGGACTCGCGACAACGAACTGGGTTCTGGATCTCGGAACCAACCGCCTCAGGGCGGCGGTGTATCATCCCAGTCACATCTGGGTCATTCTGAACGCCACCGGCGTCGCTCCCTGATTCATAAGTGCTGACACAACCGGAGTACGGTAGAGAATGAAACGAGAAAGTGGGAGCCGATCTTTGGCTCCCACTTTCCGTTGAGCCCACTTTGGTCCTTCGTCCCTCTACAGTTCACCACTCGCCTTGCGTTCCCCACGCCTCAGGCCCAGCTTCTAGGTCTTGCAGATTTGATGGCGCCGGTCCGCGGAACCTGCTCATGACAGTACACCCGAAGACCTCCGAGGCGCGCGACGCAGGGTGCGCGCGAGGACGGTCGTTCACGCCGATGTTGTCCGGCCTCTGCGCACGTTGACGCCAGCTCCCTCATCACCGAACTCGCCATGACCCGCCGCGCCCGCCTCCCGATCTTCCTGCTGGGCACCCTGCTCGCCGTCCTCGCGGCCTGCACCGATCGCCCCGCGCCGACCGCACCGCTCTCCGTCTTCCGGTCGGACGCGAACGCGCAGATCGGGACCTGCACCACGGTCAACGATCTCACGGCGCTCGTGAACCAGGTGTTCGGAGCGGGTTCCCCCAGCGCAAGCTCGGCGCTGGGCAAGCTCAGCAACATCGACAAGAAGCTCAGACGCGGTGACATCGTGGGCGCGCAGGACGCTGCCCGCAATCTCATCTCCTTCATCCAGCAGAAGGCGGCCACGCTCCCCGGCGAGCAGTACGTGCCCCAACTGATCGCCGCTCTCGAGTGCTACGTCGGCATCACCGACGACACCTTCCTTGTCTTCCCATCCGACCTGCCACAGGTCCTGGTCTCGGACAACGGCACCGCGGGCATCTCGCTCCCTGCGCAGCCGGTGTCGGAGCCGACCCTCATCACGATCGCGATCCTGCCCGACACGACAACCGGGCTGCTCGACACCAAGCTCGACAAGTACCCCGGCTTCATCCGGATCACTCAGGCCTCGGGCGTCGCCAACTCGCTCGTGGCCCCGGTCGTCGTGGGCGTCTGCCCTGCCGCGTCCGTGCCGGCGAGCGTGCTGAGCCGACTGCGCCTCGGCCATCAGGCGATCGCTGGTTTCGAAGTCACACCGGACGCAGATGCATCGTTCCTCAATTGCTCTGCAGCGGTTGCCTCCAACGACAAGCTGCCGGGCTGGGTCCAGTCGCTCGCGAGTCTCGTGGCGCCCAAGCTGCTCTATGCGCAGGAAGCCTTTGGCGGTGGCGTCGGTGGCACCGTCACCGAGTTCAGCCCCTTCGGCCCGGTCGACCCCGAACTCTCGTTCGGTGGCGGCGTAGGCGGCACCGTGACCGAGTTCATCCGCGTGCCGGCTCCGACGCCGCTGAGCCCGACCACTGCCACTGGCGTCAGGCCGCGTGAAGCGGTCAAGCAGCGCGCGGTCGGTGGCCAGGCCGTCATGATGGCGGCGGGACCACTCGCTTCACTCGCAGCACCCGCCGATTGCCTCCAAGGAATCGTTGGCACCGCGCTGCCAGCGGAATGCCGCCCGCTCGTAACGATCACGACCGCCAACGGCACGATCCTGCAGAACGTGCCAGTGAACTTCACCATCGAGCTCGGTGGTGGCACGACCGCGATCGACAACCCGACCACGCGCACCTGCGGCACGCTCGGGGCCTCGGCGTCGACGACCACGAACGTGAACGGCAAGGCCGGCGCTTGCTGGACGCTTGGTTCCGAGGCGGGCATCCATACGCTCGTGGCGACGGCGACTGCGGGTGGCGACGCGCCGGTCGGCGTCTACTTCACGCCGAGTATCAAGACCTTCACGGTGACGGCGCTCAGGGCCAGCGCATCACTGGCGATCTCAGGCCTGAGCCAGACGTACGGTGCGACGGTCCCGGTGACCGTGGCTAGCACCCCGAGCGGGCTCGAGACTGTGAACGTCACGTACAACGGCTCGGCCGTCGTACCGACGAACGCTGGGTCGTACGAAGTCGTTGCCACGCTCGTCAATCCGAGTTACGAAGCGTCCGCCACGGCAACGCTCGTGATCGGAAAGGCGGCACAGTCGGCGCTCGTCGCGAGCGGACCGGAGACGGTCACGTTCGGTGCTGAGCCCGTTCAGCTAGGTACCTCGGGTGGCAGCGGCACCGGTGCCGTCACCTTCAGCGCCGGTGCGTCCACGGCCTGCTCGGTCACCTCTGGCGGCTTGCTCACGATGACCAGCGGCACCGGCACCTGCTCGGTGACCGCGACCCAGGCCGGCGACTCCAACTATGAGTCGGTCTCCTCGGCACCGCTCTCGGTGTCGTCGGCGAAGGCCGCGGCCTCGATCGCGCTGACCGACCTCGCGTACACCTACGACGCTTCGGAAAAGAGCGCGACCGCCACGACCACGCCGGCAAACCTCACCGGCTTGAGCGTCACCTACAATGGCTCGGCAACGTTGCCCGTGAACGGCGGTAGCTACGCCGTACTCGCCACGCTCTCCAACGACGACTACTCGGCGCCGAGCGCGTCGGCGACACTCGTGATCTCGCAGGCAGCACAGGCAGCGCTCAGCATCACCGGCTCCAATAGCGTCTCCTTCGGCGGCGGCGCAGTCGCGCTCGGCACCGCGGGTGGCAGCGGCACCGGAGCGGTGACGTTCGACGCCGGCGCATCGACCGCCTGCGTCGTCACGGTAGCGGGGTCAGTGACCGCAACCAGCGGCACCGGTAGCTGCGACATCACCGCCACCAAGGCGAGCGACAGCAACTTCCTCCCGAGCACGTCAGGTGTATTCTCGCTCGAGATCGGCAAGGCGATCGCAACGCTGACACTCAGCGATCTGAACGCGACATACGACGGCACACCCAAGAGCGCGACCGCGACGTCATCGCCGGTCGTGCCGGGCATCAGCGTCACATACAACGGCGGAGCGACCGCGCCGACGAATGCCGGCAGCTATGCCGTCATCGCAACACTCACGAACGCGGACTACTCTGCAGACCCTGCCGCCGGCACGTTGGTGATCGCCCAAGCCACCCAGGCGGCGTTCGCCCTCACGGCCCCGGCGACGGCGACGTACGGAGCGGGCTTGGTGCAGATCAGCGCGAACGGCGGTTCGGGCGGCGGCGCGGTGACCTACGCGTCGCTCTCTCCGGCGACCTGCTCGGTCGGCGTGTCCTCGGGCCAGGTGAGCGTCCTCACCGGCGTCGGCAACTGCGTCCTCTCGGCCACGAAGGCAGGCGATGCCAACTTCAACCCGATCACGACGGCTTCTGCGTCGATCGCGCTTTCGCAGGCGAGCCAGACGATCACCTTCGCTCCGCTCGCGGCGAAGACCTATGGTGACGCCGCGTTCACGGTGAACGCCTCGGCCTCGTCCGGCCTGCCGGTGAGCTTCGCCGCGGTGGCGGGTAGCAACTGCTCGGTCACCGGCTCCACTGTCACTCTCGCTGGCGCGGGCAACTGCGCGGTGCTGGCCACACAGACGGGCGATGGTGCGCTCTACTCGGCGGCCGCGTCGGTCTCGCAGTCATTCGCCATCGCCAGGCGCGCCGCCACAGCGACCGCAGGTAGCGGTAGCGTCGTACTCGGCGGGTCGACCTCGCTGCCCTGCAGCGTGAGCGGACTGCTCGCCGGTGATGCCGGGAGCGTGACGTGCACCACGTCTCTGCCTTCGACCACGAGTGGCGGCACGTTCGCGACGACACCGGTCGTGTCGCCGGCGAATCCGGCGAACTATGCGGTGACGCCGGTGAACGGCACGCTGAACGTGACGTACATCCAGCAGGGTTGCTTCGCCGAGCCGATCAAGAGCGTCGCGATCCCGCCGACCACCAGCGGCATAACGAAGGGCGCGACGGTACAGGTTCGCTGCACATTGCTCAATGCCAGCGGACAGGCGGTCTCGAATGCCCGCGGCGACATTCGCGTTCAGGACTACAACACGGGTGCGCAGATCCTGAGCGTGTCCAACGCATTCCAGCTCTCGAGCGGGACGTACACCTACAAGCTCTCGACCTCCGCGAGCGGATTCGTGAAGGGCAAGTTCTATCGGGTGACCGCCACGTGGAATGACGGCTCGACGACGGTCGGCTGGTTCTACCTGAACGATGCGAACACCGCGCGCAACGACGCCTACACGGTCGTGAACCTGCGCTTCGGCTTCGAAGGCATCGGCGTCGGG
>JANOWT010000267.1:0-3249 GCA_031418115.1 Gemmatimonadota bacterium
GTCGGTGCAGGTGCACCGAAGCCCGCCGGAGCAGCAGGACCGGCGACCGGGTTGAGCCGTGCGTCCGCTGCGGCCACGAACGCCCGCTGCAGATTGCGACGATAGACATTCACCCGCACGCTGCCCTGCGTGAGTTCACCGAACACACCGGTGCGCAGGTCGCCCATCAAGTCGGCGAGGGTGTAGGCATCGCGCGGGTTGCTCGCGAGTGCCTCGAACTCGATCAAGCGATTGAGTCGTGCCTGACCGAGCAACCCGTTCAGCACCGCCGTCTGGCGCGCGCGGAAGCGCTCCACCGCACCGGCGTTCTCGATCCGGCGGAGGATCGCCTCGTTGAGGAACATCGTCGGCACCTGGAAAGCGGTCGCATTCAGGTAGCGCACCGCTTCCTGCTGCCGCGCGCGCTCGAGCGGACGGAAACGCGCGCCCGTGCCGTAGCGCTCCTGCGTGTAGGCGCCGCCGACGATCGAACCGACGTGGCCCATGTAGCGGCCCCACTGGCTGACGGCCTCGCCGTACAGCGTCTCGAGCTCTTCGTAGTTCTCGCCCGGCACCTCGGCCACACGGAGCATCGAGCTCATCACGCGCTCGAGGTTCCGCATGCCGAGCGTCGTCGCCTTCACGGCATCGGCGTCACCGACGGCTTCGGTCTGGTCCTCTGGGTCGCCCTCGGCGTCGGGCGTGGAGAAGCGGAGCCAGGGGAACTTGTCCTGCTCGCGTGCCCACTGGTCGAGTGTGGCCTTCTCTTCGTCAGGTGTGCGCGCGCTGGGGATGGGTGCGTAGCCCCAGTGCACGGCGAAATCATCATATGGGCCGATCTGCGGGATGAGCAGATGCGGCGGGATGTTGTCCTCGGGCTGCGCGACGTAGTTGAAGCGCGAGTAGTCCATGAGCGTCGCGACGTGCCCGCGCATGCGCGCGAGGAACGGCGCCGAGCGGATCGAGTCCACGGGATACTGCGCCGACGACTTCATGTTGTGCGGGAAGCCGATCGAGTGACCGATCTCGTGCGTCACCACGTACTCGACGAGCCGCCCCATGAGCGAATCGGGAAGCGGCAACTTCTGTGCGCGGGCGTCGAGCGGCGAGGCCTGGATGAAGTACCAATTCTTCTGGAGCTCCATGATGTTGTGGTACATGTTCACTTCGCCCTTGAGGATCTGACCCGAGCGGGGATCCACGATCTGACCGCCGGTCGCGTTGGCGACGGTGCTCGGTCGCCAGTAGATGACCGAGTTGCGCGCATCGTAGAGCGAGAAGTTCGGATCCTGCTCCGGCGTCGGAGCGACGCGACCGAAGATCGCATTGCTGAACCCTGCCTTACGGAACGCGTCCTGCCAGGCATTCACGCCGCTGACGATCCAGGGCTTGATCCAATCGGGCGTCGCCGGATCGATCCAATAGATGATCGGCTCGACCGGGTCGGAGACGGCGGCGCTCGGATCCTTCTTCACGAGCTTGAAGCGGTGGATGAAGCTCTGCGCCTTGGCCTCGTGGGCCTTGTTCGACATGTCGAAGAAGCTGCTCGAGATGTAGCCGACGCGTTCATCCTCCCAGCGCGGCATCATCGGTGCGTCGGGGAGTTTGAGCATGGAGAACTGCATGCGGGCGGTCTGCGAGCGTGGCTGTGCCGCGCCTGCACCGCCAAAGGCGGCAGGACCTGCAGGTGCCGCCGCGCCGAGTCCGGTCTGCGTGACCTCGATGTTCACGTTCTCAGGGAATGCCCAGGTGCGCTCCACCCAACTCTTGTTGCGCACGATGCCGGCGATGGGTGCGAGCTCGGGGATGTTGCTCAGGAAGAGCTCGGTCACGTCCACCACGGCGGCGCTGTCGGCGCCGTAGGCTGCGACGTTGAACGCGGAGAGCACGGGGCCTTTGCGGAAGCCCGAGACCACGCGCCAGATCGCCGAGGTCGTGTCGGCCATGAGGTCGTGCTCCTTGGCGCGGAGGACGATCCGGTTGCCCATCCGCTCCCACTGCACGATCTGGCGCATGCCGCCGCCGAAGAAGCCGGCGGGGTTCTGGAGTGTGCTCTCGACGGGGCGCGAGATGAGGAGCATCTCCTTGTTGAGCGCCTGCGAAGGGATCTCGAAGAAGAGCTGCTCACCGACGCGATGCACCTTGAAGAGGCCGGTCTGCGTGACGGCGCGGTCGGTGATGACCGTGCGGTAGGGACGCGGAGCGGCGGGTGTCGCCGGCGCGCCACCGGGACCACCGGGCCCAGCTTGGCCGGCGGCGGGTACTCCACCACCCGGCACGGGAGGCGTCGAGGGCGCGCCAGTTGGCGCGGGAGCCGCGGTGGGCTGCGGCGCCGGAGTCGGCGCGCTGGCCGGCGTAGTCGCGCAGGCGGCGAGGGCCGCCGTGGCGGCGAGAGCGAACATCGATCGTGACCAGGTCATCAGATGCCTCTGCTGAGGTGTCGCGGGGCGCCTCCAACGGGCGCATGTGTCGATCAGAACTACGGTCTGACGGGGTCCAACGCTGATTCCGTGCGCGGCGCGGCGAGGATCGCAGCGGTGAGGTGCGCCGTCACGTTCGCCGTCGTCTTGAATACATCAGGCAACACGTCGACGGCGATCAGGATCCCTACGCCTTCGGCGGGCAATCCGAGATCGACCAGCACCGGCGCGAGCAGGAAGAGGCTCCCCGAGGGGATGCCCGGCACGCTGAAGCTGAGCAACGTCGACGTCACGATGAGTGTGAGCAGCGTGGCATCGCTCATGGGCACGCCGTAGAGCTTGCCAAGGAAGATCACGCCCACGATCCAGGCCATGGGCACATTCACGCGGAAGATCGAGACAGCGAGCGGGAGCACGAATCCACTCGACGCCTCGCCGAGTCCGAGCTTCTCTCGCGCCGCCGAGATCATCACGGGGAGCGCAGCGAGCGAGCTGCGCGATCCGGCAGCCAGCGCCTGCGCAGGGGCGGCCGCGGCGGCGAAGCGACGGAACGGCACGCGGCCCAACAGGATGACGACCGGGTAGAGCAGGACCGTGAAGATGATCAGCGTGAGCGAGAGCGTCGCGATGTAGCGCGTGAGCGCGCCTACGGCGGAGAGCCCGAGTCGCGCACCGAGTGCGTAGGTGAGTGCGAAGACGCCGACCGGAGCCGCCGCGACCACCCAACCGACGACGACGAGCATCGCGTCGGAGATGCCGCGGCAGGCGTCCACCACCGGCGCCCGCCGCTCCGGCGACACCTGCTTGAGTGCGAACCCGAGCGCGAGCGCGAAGACCACGAGCGGGAGCA